>CACZWF010000021.1 GCA_902784785.1 uncultured Bacteroidia bacterium
CAGCTGCAGTCGGTCTCTCCAATTGCCCTGGCACAAAACTCGCTGGCTTTCAACAAAATAACGGAAAGGACCTCCCCCAAAACGGGTAGGTCCTTTTGTATAATCGGTTGATTTACTGATTTCTATATGCCAGACTCGCTGAGAGGCATCCGCAAGAAAGCGGCAATTTGCTTGGGTAGAGCATCTGTCTTGCGATGCAGCAATAGAAACAGCCTGAATTTTTCCTTTATATCTAATGCCAGCATATCGTGAATGTCTTGAAACCCCTCTTCTTTTAGCAGGATGGCCGTCATCCGCGCATAATGCGCATCCGATTTTCCAGTGAAGACCTCTTTTATGTCGTGTTCGCTGCCGATGTTTGCGTGCATTGCCGTCAGCATATCTTCATACGACTTAAAATACCGAATGGCGGAGCCGTAATCGATGACATTGTAAGTTTTAACAATCCAATCAGCCAGTTGCTCTTTTTCCTTTCTATCCAAAGAAGAAAACGAAGATCGCAAAAAGTCATACGACAAAGGAAGGTTCTTTTTATACAGCGCTAATATTCTACGGCGAATACTGCGTAGCGCGTGAGAAGCCTTATCCAGAAAAAGCCTTTCGGAAAAGGGGTGGTCGTTGGCAGCGTAGGCCAGAAAATTCCAGCGATAGTCCTCCGCCTTCTGGCAGAGATGGCGTTCGGGAGCATTGTTTCCGACATAGACCAGATTAGTACGAACTTTTTTATCGCCAAATTTCGGAGCGCTACCAAATGGTGATTCAAAAAAGGCTCCTGTATGGTGGCAGGTCTGATTGTGAAAGAAAGAGAATGTTTTTGAATAATCCCTGACAAAGTTGGATAAGTCGCCTTTCCGCTCTTCGATAATCGATAGATGGATGTGATCGACCATTAAGCAAACGGATAAGACACGAACCTTATATTTCTTGGCGGTCGTGCAAAGAATGGTAAAGAATACCAGATAGTCACTGATGCTATAAAAGATTAGGAAGCCATTGACGGTCCTTTGATAGCAATGAATCAAGACGTCCGTCGGGACGAATCTTTTCTTTGTATTCATAGATGAGCGGCACTTAATGCGATAGCAAGCCATTGGCCCTTTATCGCATTGTGTTACGGTCTTCGCGCCCGGTAGAATCCGTAATTTTCCGCGAATATCGTAAATAGTTTTGACGAATCAAAATGGAGGCACCTTTGCCCTGGCGTTCAATGGGCTGACATTCAGCGAAATAACGAAAAGGACCTACCTCAAATCGGGTAGGTCCTTTTGCATTATCTGCTGATTTATAACAAGATAGATGCCAGAGAAGAATCCCGTTCTCCGTGGATGAGGAGCTCCGGCCAATCGACTTATTCCACCGGCAGGTCCATCAGGTTGAGGTAGGTGAATTCTACGGAGCCGGTGGCATTGCCGCCAGCCTCGGCCAGCATCGTGAGTTCCGCTATTTTTCCCAATGTGATACCCTTCTTATTCCACTCGTCAAAGTGGGTGGAAATATGGATGCGTCCTTGCTGACGACGACTTTCGCGAACACTGAAAACTGAGGTAAAAGTCTTATTCTCACCAAAGTAGCTTGGAGAATTAATACGTTGGACAGTATAAACGGTGTAGGTCGCTCCGTCAACCGTAAATTGACCTTTTGGGTGGCTGTCGTAAGGGGGCATATTGCCGTACCAGTCATCGACAATATAATATTCCACAATCGGCTCGTAGGTCCATCCATACGCGCCAATATATCCGTAGCCCGCGCTGCCTGTCTTCGTGAATTGATAGTCGGCGATATAATTCTTGGTCGCGCGGTCAATATATGTGCCGTATTTAAAACCCACTCTGGCCAGATAATCACCGCAGTTGCTCCAGGTCGCCTTGAAATTGCCGTTGTCGTATACGGTCATCGTACCATTACCCGCCTCTAACCATTGTTCATATTTCCAAGGAGTTTCGGTGATCGAGTTTACCTGGTTTCCGGAAATCCCCTTTGAGGAACCTCTGTTATTTTTATAATAAGGGTCATTCGGGTCGATGTTGTTAAAATCGATTTCAGCGGGTTCGCCGTCTTCGGGTTGCGGTTCGGGTTGCGGATCCACCGTCCCCGAGTTGGTTCCCTCGGCGGCGCCGTTGGCGTTGTCTTTGTTGCAGGATGCCGCGCAAAGCAGCAACATCATCAAATAGATAGAAATGCGTTTCATTGTATCCGGTTTAATTATCTTCGCAAAAGTAAGCATTTTTTGAGAAATTTTGTGTAAGTTTGTGCATCATTAATATAAGGTATATGGGAAGAGAAATAAAATTCTCCCTGGTGTACAGGGATATGTGGCAATCTTCGGGCAAATATGTGCCCCGTGTGGACCAATTGGTGAAAGTGGCTCCGGCCATCATCCAGATGGGCTGCTTCGACCGCGTGGAGACCAACGGCGGGGCCTTCGAGCAGGTGAACCTGCTCTATGGGGAGAACCCCAATCGCGCGGTACGCGCGTGGACGGCCCCGCTGCGCAAGGCGGGCCTGCAGACGCATATGCTCGAAAGGGGCCTCAACGCCCTGCGGATGAATCCCGTTCCCGCCGATGTGCGTGAACTGATGTTCAAAGTCAAGAAAGCCCAGGGCACGGACATTTCCCGTTCCTTCTGCGGCCTCAACGACCCCCGCAACCTCCAACTCTCCGTCGAATACGCCAAGAAAGCCGGGATGATTTCCCAGGCCGCCCTGAGCATCACCCACTCCCCCGTCCACACGGTCGCCTACTATATGGGCCTCGTGGACAAGCTGGTGGAATACGGCTGCGACGAAATCTGCCTGAAAGATATGGCGGGTATCGGCCGTCCCAATTTCCTGGGCGAGCTGGTGCACGACATCAAGACCAAATACCCGCACATCAAGGTGCAGTATCACGGGCACACCGGCCCCGGCTTCTCCACGGCTTCGATGCTGGAAGTGGCCCGCGCCGGCGCCGACTATCTGGATGTCGCCGTCGAACCCCTCTCCTGGGGCAAGGTGCATCCCGATGTCATCACCATCCGCGAAATGCTCAAGGCGGACGGCTTCCTTGTGAAGGATTTGGATATGAACGCCTATATGGAGGTCCGCAAACTCACGCAGGAGTTCATCGACGACTTCCTCGGCTACTGGATCGACCCCAACAACTCTCATATGAGTTCGCTGCTGGTGGGCTGCGGTCTGCCGGGCGGTATGATGGGTTCGATGATGGCCGACCTCAAGGGCTTCCAGAACGCGATCAACGCCGGCCAGCGCGCCCGAGGCAAGAAAGAGTTGAGCCTCGACGAACTGATGGTGATGCTCTTCCAGGAAGTGGAATATGTGTGGCCGCGTCTGGGTTATCCCCCGCTCGTCACCCCGTTCAGCCAGTACTGCAAGAACACGGCCCTGATGAATCTGATGGCCACCTTGCAGGGCAAGCCCCGCTGGAGCACCATCGACAAGGACACCTGGAATATGATTCTGGGCAAGATGGGCCGACTGCCCGGTCCGCTCGCCCCGGAGATTATCGAACTGGCCAAGGAAAAAGGCCTCGAATTCTACGAAGGAAACCCTCAGGACGCATTCCCGAACGAACTGCCCAAGTTCGAGCAGATGATGAAGGCCGAAGGCTGGGACGAGGGAGAAGACCGTGAGGAACTCTTTGAACTCGCGATGCACGAGCGTCAATACCGCGACTACCGCAGCGGCGTCGCCAAGGAGCGTTTCAACGCCGAACTGGAAGAGAAGAGAGCCAAAGCCGGCGCCCCGATTGTCATCACCCGTCCCGTCGTGGAAATGCCGAAGGTGGATGTGGAGGCGCTGACCGCCGGTCATCCCGCCGCCCTGCCCGTACAGGCGCCCGTCAAGGGACAACTGCTCTGGCAAATCGACGTGGACAACGTCAGCGCGGCTCCCGCCGTCGGCAAAGCGTTCCGGAAAGGCGAAGCCATCGCCTATATCCAGACCTACTACGGCATCGAGGCGGTCGAAGCCGCCACGGACTGCCGCCTCATCGCCGTCTGCGCCCGACAAGGGGACAAACTGGAAAAGAACGAAGTGCTCGCCGTCGTGGAATAAAAGAAAGTGATCCGGTTGGGATTTGCTCAGTCGCTTCGCTCCTTTCCACGTCCCTTGCCCTGCCACGGGCTATCTTTACCCAAGCGCGGACAACAGAATGGGGCGGCAAGCCCCGGCTACGACGAAGAGAGACCAATGTTCAAGCAAGCTTGACTTGGTCTCTTTTTGTCGTAGCACCCGACTTTGTCGGGCCTGTTGTCCGCATTTGTGATCCGGTTGGGATTCGAACCCAAGACCCACAGCTTAGAAGGCTGTTGCTCTATCCAACTGAGCTACCGGACCAATCCAAAAAGGTGTGCAAAGGTAGAAAAATTTCTTGGAAAAATACGGATTATCCACTAATTTTGTACGTATTTGCTCGATAAAGAAAAACCATTAATTATATCATCCCATGAAAAAATCCTTTCTTATCCTTGCCATTTGCGCCCTTGCCCTGAGCGTGAGCGCCTGCTGTGGAAACTCCTGCTGCGGAAACAAAGCCTGCCAGTTTGACGATGAGCACTTCGCCCGCATGGACTCTATCGCCAAATCATATCCCACCAGCAAACATTTGAAATTCAAATTTGTGGACGCCAAGGAACTGACCTTGATCGGCAAAAGTAATGTTCCTACCGGCGAGTACTACCACCGCATTGATACGACAGTCTTCCCCTTGGGCAAAAAAGGCGAGCGCAATCAAGCCATCTCCCCTGCCGGATGGGCCTTGCTTTTCAAGACCGACTCCCCCGCCATCCAGGTCAAGGTGGAATATGGATGGGAATATGAGGCCCTGAATACGATGCCGCTGGCCTACCACGGATTCGATCTCTATATACAAAAAGACGGGAAATGGCTATGGGCCGGAGCCAAAGGCAATTTCCCGAAATATAGCGAGCGCTATTCCGACAAACCCATCACGCTGATTGACGGAATGGATAGTAGCGAGAAGACTTGTATGCTATACCTCCCGATGTACTCTGAGGTCAAGAATCTGGAAATCGGCATTGCCGAAGAAGCCCACATCGAGGCCATTTCCAGCCCCTTCCGTCACAAAGTGGTCTTCCACGGATCCAGTTACACCCAGGGTATCAGCATCTCCCGCGCCGGTATGTCCTATCCCGACCAGTTCAGCCGCAGTACCGGTCTGGGCGTGATTACGCTGGGCTTCAGCGGCAACTGCAAAATGCAGCCCTACTTCCTCGACTTTTTGGAACAAGTAGAAGCGGATGCGTTTGTCTTCGACTCGTTCTCCAACCCGGATGCCCAAATGATTAAAGAGCGCCTTGAACCTTTCATTCAGCGGATGACCGCCTCTCACCCGGGCGTTCCAATGATTTTCCAACGAACCATCCGTCGCGAATGGCGCAACTTCGATCTCAGAAGGGAAGCCCTCGAACAGGCCAAGCAGGATATGTCCGACTGGCTAATGCCGGAGTTGTGCAAGAAATACAAAGACGTATACTATGTCGTGGCAGACGCGACCGCAGAGGACAATGAAGCGTCCGTCGACGGCACGCATCCGAGCGACTACGGCTACCAGCTTTGGGCCCAAAGCATTGAGAAACCCATCTTGAGAATTCTTTCCAAATACGGCATCCGTTAAGCCGAGAGTCCTTTCTGCCCCGTGCGAATCGGAACCATAGACTTAGGCGAAAAGCCGCTCCTCCTCGCTCCGATGGAGGATGTGACTGATGCATCTTTCCGCGCCGTCTGTAAAGAGTACGGCGCAGATATGGTGTACACGGAGTTCGTTTCCTCCGACGGCCTTGTCCACGACAGCGTCAAGTCTTTCGACAAATTCAAAACCACCGACGAAGAAGCACCCGTCGGGATCCAGATTTACGGGAATATCCCCGAAGCGATGGTCCAATCGGCCCTGTTGGCCGAAAGGGCGCAGGAACTCGTGGGCGGGCACGGAGCCGACCTCATCGACATCAACTTCGGCTGTCCGGTCCGGAAAATCGCAGGTCGGGGAGCCGGAAGCGGGATGATGAAAGAGCCCGACAAGATGGTGGCCATTACGAAAGCGGTCGTAGAGGCCGTGCAAAAACCGGTCACCGTCAAGACCCGCCTGGGCTGGGACGAGGACAGCAAAATCATTGTGGAACTGGCCGAGCGCCTGCAGGATGTGGGCATCCGGGCCTTGACCGTCCACGGTCGCACACGCCAGCAGATGTACACGGGGGATGCGGACTGGACACTCATCGGACGCATCAAAGAGAATCCGCGTATGCACATTCCCATCATCGGGAACGGAGATATCCGTACGCCTGAGGGAGCCAAGGAGGCCTTCGACCGTTATGGCGTGGATGGAATCATGATTGGCCGGGCAACCTTCGGACATCCGTGGATATTCCGGGAAATCAAGCACTATCTCAAGACCGGGGAACGCCTGCCCGAAATGGGGGTCCGCGAACGGGTAGAACTGGCCCTGCGGCACCTGGACCGGTCGCTGGCGCTAAAAGGCGAGCGTGTGGGCGTGCTGGAAATGCGCCGGCATCTGAGCTGCTATTTCAAAGGCTTGGACAATTTCAAGGAGACGCGCATCCGCCTGGTGACGGAGAACGATCCCGACGTGTTGAAGGAGCTGCTCAAAGAAATCGCTGACCGTTGGGGAGACACGCCCCCGCCGCCCGCGACCGATATCTATCATTTGTAAGGCCCTCGGACATCTCTGCCGAGAGCATATCTCTTATTCTCAGAGATTTTGTCGGGCCCTTGGCCCTCCAACATCTCTGCCCGCCTGCGGCGGCTAAAGCCCGCACACGCTTATTCTCCGAGATTTTGTCGCTGCGCTCCAAGAGCTCTTCGAGATTTCCTCGGGCCAAAGGCCCTCGGACATCTCTGCCGAGAGCATATCTCTTATTCTCCGAGATTTCCTCGGGCCAAAGGCCCTCGGACATCTCTGCCCGCCTGCGGCGGGCGTTACAGACATACAAAAAAATAGACGCTTTCAAACAAGTTTGAGCGTCTATTTTTGTATGTCTGTGGAGAATAAGAGATTCGAACTCTTGACCCCTTGCTTGCAAAGCAAGTGCTCTACCAACTGAGCTAATCCCCCATTTCTCTCGTAGTCCCTACTGGAGTTGAACCAGTGACCTCTACATTATCAGTGTAGCGCTCTAACCAACTGAGCTAAGAGACTATGTGTCCCGTTTCTTTCAAACGGGCTGCAAAGATAAGCGACTTTTTTGAATTGTGCAAATTTTTTCCAAAAAATCGCACGCATCTCTGCTAATCCACAACCGGGCGGACATAATGGCCTTCCCAGCGGTAGCAATAGCCGACACCGGATTCGACATTGTCCAAATCCACCCTATAGGCGCGGTCTATAACAAGTTGGGTCACATTAATGAAATTGGCACGTTCGCAGGTCCAATAGATGTTATGCGGGAAGAACAAGGTGTTCCCGTTGACCTTGGAGGTGGCCAGATAGCCTGCCGTTCCATTCAAGGTCGTTTTCTGCCAAGTACACCCATTGAGCAGTTCCTCCCATTCCGCCTTCGTAGGAGTCCGCAATTTGGAACCGGCGGATTTGGCTACGTCATCGCCGGATTCCAAGGCGAACAGAGGGGCATCGAACGAGGAAGCCCAGGTTCCATACTTTGTATACGACTGGCTGGCGCTGTCGTACAACTTGTAATTCCCGAGTTCATATTGGTCTTTGGAATAGACCTCTCCCCAGGCCACACGCTCGCCGGTGGCTGTCCAAGGTTGCACCGTATTGACATCGCAATTCATCCACTTCGTGCTCAGGCCCATATCCACATAGCCGGCGACATAGAACTCGCAGGTACCGGTGGTTCCGCTGCCGTCCCCCGCCGTAAAGGTAAGGGTGGCGCGACCGCCCACTTTGGTCGGATAGACCGTAAAGTGTATTTCTGAATTCTTTTCGATGTGATCGATCACATTGTCGGGCTCGGAAGTGTAAGTCACCTCGACACCGCCCCGCGGCGCTCCTTCCGGAGATACGGTGATGAGGATAGCCGTTCCATTTTGTATGTAAGGCTTCGCGTACACCTCAGGATTCGTCTTGATTTCGGTGACGGCTTGTCCCAGCGTATAGACACAGACATCCTCGAATCCGCCATCTTCCGTCCGCGCGGTGATGGTGACTTCCGCAGGACCGAGTCCCACAAAATTGACATTGCCGTCCTGATCGACGGTAGCGATATTCGTGTTGGAAGAACGCCAAATCACTTTCTTGTTCGAGGCATCTGCGGGCGCGACGGTCGCCGTCAGTTTGCGCGTCTCGTGCTGACGCGACAGTGTTTCTTCGTGTACATCCAACTGAATGCCGGTGACAGGCTGGCTCTGGGTGCTTTGCTCGAACACTTCTCCCCGGAATGTATACAGCGTGGTGTTGTCCGTCTTGTCCATATAAATCAAGAACGGCTGCATCTGGTAGGTCGTCGCAGGCTGAAGGCCGGTGATGGTCGCTGCTTTGGGCCACGGGATACCCATCTGCTTCCAATGAAATTCATCTTTCCCGACGGAATGGACAAGACCTTCGGAAAGAAGTCCGTAGTAGAGACCGTAGCCATAGAGCGCAAGATGCTGGGGAAGGGTAGAAAGCGAGCAACGGATCTCGACATACATCGTGTTGGCAGCGGGTACGAGATCGACTTGGAACACCTCGTCTACCGACAGCGTGGTGAATTCCTGGGCTGGGCCATAAACCGGCTGGCCGTCCACCTTCGCGCAGGCACGGCAATAATATCTGGTACCGGCCTCCAGACCGGTGGCGCTGACCGTGAAATGCAAATCGTCCGTCACATCCGCCGGGACGGCGCGGAAGGTCGCGGCGGCCGGGAAGGAAGACTCTTTGGACCATTCCATCGCCAGGTCGGACCAATTGGGATTGTACTGCGCGACAGCGTGGCCTTTCAGCACGACACTGTCAAAGAAACGCGTGTCCGTATCCATTCCATCCGTATAGAGGGAGAATGAGACCGGGAGGGCCTGGGTGGTAAATTCCATCTTGGCGCTCTTGAAGAGAGCTTGGACTTCCTTAATAGGCTCAAAGGTGCGCGGATCCATTTCCAAATAATCCACCACCGTCTCCGCTGTCCAAGAATACTTGGTAGCCGCGTCCAGGCCGGTGAGATGAGCCGTCAGCCGATAAGTGCAGAAACGAATGCCGCCCGATGTCGATTCGCTCACATAGCGAACGGTAGTTTCTACCTTTTCCAACGACTCTTTCCCGACCTGAATACAGGTATACGGGAAAAAATCGTTTATCATAACTTGCGTATCCCCGGGCTGCATAGGTCCTGTCAGCGTAATGCCCAGGGTGACCTCCGAATGGGTCAGGTCCGTGACCTCGACATCGGAGAATGTGACGGCATATTGCGCGGGAATGTCCGGATTGCCGGGACCGCTCGGATCTGTCGGGTCGCCGGGATCGGTGGGGTCACCCGAATCGCCCGGATCATCGGGATTATCGGGGCCGTCGGGGTTGACGGGCGGATTGGGTTGCACCTGGGAGGAACTCGATTCCCCTTGCAAGGTCTTGTCGGGCGTACAGGAAAAGCTCCAAAGAGCCGTGCACAATAGCAGGAAAATCCAAGCGATTCGTTTCATAATCAACAAATTAACAATCAATTATCCACCCACATCCAACGAAACAACATTCAAATGTACTGGTTTTTATAGAGAAAAGCAAATAAAAACAAAAGAGCCGTGTCTCACGACAGGGCTCTTCCATCTAACCTAAAAACTTAAACCTATGAAAAAACTATTCTGATTTAAGGCTATTGCAAGTCGCGTGCCAAAACTTATTTTTCTGAAAAAATATATCGATTTTTTTCGTTAAAATCTTTTTCAAGACGAGGAGAAAGGCCGGATTCGCCGATGGGGAACAGCGAAAGCGTTTCGGGACCGAGGGCTTCATTGATTTCGAGGGCAAGCCGAGCCTGGGGGCGCATCACGGACGAACACCAGACATCGCGGATCGCCCGGTAGAAAAACAGCGCATCGTCATCGGGGACGAACAGAGCCATCGAAGGCTCAAAGTCCAGCACATTGCGGGACATCACTCCTCTTTCGTTTTCGAGCACATAGGGCGGATTGGAAAGCAGCAGATCGAAGCCGTTACAGTCATTTTCTTTCAACACAGCCTTCAGCGTCCGCAGCAGGTCGGACACATTCAGGACATCGGATTGAATGAAAATAGGTGTGGGGAGCGACAGCTTCTGGTTTCGCGCGACGTCGAGGGCTTCTTCCGAAAGGTCCACACCGACGACCAACGCGTCGGGAAAAGCGCGGGCCATCGCCCAGGTGATGCAGCCGCTGCCGCAGCACAGGTCCAATATGGCGCGAGGGGCCGGTCCGTCGGCAATGACGCGGCGACAGAGTTCTTCCGTTTCAGGACGGGGAATCAGCACGGCGGGCGTGACGCGCAATCGCATGCCGAGAAAATCAGCGTAGCCCAACACATATTGCACAGGCTCCCCTGCCATCAAGCGCTCAAGCGCCGCCTGAAGCACCGGCAAGGATTCTTCGGGAATCGCCATCTCCGGATGTACGATATGGACATAAGAAGAAACGCCTAGCAGCGCCTCGCATAAACGGGAAACTAACGCGACCGCCTCCTCTGGAGAATAAAGCGGAGCGGTACCGCAGGACGATGAAGCACCTTGCGAAGCGGCCGAAAGAGCCTTCCGAGCATTAAATATAAAGTCACGCAACAGCACCGTTGCAGCCCGTCAGATCTTCATCTTGGAGCCACCGCCGGCGGGCATGGCCGCAAAGATATTGCCGCCGAAGTCCGTGACCTTGAAACCTTCTTCCCGGCTGCGGGCAAACGCACCGTCGATCAACTCGTCGATGACTTCGGAAAAACGGTAATTCGTTCCGTCCAATTTTTCCGTCGCCTCCCACAGATAATTGGAAAGCGAGCCGGGGATGGTGTTGATTTCATTGACGTAAATGCTGCGGTCCGCCTCGTCGATAATGAAGTCGATACGGCTCAGACCGTCGCAGGCCAGGGCACGGAACGTCGCGCGCGCCAGTTCCTGGATACGCTCCGTCTCTCCTTCCGGCAACTTGGCGGGCAGTTCACGTTGCAAAGAACGCATCCCTTCATTTTCGGTGGAATCCGAAGCCGCACCGCCTTTGGCACCGCCGGTCTTGGCGCCTTTGCTGCCGCCACCGCTCATATACTTGTCCTGATAACTCAAAATCTCGCCGCTCCGTTTAGGAACTTCGCAGACCGACGTTTCACAATCGTTGTAATTGCCCTTCACCGAACAGTTGACTTCTTTCAACTGGGTTACCAAACGCTCCACGATGACACGGGTGGTAAAACTGGCAGCATACTCTACCGCCTCGATCAACTCGTCGCGGTTGTGTGCGGCCTTGATGCCCACGCTACTGCCGCTGTTGGCCGGCTTGACGATGACGGGATAGCTCAACTTGGCCTCCAAACGCGCGATGACCGCATCCTGGCCGGCATACCATTCCTTGTCGTTGAACCAGAAATAATCTACCACCGGGATATCACATTCCTTGAGAATCATCTTCATCGTGATTTTATCCATTCCGTTGGCAGAAGCCAAGGTGTTGCAGCCCACGAAAGGAATGCCGATGCTGGTCAGCACGCCCTGCAGGGTACCGTCTTCGCAATTGGTACCATGAAGCGTGGGAAGAATCACATCCAGCGTCGCCATCACTCCGGAGGAGAAAGCGCCCGGTTTGACCAGATACAGGTTTTTATCGCCATAGACAGGACGCATATAGACCTCGGAACACTGGTTGAGCAGCGTCTTCATATCCCGGTAATTGGCCACGATCAGCAACTTCTCTCCCGTATACCATTTCCCGCTTTTCGCGATATAGATCGGCACCACGTTGTACTTTTCCTTGTTCATCGACTCAAGCGTCTGCAACGCGGTCACCACCGAAATTTCATTCTCAACGGAACGGCCCCCGAAGAGCAATCCAACTGTAATTTTCATATTCTATTATTTAAAGGTATCCGGTAAATCATTTTCATAGAGGACGACATCACCGGGACTCAAGATATTGGGCAATGCCTCGAAGACCAATGTCAAATCGTCCATACAATGTAAGTTTTCTTCCGTCAGGCGAACGGGATGCACATCGGACGGTACAGGATTGCCCGCGGAAGCCTCCTCCATCGCCTGCCGTGCCCCTGCCACAATCGCATCGCGGTTCAACTTGTTCACGACAATCAGGATATCCGCGCAGGATGCCGCCTTGTAGCCCAACTCGCGGCAAGCTGACTCCTGACGGGAACCGAGTTCCACAAAGCCCGGCGTAATCAGGATCTTGCGCCCGCCCTGGATATCACGCAGCACATCGAGCGCCATCGCAGCCCCTTCCGGATTGGAATTATAGGCGTCGTTGATGACGGTCACCGCCCCCTGACGACTCACGAACAAACGATTCTCCACCTGCTGCAACTGAGCGATCGCCCGTTTCTGCTGCACCGGCGTCACGCCCAGGTAAGAAGCCACGGCACAGGCGCCGACGATATTCTGAATATTGCTTTCGCCCAGCAAGTGGGTGGTCATGGTTTCTCCGGAAAGCCCGAATGTACTCCCCTGTGTACTGTAGGTCAGGTTCTGCGCACGGAAGTCTCCGTTCCGAACCCCATATCGCACCACGCGGCAATGGGTGGGAATATCCGAGTACGAGGCAATGCCCGGAGAATCCGCATTGATGGCGGCGAAGCCGTTCGCCGGCAAAGCCCGCACCAATTCAAACTTGGTCTTCTGAATATTCTCCAGACTGCCGAATGTTTCGAGGTGCATCGGTCCGACGGAAGCGACAATACCGATGGTCGGATGCACCAGCTCACAGATTTCCTTTATGTCCCCCGGCCGCTTGGCGCCCATTTCCACGATAAACACTTGATGATGGGGCTGTAATTGTTCCCGGACCGTACGGACCACGCCCAGGGTAGTGTTGAAGTTGCCCGGTGTAACCAGGGTGTTGTATTTCTGCGACAGGATACGATAGAGAAAATTCTTGGTGGAAGTCTTTCCGTAACTGCCCGTCACTCCGATGATGATGAGGTCTTTGTGGTCCCGAAGCATACGCTTGGCATCATTATAATACCAGCGGGAGATGGATTTTTCAATGGGCTGGTTCACACAATTGGCCAGCAACAGCATCCATTTCGAGGCCATCAGCAACGCGGAACTGACGCAGAATACCGCCAGCACCAGCGACCAGCCGCCCCAAGGCAGCCCCCAGGAACTCGCACCGCAACAAGAGCCGGCACCGCACAGTGCCAGCACGCCCCAGACACCGGCGCAGAACAGCAGCAAAGTCAACAGCGCATCTGTCACGAAAAGACGTTTGACACGGGCCGTCACCGCCAGCGGAATCTTCACCGGCAGGGGCATCAGCCAGGCCAGGAAGGCTGAATAAGCGTTTTTGGGGCCGAACCACCAACGCATGAAACGCGAAGGATAGTAGGAGTTCTGTTGGAACATCCGGACCTCATACAACAGATAGGCACGATAAAAATAAACGGCCAGGCCCAGCAGCAAAACGGCCACCAAACAGGCCATCACATTACTTAGCATCGTTCAAGCCCTCCCCGGCAGTAGCGGCAACGCCGTCTTCTATTCCAAAAAATGCCTTCATTTCTTGGGCAAACTGTTCTTTCCCTTCTATAAAAGCGGCAAAGTGACCTGCGCCCTCAATGACCACCAGACGGGTTTCCGAAGGAATCATTTTCTCCATGATTTTGGCGTCCGCCAAAGGTGTGGCCGTATCTTTTTCGCCCCAGAACAACAGGACAGGCGCCTGAATTTTCGGCAGGAATTCCTTCAAATCCTGATTGACCACCTTGGAAAAGATGGGTTTCATCCGAGGAGAAGCCGCCCTATAGTCCGCCGACCCCTGATGAGCCCGCCATTGCTCAAATAGTTCCGGACGATTGAAAACGTTCAGAACCAACCATCGTTTGAACTTATAGGTATAAATGCGGCGATAGTAGCCGAGCGTCCTTCTGGGCCGTATGCCCGCCGCATCCACCAGAGCGATGCGTGTGACCGGATTGCGGGAGGCGTAGATGATGGACATCCGTCCGCCGAAGGAGTGACCCACCAGCGAAACAGGTCCCGGGCAGTGCGCCGCGACGAAGGCTTCCAGCATCTCTACATACTCGTTGACCCCCCAGGCCGTCATCGGCTCGCTGGACTGTCCGAATCCCGGCAAATCGAAATTATACACCGTATAGGAACGGGCCAGCACCTGTGCAAAGGGGCGCCAGAATGTATGATTGCAGCCCCAGCCGTGCAAAAGCATCACCGCCGGTCCCGAACCGGAACATTCGTAAAAGACACGGGCGCTTTCGGTTTCATTCCCTTGTGCGTCTCGCTTCTTGTACTCAAAAATCTCCATATCCGTTAAAAAAAGAAACTATCCTCGTCTTGCTTCTTCCGGTCCACATCGGCATCGCTGCCATCGCAGTCCAACTGGCTCACATCCACGCCCCCGGGAACGGAGAAACGTTCATCCAGACGCATGCCCAGAGACTTGTCCGCGCGACATTTGCTCATAAAAATACCCCAAATCGGAAGGGCCATGTTGGAACCGCCGCCCAGAGACAGCGCCTCGAAATGAATCTGCGGGTCTTCACCACCCACCCACACGCCGGCGGTCAGGCTCGGAGTATAGCCGATGAACCAACCGTCGGAGTTGTTGTTGGTCGTACCGGTCTTGCCCGCAATCTCGCCTGTCAGCTTGTACTTGGCCCGCAGACGATAGGCCGTACCGTGATCGACGACGCCCTGCATCAGGTTGGCCATCAGCCAGGCAATCTGGGGATTGATGGCTTCACGACGGTAGTTGGAACTCACACTCAGCACATTGCCCATATTGTCCTCGATCTTGGTCACGAAAATGGGACTCACATACATTCCTTTGGACGGGAAGGTGTTGTAGGCGGATACCATCTCGAATACCGTCACCTCGGCGGAACCCACACAAATGGAGGGAACTTCGGGGATGTAGCTTCCGACACCCATCTTATGCATCAGCTGCACCATAGGCGCCGGGCCGAAACGTTTCATCAAATAAGCGGAGATATTGTTGGAGGATTTGGACAAGCCCCATTTCAGGGTCACATTGTTACCGATCCATTCATCTTTATCCGTACTGCGGGGCGTCCAGACACTGCCGTCCGGAAGGTAGAAGGTCTGCGGCACATTGTCCACGCGGGTGCAAGGAGTCAGGCCCTCCTGCATCGCAAGGGTGTAGAGGAAAGGCTTGATGGTCGAACCCACCTGACGCTTGCCCTGGCGGATATTGTCATATTTGAAATACTTGTAATTGGGGCCGCCCACGTAGGCCTTCACGTGTCCGGTGACCGGCTCCACGGCCATAAATGCGGCCCGAAGATGGGACTTGTAGTAGCGGATGCTGTCGTCCGGAGTCATCATCGTATCCCGATACCCCTTTTTCTCCCAGGAGAACACGCGCATCTTGGTCTTGACCTGGAACGACTTGGCAATCTCGTCATCCGAGCACCCGGCGGCTTTCATACAACGATAGCGGTCGCTCCAGCGACGGGCCTGCTTCATGATCTGCGCCACCATCTCTTTGGAGGTCTCATTGTCGAAAGGACGGTTGCGTTTGCCCTTCAAATCCCGCCAGAAGGCCTTCTGCAAGTCCTTACCCAGATGCTCCGCCACCGCTTCTTCCGCATACTGCTGCATCTTGAAATTGATGGTGGTATAGATTCGGAGTCCGTCTTTGTCCAGGTTATAACGGCTGCCGTCCGCCTTGAAGTGCTTGTTGAGCCAGCCGTACAGTTCATCGTCCGCCCATTGCAAAGAGTCCACCCGATAGTCCTCGTACTGCGCGTAGGACTTTCGTTTGGGTTCTTTGGCGTTCATGATGCGGCGGAGCATATCCCGGAAATAAGGGCCTTTGCCCGCATTGTGGTCCTGCACTTGATAATGCAACTCGATGGGCAGGGCGGAAATGGAATCGTACTGGGCTTTGGTCAGATAACCGTATTTGTTCATCTGGGAGAGCACGAAGTTGCGGCGCTGGCAAGCCCGCTCGGGATGAATCTGGGGATTGTAGCGGGTCGGCGCATTGACCGCTCCCACGAGCATGGCACTCTCCTCGGCCGTCAGTTCGGAAGGAAGCTTATCGAAAAAGGTTCTTGCGGCGGCCCGGATGCCATAGGCGCTGCTGCCGAAGAACACCGAGTTGAAATACATCGTGATGATTTCATTCTTGGTGTAGTTGCGCTCCAGCTTGACGGCGGTAAACCACTCGCGAAGTTTGATCCAGACCATCTTGACAGCATAGACGCCGGGTATGCGGCTGCGCGCTTCCGCACGGGGGTACAAGGTCTTGGCCAGCTGCTGGGTGATGGTACTGCCGCCGCCCTGCTCGCTGGAACCGCCCAGGATTGTCTTGAAAATCACGCGGCCCAGACTTCTCATATCCACGCCCGAGTGCTCATAGAAACGGCAGTCCTCCGTCGAAATCAGCGCATGGACCAGGTTCGGAGAAAGCTGGTCGTAGGTCACATAAGAACGATTTTCAATATGGAAGGTCGTGAGAATCTGCCCGTCATCCGACAACACCTGGGTCGCCAGTTTGTTCTCCGGATTCTCCAATTCTTCAAAAGAAGGAATCCTCGCAAAGAGGGCGACGGACAACAGCAGCAGGAATGCGATGGCCAGAGGCGCACAGACAACAATCCACGTCCATTTTATCACTTGATTTTTGGTATTCTCTTTCATTTTTGCACAAAATTCTTACAAAAATAGCAACAAAATTTGAAAAATCCCGTCTTTGTTCCTTACTTTGCAGTCCAAATTGCAATTTGCCTCGCGAATTGCCTAACAAAAGATAAAAATGGGAAAAAATCTGGTCATCGTAGAGTCCCCGGGCAAGATCAAAAAAATCCAGAAATTCCTCGGTGGCGAAAAAAGCGATTTCATCGTAGAAGCCAGCCGAGGGCATATCCGCGACCTTGCGGAAAAGGACCTAAGCGTTGATATCAAGCACGGTTTCGAGCCCAAATATATGATTCCAGCCGACAAGAAATCGGTGGTCGCCAAATTGAAGAAACTCGCCTCCGAAGCCCCTGCGGTTTATCTGGCGTCTGATGAAGACCGGGAAGGAGAAGCCATCTCGTGGCATCTTTTCGAAACCCTCGGTCTGAAAAAAGAGAACACCCGCCGCATCGTCTTCCACGAAATCACCGAGCCGGCGGTACTGGATTCTTTCAAGACTCCCCGCGACATCGACATGAACCTGGTGGATGCCCAGCAGGCCCGTCGCGTGCTCGACCGGCTCGTCGGCTTCGAACTCTCGCCCGTTCTGTGGAGAAAGGTCCGCCGCGGACTGTCGGCCGGACGCGTACAGTCGGTTGCCCTGCGCCTGGTCGTGGACCGCGAACGCGAGATTCTTTCCTTTGAAAAAGAATTGTACTACCGCATCGAGGCCCTGTTCCGACTGAATGCGGGCGGTACCCTTAAAACGGTACTCGAAAAGAAATTCAAGACCGCAGAACAGGCCGAAGCGTTCTTGCGCAGCCTGATTGGTCTGGACTTTTCCATTCTTGACATCCAATCCAAGGAAGTCACCCGTTTTGCGGCCCCGCCTTTCACCACCTCCACCCTGCAGCAGGAAGCCGCCCGTAAATACCATTTCAGCGTATCGCAGACGATGAGCATCGCGCAGAAACTCTACGAAGAGGGACTCATCACCTATATGCGTACCGACTCGGTCAACCTGTCCAACCTGGCCCTGGCCACGGCGAAAAAGTTCATCACGGAGCAGTTCGGCAGCGAATATGCCCGTCCCTGCCAGTACAAGACCAAAGGCAAAGGAGCGCAGGAAGCCCACGAAGCCATCCGTCCCACCTACATCGATCGCACGAGCATCAACGGGACCGCACAGGAGAAGAAACTGTACGACTTGATTTGGAAACGCACCCTGGCCAGCCAGATGGCCCCGGCCGTATTCGAACGGACGGAAGTGAGCGTCGGTGCCAAGGGGATGAACGACCGTTTCGGCATGATTTCCGACCAGGTCCATTTCGACGGATTCCTGAAAGTCTATCGGGAAAGTACCGACGACGAGCAGCAGGAAGAATGGGGTGCGGCTCTTCCCGAGATTCATATCGGAGATCCGTTGACGCTGGACAGCGCCAAAGCGTCCGGAAAATACACCCAGCCCCCTTTCCGCTATTCGGAAGCCTCGCTGGTCAAGAAACTCGAAGAACTGGGCATCGGACGTCCGTCCACATACGCCCCTACCATTTCCACGCTCACCAAGGCCCGCGGGTACATTGTCATCGGAGACAAAGAGGGTGAAAAGCTGGAAGTGAAAAACATCGTGCTCAAGAACGGCCAGATCACCCATTCCGTCACGACGGAAGTGGTCGGGGCTGAAAAGCACAAACTTCTCCCGCAGGAAATCGGCATGCTGGTGACGGATTATCTGGTCGAACACTTCTCGGAGATTCTGGATTACGGATTCACCGCCGGCGTAGAGGAAGATTTCGACAAGATCGCCCACGGGCAGGAACAATGGAAGGCCGTCATCGGCCGTTTCTACACGCCTTTCCACCAGACCATCGACAGCACGATGGCGGAAAAGACTTTCTCCAAACGCGAAGACCGCCTGCTCGGCCACGACGACCAAGGCCGTCCGGTGATTGTCAAATACGGACAGTTCGGCGCCTATGTGCAGCTCGGAGAGGGAGAAGACAAAGCCAGCGCCAGCCTCTCGCAAGGCCAGCTGATGGAAAGCATCACCCTTGAAGAAGCGTTGAAACTGTTCCTGCTGCCCCGCAAGGTCGGCAGCTACCAGGGCATTGACATCGTCGCCACCAAAGGACGCTTCGGACCTTATCTGAGATACGGCGAAAAGAACATTTCTTTGCCCCGCGGCGCCAAAGCGGAAAGCATTACCCTAGAGAAATGCATCGAGTTGATTGACGCGGCTGACAACAAACCGGCCGCCGGCCCCATCGCCGTCTTCGAGGGTTCCGACATCCAGGTCCTGAACGGCCGCTACGGCCCCTATATCAAACAGGGCAACAACAATTACCGCATCCCGCGCGGCACCGACGCCGCCACGCTGACGGAAGCCGACTGTCTGGCCATCATCGCCGGCGGCCAGCCCACGGCAAGCAAAACCCGCCGATTTCCGAAAAAGAAATAGACGGGTTTGAAATTTTTTCTATCGAAAGAATCCTACAAATCAAACTTGTAGATAAAGGCGATGGTCATAATGTTATAACGAGGATCGTACATCTCCTTCGTCCAGTTGTTGGGGTTGTATTCCGCTCGCAGTGCGATTGATTTATCCGAATCTCCCTCATAGAAAGCCTTCTTCATCCTTTGGGTGAAGCCCCATTGATAGGAAAAACGCAAGCCGACATTGCCGAAGTGCAGGTCGATACCGGCGATGGCGTTGGCATACGCGATGCTGCCGATAGAGGGATATTTCTTCTCATTGGTCGAGTTGAGCGGATAAGCGTTCGGGCCGTCCATAAAGGCGAGGTAGCCCTTGACACCCCCGAACAGGTGGAGAGCAAATTTGGAACCCGCGTTGATGCAGAAGGTCGGCATGATACCGATACCCAGACTGATGTGGATGGGATCTTTGGTCCTGTCGCTCTTCACACCCGTTTTCAGATAATCCACATCCCATTTTCCCATACCGAAGGAGAAATCGAGCCAGTTGAACGCGATACCGAAGGGGCCCCAGACCGGCATCAGGTAGTCGGAAGTATAGGAGAATCCGTGCATCTGCGCCAGATTGCCCGTAGGGGCGCCGAAAACCTCGGCGTTTGGAGCGTTGTTCACGAAGGCCCAGTTCGTATAGCCGAAAACCATATTCATCTGGCTTTTGCAGCGGAAAATATCACTGGTATTATCTTCGTGGGTATCCAACTCATAACCGGAATACAGGTCATACATCGTCTGGGCGTTGGCAGACCCGAAAACGCCCACAAAAAGCAAAAGTGAAAGTACTGTCTTTTTCATAAGCGTCATATTTTAGAAAGGGGTATAAGCAGAATAATACTTGATCGGCTTGTAGGAATTCACCCGCCAGACATTGGAAAATTTGAGCGTCTGATCCACGCCGTTTCGCTCCACGACCAAGGTTCCTTTGAGACTGGTCTTGGGATTGGCGTCCAGGGAACGGACTTTGGTTACATCGATCTTCTTGATGATGTCCCCGACTTTCAGTCCGGAACTCTTGATCAGGGAAGACTTGGGGTCCAGCCCGATGACTTCCGACCTCGCGTCCAAAATGACACCCATATTAATCATAGACATATTGTCATAAAAATAGCGGGTGACCGTCTCGGAATCCATCGTCGCACGCATATCCATCACGGGATGCTTTACCCAATCGATGGCATTCTCGTATACCTTCTCCACATCCACCTCCGCATTGGCATTGTAGTGGTATTTCATCTGCCAGATGAGTGGAATCACCTTCTCGCCGATGCGGGAGGTCTCCAGTACGTTGACCTCCAGATAAGCGGAGGTAGAGGCCGTCTTCTGGGTATAACCGCCGGAAGTGACCGTCTTGTACTGGTTGGAAGTCACGGAGCCCAGATAACTGCCCTTCCAGCCATAGATCGCCTTGGACTCGGAACCGGTCATCACCTGCTGTTCCGTCTTGGGAACATAGGTATAATCGATACTCTGGTTGGCGTCCTTGACGATGGAGAAAACGATATCCGGATTCTCCTCGTCGCGTTTCATACCGGCCTTGGCGAACTTCGAAGCAATTTTCGCGAGCAGATCCCGCTCCAGCAGCACATCGTTGGAGGTAATCACATAATCGAAGGTCTTGAATTTCTTCCAGTCCAGATTCTCATCCATACGGATATGAGTTTATAAAAATTTATAAACAAACTGAGTGGCGATTTGAAAAACTTAAACCTTGTGGCGTCAGTAAAATACGCCATATCGGCGGAAAGTTTTTGAGAACTCTACATCTTATCCCCCCTGTGGATTTGAAGGCAGAACGCTATTATTCATTAGAAGAGATTAACGAAATTTTAAATTCATGAATATTCTGTTTTGTAACAGTTCGAACGTTTCTGAGATTAAGGGAGGGACAGAACGTATCACAGCCCGAATCAGTAAAGGACTAACAGAACGTGGGCATCATTGTTTCTTAGCTTATAAGTCAGAGATAGATTCATCACTTCCTTTAACTAAGTTTGAGGATACTATCAATGTGCAAAAGAATTCACTTGAAGATTTCGTACTTAAGTATCAAATAGATGTTGTTATCATTCAAAAAATGACAAGGGATGTGAAACTATTCTGTGATATTAGAAGAAGAAATCGTCTGAACTTTAAAATAATCTCTGTTTTACATTTTAACCCAGGATATGAAGAAATAGGGATTACATGGAAAGCTGCTAAAAACCTATTGAAGAGAGAATCATATTCTATAAAAGACCTGACAAAAAATATCATTCGCATAGTTAGTTTCCCACTATATAAAAGATATTATCCTAAACGTAATAAAGAACTGTATCAAACTGTATATAAATATTCTGATAAAGTAGTATTACTTTCTGAAACTTTTATTGACGAATATTCTAATTATGCAAATTTAAAAGACAAATCTAAGTTCTTCGTAATTCCCAATGCTCTTTCTTACGACGAATTTTTATCAAAAGAAGATATTATCCAAAAGAAAGAACAAATCCTAGTGGTTTCACGATTAGCGGAAACACAAAAAAGAATATCTCTCGCCATAAAAG
>CACZWF010000022.1:0-32499 GCA_902784785.1 uncultured Bacteroidia bacterium
TTCTCCACACGCACCTCGTCAGCGTCGTAGTACGTGCCGCGGATTTGTCGCCGGACCCTGTGCCGTACCCGGAAATACCAGTTCAGGTCATCGGGGTTGCAGTGAAACCAACGCCAGTACCGGTCCACTCTTTCCCACTTGTATCCGCGCATGTGGCCGCTGTAGAAGGTCCGTACCCCTTCCGGGACGGGGATATCGCCGAATTGCGAGGTGAAAATGTCCAGGTCGGCGTGACGGGCGAGGGCCAGCATCACATTGCGAAGAACGAAGGCGGGCGCGTTCCCGTCCAGCTCCGGAGCGATGACCAGAAATCTTTTTCTCTGTGTGTTTTCTTGATTTTCAAGCATCTGTGTCCAGTTGGAAATAATATGGGAGAGGTCGAAGCGGGCTGCTTGTGCGATGGCTCCCTGGGAGAGTTTTTGGCGGAGGGGCTCGTCTCCCATAAGGGTCCGGCTCGCTTCTATGAATGCGCGGGTGTCGCCGTTTCGGATGATTTTTCCGCTTGTGTTATGCTGCAATATTTCCCGCAGGGAGGAGAAGGATTCCATAATGACGGGGACGCAGCCGCGCTGCATGGCCTCGGTCAGCGTCATCGGCCATCCTTCGAAAGAACTGGCCATCCAGAAAAGCTTGGCTTTCCGGTAGTAGCTGTCCGGATGTTGAAAACCGCAGAATTCCACTCGCTGGATATTTTCCCGCACGCATTGCTCTTGAAGCGTGGCCCGAATAGGCCCGTCTCCGATGATCTGCAGTTTCCATTCGGGAAAATCCCGGAAGAGTTTCTTCCACATTTTAATCAGCAGGTCCACCCTTTTGTCGGCGTTGAGTTGGCCGACGAACAGGAGGGTGTTTTCTTTCTCTTCCTCAGCGACGGGATGGGACAACTCCACCAACGGGTTGTGGATGACGCGTACTTTCCGCATCAGCGGGTCGTCCGGCTGTCGTTGGCAAATCTGCTGTAATTCCTTGCGGAAGGATTCGGATAGAACGACGTAATCTTGGGCTTGCCGGAGCAACGACAGGTGCCGCAGGTCGTCCAGCCGGCGCAGCCGGTCGTATTCCAGGGCCCTGCGGAACTTGAAAAACTTCAGACGCCGCTTGAGGATGCGCCGGTACATCGGAGTGCTGTGCTCGAAGACAATCAACCGCGCTCCACATATTTTGGCCATTTCTAAAACGATACCTTCGGTGGGGGCGTAACTGTCTTGGTAGATGATGATGTCGTAGCGCTCCCGGGCCGCCAGTTCACAGGCGAACGCCCGGTTGGCCGGGGTGTCCCAGCCGCTGCCGTCGGGCTTGAGAAGCGGGTCGTCCGGCAGGAGGTGGAAAGCGGCTTTCTGCAACAAGGCGGAGGGGCGTTCTTGACGGACGTGCGCCAATATGCTGATTTCATATCCCATTTCGGCCAGTCGGCAACCTATCGTTTCCGTGACGGACTCGATACCGCCCCAACCGGGGAAACGGGAGAGATAAAAAAGAATCTTCATACGCCCTCTCAACCCAAATGACGCGTCAGCAACGACTGCGCGTCCGCTACTTCGTTTTTATGCTCATCCAATAGGGAACGGATGACCCGGGCCCATTGCATATCGATGATGAGGGGGGCATACTGCTGTATCCAAGTGTGGGCGCAGCGTCCCATCTTTTCCCTTTCCTGCGGGTTTTCAATCAGCCGGTTGATGGCCTTGGCCAAGTCTTCCGGACTGTCCTCGCAGAGCAGGCCGTTGTATCCGTCGATGATGACTTCGTTTACCCCGGAGCAGGAACGGAGTCCGATGCAGGGGAGTCCGACGGATAGGGTCTCGCCCAAACCGACGCTGAACCCTTCCACGCGGGAGGGGAAGAAGCAGAAGTCGTAGGCTTTGAGGGTTTCTTCCAGTCCCAGCGGAGACTTGCCTTTCAGGAAAACCTGATTCTGCAGCCCTTTCTCTTGGATGGCGGCCTGAAGCTCGTCCCTGTATTCCAGCGGCTCGATGTCCCCGAAAATATCGATGGACCAGTCAGGGTGTTTCTCTTTGACGAGCGCCATCGTTTCTATCAGCAAATCGACCCCTTTGAGCCGGTCGATACGGGAGAAATAGACCATTTTCTTGCGTTCGACGCTGTAATCGACGGTCTCGGAGAATTGCCGTATGCCGTTGGCGATGACGACCACCTGCCCTTGCCGCATATAATCAGGAAGACGGTCGCGGTAGCTGTCCAGCAGGACTTGCGACACGGTGTTGACATAGTGGCGGCGGAGCGATTTCTCAAATTTAGGCCGTTGGGCGAAAAGGAAGTCCGGACGGGAGTGAAACATCAGGATGCGCGGAATGTCGTTGAAGCGTTTTTCCAAACGGGCGTCCAGATAATAGTGCGGGAAAAAGAAAACAATCAGGTCCGGATCCATTTCTCCGACCAATCGGTTGATGGCGGTGGAATAATCCGGCCTGTCGGGATAGAGCAGACAAGCATTGACAAAGCGTACCCGTTCATCCAGACTGGCCGGTCGGGTGGGGTCTTCTCCATAGCAGGCGCCGGTGACTTCGTGACCCAATTCAACCAGAAAACGACAGAAATGAAAGAAAACCGTGATGGAACCGCCCGTGGTGGACGCCAGATTGGCCTGGCCGATGACCAGAATGCGGCGCGGATTGTTGGGGGTTCTTTTACGCTTCCAATTGAACATAGGAGTAAGTTTTACGCAAATATAGCATATTTTTCCCCTCGAAACGAATTTTTTAATATCTTTACAAAAAATTATAAATGATGAATGTTTCCGTGTTGATGCCGGTTTACAATACGAAGCCGGAATATCTCTCACAAGCGATAGAAAGTATATTGTCGCAGTCTTTCTCGCAATTTGAATTGTTGATCTACGATGATGGCTCTACAAGCGAGGAGACGCTGGATACATTGGACCGTTATGCCGGAAAAGATGTCCGTGTGCGCGTGATTCGCGCTTCGCAGAATAGAGGAGTTGTCGTGGCTCGGAACCGGCTCGTCGAAGAGGCGGCCTATGCGCTTTGTGCCAATATGGATTCGGACGATATCGCGCACCCGAACCGATTGGAACGGCAGGTTGCTTTTTTTGAAAAGCATCCGGATGTAGGGGTGTGTGGTACCTGGTTTCACCGTTTTCCTTCGGATTCGACGGTCTGTCTTCCGACGGTTCCGGGATATCTGGATTTTTTGCGTGAGAATTGTTTGGGGAATTCGACCGTAATGTTCAACAAGGAGTTGTTTGCCAAGTTTGGACTTCGTTTTAACGAAGATCTGCTTTTTTGTGAGGATTATGACTTGTATACGCGGGCTGCCCGGTTTATGAAAATCGCCAATCTCCCGGAGGTGCTGGTGGAATATCGCGAGCGGCCGGATAGCTTATGCCATGCGGAGCCGGAAGCTTTGCAGCAGACAGACCGGCTGATCCATTGGTCGATGCTGGATTTTCTTTCGTATAGAAATGCTTTTCGGGAAGAAACGGTTGGGGCGGTTTCCAAGGACGAAATGGCTCCGCGGTTGCGGGAATTGCCTATCCCGTTGTCGAAGAAACGTCGTCACCGTTCTTATTTCCGAATGCCCGTTGTCGTCCGTCTGATGGGAGGATTGGGCAATCAGATGTTTCAATATGCTTTCGGAGTGGCGTTGGGAGAGGCGCTGGGACGCAGGGTGCTGTATGATCTGTCTTGGCTGGAGGATGAAAAGAAAACGATTACCAATGCTCAGACCAAGGAGAATGCGGATGGCGTTGTCATTCGGGATTATGCCTTGAATGTGTTTCAGGCCCGCTTTTCGCTTACCGGACGCCGGATGGTTTGGCTCTGCAAGTTTCTTGGAGGACGAATTGGCGAGCCGGTGAGCAGTTTTCGTAAGTTCGATGCTTCATTGTTGCAACATAAGCGTTGCGGCGAGTGGAAAGGCTATTTCCAGAACGAGGGCTATTTCAAACACCTCAGGCCCTATTTGGAGTCCGTTCTTGTCTTGCCGGAATTCGACCCGCAGGACACTTTCAACCAGACGAAACTGATGGATATCCGTTTGTGTGATGAGTCCGTATTTGTGCACGTGCGCAGGGGAGATTTTGTCAATTTGGGCTGGCAGCTTCCTACCTCTTATTATGCGAATGCCGCAGCCTATATGGTGGCGCATCTGAAGCATCCCCGTTTCTTTGTTTTCGGGGATTTCGTTCCGGAGATTATGGATGCCATCAAGGCGCATTCTTCCCAAGTCGAGTGGATTGGAGATAATAATTCCAAGAACCACGAAGATTGGAAAGATATGGCTCTGATGCGGGCCTGTCGGCATGCGATTATTGCAAATTCCTCTTTCAGCTGGTGGTCGGCTTGGTTGGGCCGGGCGAATACGGGTGTCGTGACGGCTCCTTCTCCTTATATGGACGGTACGGATGACGGCATTTGTGAAAGTTGGGTGAAAATTCCTACAAAAGAGTTAGATAAATAAATGATGAAAACAGCTCTCATAACAGGCGTTACCGGACAGGACGGTTCTTATCTGTCCGAGTTTTTGTTGGAAAAAGGATATGAGGTACACGGCATCATCCGCCGTAGTTCCGTGGATTTCAGGGAGCGTATCGCCCACCTGGAGGGAAGGCCTCATTTCCATCTGCATTATGCGGATTTAAGCGATTCGATGTCCATTGTGAAGGTGGTGGCGGCCGTCCGGCCGGATGAGATTTACAATCTGGCGGCCCAAAGTCACGTTCAGGTGAGTTTCGACGCGCCTGAGTTTACGGCGAATGTGGATGCGACGGGAGTGCTGCGCGTACTGGAGGCCGTCCGGTCCTGCGGTCTGGAGAAGACCTGCCGCATCTACCAGGCTTCCACGTCCGAATTGTATGGAAAAGTGGAGGAGGTCCCGCAGAATGAGAATACGCCTTTCCATCCCTACAGTCCCTATGCCGTCGCCAAACTCTATGGCTTCTGGATTGTGAAGGAGTATCGCGAGGCGTATGGTATGTATTGCTGCTCCGGTATTTTGTTCAATCACGAGAGTGAGCGCCGGGGAGAGACCTTTGTGACGCGTAAGATTACCTTGGCGGCGGCCCGGATCAAGCAGGGCCTGCAGGATTGCCTGTATCTGGGCAATCTTTCTTCTATGCGTGACTGGGGGTATGCGAAAGATTATGTGGAGTGTATGTGGCTGATGCTTCAGCAGGAACAGCCGGAGGACTTCGTGATTGCGACCGGCGTGCAGCATACGGTCCGCGAGTTCGCGACGCTGGCTTTCCACTACGCCGGCATCGAGTTGCGCTGGGAAGGTGAAGGGGAGGATGAGAAAGGCATCGATGTGGCGACGGGCGAGGTCCGTGTGGCCGTCTCTCCCGACTTCTACCGTCCGACCGATGTGGTGAATCTCTGGGGCGACCCTTCCAAGGCGAAGGCGAGGCTCGGGTGGAATCCTTCCAAGACGACTTTCGAGGCGTTGGTGAAACTGATGGTTGAGGCGGATATGGCGAAGGTGGCGGCGGAAGGCGCTGCGGCGAAAGTGCGGACCAATTTGGCCGAATATCTGGAAAAAGGCATCGTGAAGTAATGGAGAAAACAGCCAAAATATACGTCTCCGGACATCGGGGGCTGGCCGGTTCAGCGATCCTGCGTCATTTGCAGGAGGCGGGCTTTACCAACCTGGTGACCCGGACGCACGCGGAGCTGGATCTGTGCGACCAGCGCGCGGTGGCGGCCTTTTTTAAGCAGGAAAAGCCGGACTATGTCTTTCTGGCGGCCGGACGGGTGGGCGGCATCCGTGCCAACATCGAGAATCCCGCTCCCTTTTTGTATGAGAACCTGGCGATTCAGATGAACATCATCCATCAGGCATATCTGCACGGGGTGAAAAAGTTGCTGATTCTCGGTTCGTCCTGCATCTATCCCCGGGAATGCCCGCAGCCGATGAAGGAGGAGTATCTGATGGACGGGAAACTGGAGCCGACCAACGAGGGATACGCCCTTTCGAAGGTGGTGGCGCTGAAAATGGGCGAGTACTATAAGAAACAATATGGTTTCAACGCGGTCTCGATTATGCCTTGCAACCTATACGGTCGCAACGACAGTTTCGATCCGCTTCGTTCCCACGTGTTGTCCGCGACGGTCCGCAAGTTCGTGGACGCGGTCGAGGAAGGACGCGACAAGGTCGTGATGTGGGGGACGGGACGGGCCCGGCGGGAGTTCCTGAATGTGGACGATATGGCCGCCGCCGCTCTCTTTATGATGGAACGGTATGAGGGAGACAGCTTTATCAATGTGGGCTGCGGAACGGATTTCTCCATCCGCGAACTGGCCGAGAAGGTTGCCCTGCATACGGGTTTCAAAGGGGAGGTCGAGTGGGATGCGACCAAGCCGGACGGAATGATGCGCAAGTGTCTGGATGTGACACGGATGAAGGCGATGGGCTTTGAGCCGAAAATTTCCCTGGACGAGGGGATAGAACAAATGATAGAAGAATACAAACGTTATAAGGAAAAATTATGAGAGTCCCTTTGATGCGATATGCCTTTTTGAACGAGGCTCAGACGAAAGAAAAGCTGGCGGATTTTATCCGTGGCGCGGAAATGTTTTCCATGGGTAAGGAGTGCGCGGAATTCGAGCGGAAATTTGCCGCGTGGCAGGGTTGCAAGCACGCCCTCCTGTTCAACAGCGGCGGCAGCGCCAATCTGGCTTTGTTGCAGTCTCTCAAGAGCTTGGGCCGTTTGAAGGAAGGGGACAAGGTGGGCTTTTCTTCCCTGACTTGGTCCACGAATGTGATGCCCATCATCCAGATGGGGATGATTCCCGTTCCGGTGGATGTGGACAAGAAAACGGCCAACGTGATGTCTTGGAACCTCTTGGAGCGTCTGAAAGAAACGGACTTGCAGGCTTTTTTCGCCACGAATGTGCTGGGGTATGCCGGTGATTTGAAAGAAATCCAATCCCTATGCCGGGAGCGGGGGATTGTGTTTATGGAGGACAACTGCGAGGGCCTTGGCGGCCGTATCGCGGGCGACCGTTTCGGCAACTTCGGCGTGGGCTCGACTTTCTCTTTCTTCGTGGCGCACCACATGTCCACTATCGAGGGGGGAATGTTCTGCACGAACGATGACGAGCTGTGCCGGATGATGACGATCACGCGGGCCAACGGCTGGGACCGGAATCTTTCGGCGGAGGAGCAGGTGAAGATGCGGGAGCCGTACAAAATCAATCCTTTCTTTGCCAAATACAGTTTCTACAATCTCGCGTTCAACTTCCGTCCGACGGAAATCACGGGTTTCCTGGGGCAGGAGCAGATGCAATACCTGGATGAGAACATTGAGCGCCGTCTGGCCAATCACGCTCAGTTCGACGCGGCCATCTGCGGGAATCCGGAGCTCATCCATATCGAACACGCTCATATCGACAGCATTTCGCCGTTCGGTCTGATTGTCCTGTGCCGTACGCCGGAGCTGCGGGACAAGTACCTCCAACGTTTTGCCGAAGCGGAAATCGAGGTGCGTCCGGTGATTGCCGGCAATATGCAGAACCAGCCCTTCTACCGTAATTATGTGGACAAACTGTACGATTTGCCGAATACGGATTTCTATAACAACTGCGGTTTTTATTGCGGCAATTTCCCCGAAATGACGCAGGAGGATGTGGATGCCATCTGCGGGTGCCTTAGGTCAAATTCTTAGAACCAGAATCTTCTGTGCGTCCAGAGGTAGTTGGCGGGATTGCGACGAATGTCTTCTTCCAGCAGCTTGAAATATTTCTGCATGATGTCTTCCACCGTCATGTCCTTGGCGTTTTCACAAATCGTCGTGTATTCCATCAAGTAATGCCCTTGTTTCGTGCGGTTGAGGTTGAGATAGACCACCGCCATGCCGAATTTCTGGGCGAGGGCCGCCGCTGCGGACATCGTGTGGACGCGATGGTACAGGAACATGCACTCTACATAATGGGGCGCTTCGAAATACGGCCGCTGGTCGGTGTTGACATTGTAGATGATTTTTTTGTCTTTGTGCTCATAGACGTAACGCGCCACTTTCTTCGACTCGACATAGCCCTCGAATTTTTCTTTATCGCGGACCGGGGCGATGCGGTTGAGGCGGATGATGTCATCCCATAATTTGCTGGAAAGCCGGCGATAGACTACGCAGAAATTCGCTTCGTAACTTCTTTTCGGCTCGTCGCTGTAGTCGTATTGGTCGTAACCGCCGTACAGTTCCCAGTTGCCGGTGTGGGAGTACATGACCATGACGCTGGGAGATTTGTCATACAGTTCGTTCATCATTGCCACATCCCGGTTTTCCATGATGCGGGCCTTGTGCAGACGCTCGGGATTCTGGCAGGCGCCGAACCAGATACTTTCGACAATCAGTTCTGCAAAATGCTGATAGAATGCTTTGGTTATGGCTTTGATTTCATTGTATTCTTTTTCCGGGAAGCAGCTGGTGAGGTTGATGATGACTTCATCCCGTCGATAACCAATGACCCGGTGCAGTAGCCAAGCCATCCATCGGGCGTTGAAATAGTGAAAACTGAGCGGCAGCATCCCGAACAGCCGCATCAGGGCGCGTATGATGAATTTGAACATAATGGCAAATATAGGAAATAAATTTGTTTTTCTCTCGGCTTATTCCTATTTTTGTAAGATTTTGGATAATTATTGTGTGAATATATGTCACTGACAGGATTTTTTAAGAAGATTTTCGGGTCGAAGGCCGAGCGGGATTACAAGAAGTTGCAACCGACGCTGGCCGCGATTCTCGAGGAATATAAGACCATTGACGCGCTGGACAACGACGCCCTGCGGGCGGAGAGCGCGAAGCTCCGGGAGCTGATTCGACAGCGGACGGCGGCGGACGAGGCGCGGATGGTGGAGATCAAGGAGCAGATGGAGAGTCCGGACCTCGACGTGAAGGAGAAGGTCCAACTGGCCAATGAGTCCGAGAAACTGGTCAAGAAGATTGACGAGGATATCGAAGCGATTCTGAACGAGATTCTTCCCAAGGCGTTTGCCATCATGAAGTCCACCGCCCGGCGTTTTGCCGAGGGCAAGGATGTGGTCGTGACGGCCAGCGAGTTTGACCGTGCCCTGTCCACGAACAAGGATTTCGTGACCATCGACGGGGACAAGGCCGTCTGGCACAACCACTGGATGGCGGGCGGCAACGAGATTACCTGGGATATGGTGCATTACGACGTGCAGCTTATCGGCGGCACGGTCCTGCACCAGGGAAAGATTGCGGAGATGGCCACCGGTGAGGGCAAGACCCTTGTGGCGACGCTTCCGGTCTTCCTCAATGCCTTGGCGGGCAAAGGCGTGCACGTGGTGACGGTCAACGATTATCTGTCCAAACGTGATGCGGAGTGGATGGGCCCGCTCTATCAGTTCCACGGCCTGTCGGTGGATTGCATCGACAAGTACGATGCCAATATGGAGAAGGACAAACGCCGCCGGGCCTACAACTGCGACATTACCTTCGGTACCAATAACGAGTTCGGTTTCGACTATTTGCGCGACAATATGGCCACGGATGTCAATGACCTGGTCCAGCGCAAGCACCACTATGCCATCGTGGACGAGGTGGACTCCGTGCTCATCGACGACGCCCGTACGCCTTTGATTATTTCCGGAAGGGCCTCCCGCGGCGACAGCGACGACATCGCCCGCTTCATGGAGTTCCGTCCGATGGTCGAGCAGCTCTACGGCAAGCAGCGCGCCCTCGTGGTCGAGATTCTCAACAATGCCCGCAAGCTCATTTCCGAGGGGAACGAGAAAGACGGCGGCCTGTTGCTCCTGCGTGCCTACAAGGGTCTGCCCAAGTACAAGCCTTTGATCAAGTATCTGAGTGAGCCCGGTATCAAGCAGCTGTTGCAGAAGACCGAGGATTACTATATGCAGGACAATGAGAAGGAGATGCACATCGCGACCGATCCTTTGTACTTCGTCCTGAATGAAAAACAGAATACCATCGATATGACCGATAACGGTCACGAGGTCCTGGCCCACGCGCTGTCCGACCCCGATTTCTTCGTGATTCCGGACGTGGGTTCCGCGCTCGCCGAGTTGGAGAAGGAGAATCTGTCGGTGTCCGACAAGGTCCGCCGCAAAGACGAGATTATGGCGGATTTCGCGCTCAAGAGCGACCGTATCCATACGGTGAACCAACTCCTGAAGGCCTATGCGATGTTCGAGAAGGATGTGGATTACGTCATCATCGACAACAAGGTCAAGATTGTGGACGAGCAGACGGGCCGTATCATGGAGGGCCGCCGCTGGAGCGACGGTTTGCACCAAGCCGTGGAGGCGAAGGAAAATGTGAAGGTGGAGGAGTCCACGCAGACGATGGCGACCATTTCCTTGCAGAACTATTTCCGTATGTATCACAAACTGGCCGGTATGACCGGTACGGCGGAGACCGAGGCGGGTGAGTTCTGGAGCATCTACAAGCTGGATGTGGTGGTGATTCCGACCAACAAGCCGATCGCCCGTATCGACCAGACGGACTTGATTTACAAGACGGAGGCCGCCAAGTTCAACGCGGTGGTGGCGAATATCGCCGAATTGATGAAAGAAGGCCGTCCCGTGCTGGTGGGTACTACCGACGTGGAGACCTCCGAGAAACTGAGCCGCATGCTCCGGATGCGGGGCATCAACCACCAGGTGCTGAACGCCAAACAGCACGCCCGCGAGGCGGAGGTCGTCGCTCACGCCGGTCAGAAGGGGATGGTAACGATTGCGACCAACATGGCCGGTCGTGGTACCGATATCAAGCTTTCCGATGAGGTGCGAGCCGCCGGCGGTCTGGCCATCATCGGTACGGAGCGTCACGACAGCCGTCGTGTGGACCGTCAGTTGCGCGGCCGTGCCGGCCGTCAGGGAGACCCGGGTACTTCCATTTTCTACATTTCCTTGGAAGATAAATTGATGCGTCGTTTCGGATCGGACCGTATCGCCGGACTGGTGGACCGTCTGGGCATGCCCGAAAACGAGGCGCTGGAAAGCCCGATGCTGTCCCGGCAGATCGAGAGTTCGCAGAAGAAGGTGGAGGAAATTCATTTCGGTACCCGTAAGCGTCTGCTCGAGTACGACGACGTGATGAACTCCCAGCGCGAGGTCATCTACACCAAACGCCGCAACGCCCTGCGGGGGGACAAAGTGGAAATCGATGTGCTCAATATGATGCAGGATATGGCCCAGATCATCGTGGATAACTATGAAGAGCAGGGTTCCCTCTATGTGAACATTGCCTTGCCTATCACCGACGGCCGCCGCGTCAATCCGCTGACCCTGCCGTTCAACCTCAAGAAGTGCTATGAGAGCAAGGGCAAGGAAATCGGCCGAACCCTCGCCAAGTACATTACCTTGATCCAGATCGACAATCTCTGGAAAGACCACCTGCAGGCGATGGACGACCTCCGTCAGTCCGTGCAGAACGCGTCCTACGAGCAGAAAGACCCGCTCTTGATTTATAAACTGGAGAGCTTCAACCTCTTCACGGAACTGCTGGAGAACCTCGACAAGAACATTCTTTCCTTCTTGTTGCTGGCCCAGATTCCTTTGCGCGATGCTTCCGAGGCCCGCGAGGCGGCTCCCACCCGTCGTCCGGATCCCGGCCGCTTCCAGACCAGCCGCAGCGATATGGTGACGAATGGTCCGCAGGAGCGCAGCCGCATGCCGATGCGCGTGGAAAAGACGGTCGGACGCAACGATCCTTGTCCTTGCGGGTCCGGCAAGAAATACAAGAATTGTCACGGTAAAGAGAATTAATCTTATGTTTTTTAAAGATTCAACTATGGCTAAAACAGATCAACCGGTCAATATCAATACGATCAGTCGTATATCCCAAGGCACCTGTTTCAAAGGTGTGATGACTTCTCCTTCCGATTTCCGTTTGGACGGTACGTTTGAAGGGGATATCGTTTGCGAAGGTAAGGTGGTTGTCGGCGCAGACGCCCATTTCAAAGGCAATATCACTTGCTCGGACCTCGATTTCTGGGGCAAGGCGGAGGGTGAATTCTTCGTCAAGGATACCCTTTCGATGCACAGTGCCTGCGAAATCAAAGGAAATATCCACACCCGCAAACTGTATGTGGAGCTGGGTTCTTCTTTCAATGGCAATTGCTCGATGAAAGAAGACGAGGCGGTGGTGACGGGCGCTAGCTTGAACGCAAGTGGCTCCGAAACGGAATCTGCCGAGGAATAAGGAACTGACACTTTGTCAGTAAAAGACCGGTGGCAAATTTTTTGTCATCCGGTTTTTCATAAATAATCAGTCAAACTATGTTTAAGAATAAAAAAGAGAAAGTGAAAGAGCCTGTTGAGGAAGTGCAGCAGGAAGAAGCCGTGGAGCAGCCCGTCAACGAATGTGACGAACTCCGCAAAGAGGTGGAGGGCCTGAAAGCGCAGGTGGAACAGGATAAGGACGACTATCTGCGTCTGCGGGCGGATTTCGAGAACTTCCGTCGTCACGCTTCGGAAGACCGGCTCAAGCTCATCACCAACGCCTCTGCAGACCTGATCAAGGGGATGCTGCCGGTGCTGGACGATTGTGAACGGGCGATGAAAATGATTGCCGACACGCAAGGCGAGGACAGTCCCGCGCTAGAAGGCGTCAAAATGATTTACAACAAACTCTTCGAGTATCTGAAGTCCCGCGGTCTCGCGTTGATCGAGGCCAAAGGAGAGCCTTTTGATACCGACAAGCACGAAGCGGTGGCCCAGTTCCCCGTACAAGATGAGGCGGAAAAGGGCAAGGTGTTCGATGTGGCACAAAATGGTTACACCCTTCATGGCGAGATTATCCGCTATGCGAAGGTGGTAGTAGGAATTTGACAAAATGGCACAGAAAAGAGATTATTATGAAGTTCTGGGCGTAAACAAGAACGCTACGGAGCAGGAAATCAAGAGCGCCTATCGGAAAATGGCCATCAAGTACCATCCCGATAAGCACTTGAATGATACGGAGGCGCAGAAAAAAGAAGCGGAAGAGAAGTTCAAAGAGGCTTCCGAAGCTTATTCCGTGCTCTCAGATCCCGACAAGAAGGCCCGTTACGACCAGTTCGGCTTTGCCGGCGTGGATGGCGGAGCCGGGGGTGCCGGTGGATTTAGCGGAGCCGGTTGGGAAAATGTCAATGACATTCTTCGTGATCTGTTCGGCGGCGGCTTCGGGGGCTTCGGCGGTTTTGATTTCGGCGGTTTCGGCGGTGGAGGGTCTGCCCGTGGCGGCCGTCGGGTCTATCGTGGACGGGATATTCGTACGCGTGTCAAGTTGACCTTGGCGGAAATTGCTTCAGGCTGTGACAAAGAGATTTCCTTGGAGCGTAATGTCCCGTGCCCCGATTGCGGTGGCAAGGGAACTGCCAATGCTTCCGATATCAAAGATTGTCCTTCCTGTCACGGAACGGGACAAATCAAACGGGTGTCTACCGGCCTGTTCGGAATGCAGACGGTCCAATATTCCGTCTGCCAGCAGTGTGGGGGCGAGGGAAAGATTGTTTCTAACCCGTGCAAGAGTTGCAGCGGGACGGGCTTGATTCGTAAACGCCAGACGGTCAAGGTGCATATTCCCGCGGGTGTGCAGGATGGGATGCAGATTACGGTGCAGGGCGAAGGACACGGCGCCAAGAACGGGGGAGTCAACGGCGATTTGCTGTTGGTGATCGAGGAGATTCCTTCCCGCGAGTACAAACGTAACGGACCGGATTTGCTCTATACCCAGTTATTGACCATCAGTCAGGCTTGCCTGGGATGCGAGGTGCAGATTCCCTGCGTGGACGGGACGACGCACCGCGCCAAGGTGGAGGCGGGTACCCAGTCTGGTGCGATGATTAAAGTCCGCGGAAAAGGTCTGCCCAGGATTGACGCCTATGGTCGCAACAACGGTCGCGGAGACCTTTATGTGCGTTATATCGTGTATATTCCCAAGAAGGTGTCCCGCGAGGAAAGGGAGCTTTTGCAGAAGTTGGATCAGAGCGAGAATTTCCAGCCGGTGGAGAAGAACAATGATGATCGTTCTTTCTTCGATCGTCTGAAAAGTATATTTGATTAATTGATTGAGGCTATTGCCGAGGGTGGCACAGGCAAGAAAATGGACATAGCCTCTAAAATGTATTTAAAGTATTGAAGGTTATAGTTGGAATAGGTAAGGGTGTGGGTGCGGTCGTTGGGGCCGTGCTCTTGCTTTTCGTGCTCTCGGAGGTCAGCCCTATCTATGATTTCCGGGTCCCGGAGCCGTTCCAAGGTCCTGATATCTTCAATCCTTATCGGAATCTGCACGATAGTCTGACGGGTGCGGACTCGCAGGCGGCGACGCTTTGGAAACGGGCGGTGTTTCATACGCACACGCGGGTGAAGGGCCCCTGGCCGCTCAATGAATGCCGCTATTGGCCCGCTCACGTGGATTCGGTCTATCGGACTTTCGGCTACGAAATCATCACCTTTTCCAATCATAACGAGATCATTTCCCACCCTTACGACACGGCCTTGCAGGTGAATGTGTACGAGCACGGATACAATCTGTTCAAGTACCACAAGTGCGTGTTCGGGTCACCGTCCGTGATTCATTTCGACAATATGCTGCCCGTGCTGGCTTCCCAGAAGCAGTTCCAGTTGGATTACCTGGGGCGGACCTCCGATTTTATCCAGATGAATCATCCTTTCCGCACTTTTTGTACGACCCCGGATGTGATGCGGAAGCTTTCGGGCTATGAACTCATCGAACTGGACAGCGGGGTGAGTGTGGAAAATGAATATTGGGACTGGGCGCTCGGCGCGGGACATTACAGTTTTGCATTGGCCAATGATGACTTGCATTACCCGGACCGTTCCGACCGCATCGCCGTGCGCTGCAATTTCCTGCATTGCCCTTCGGGGCGATATGAAGACATCAAGGCCTGCCTGCTGGGCGGTTGCTTCTATGCGATGCGGGTCCCGGACTACGGTAACGGGGATTGGGCGGAAAAACACGCCCGCAATAGATGTCTGCCCTCCATTACGGATATCGGCTTGAAGGACAGTACCATCTTTATGACGCTGTCCGTGCCCGCCGACAGCATACGGGTCATCGGTCGTGATCATTCGCGTCTGGCCCTGGCCGTCGATACGGATACGATGGCCTACACCCTTCCTGCGAATGAACCCTACGCGCGTCTGTGCGCTTGGTTCCCCGGGGGAGAGGTGATTTATACCAACGCCTTCGCCCGCTATGATGCGTCCCTGGCGTCCGATCCGTTCAACAACGCGCCGCAGCCGGTGAACGTGCCGTTGACCATCTTGTATAATCTGCTGGTCCTGTGCCTGTCCGCCGGATTGGTCTGGCTGCTGGTCAAATTATTTCGTCTATGAAATGCTTCTTCCCTAAAAAAGTCAGCCTGACGGTATTCAGCCTGGTGTTGAGTCTCTACACCTTGCTGACCTTCCATTTTCCTTTCCTGCGTCACGCTTCTCACCAGGTAGAAAGCGGCTTCAGCGGTGTGGTGATTCTGGTTAGCCTGGTCTTGCTGCTGCTGGTTTTGAATTTCTTCTTCTATTATCTGCTCACCTGGTTGGGACGGCTTGTGGGAAGAATCATCATCAGCCTGACCTTGATTGGGGATGCCATTATGCTGTATTTCGTCAATAACTATGATGTTCTGGTGACGGATGAGATGATGGGCAATGTATTCCGGACGCAGTTCAGCGAGGCTTCGGGATTTTTCTCCTTCTCCTTTATATTATATGTGTTGTTTCTGGGAATCGCTCCTTCGGTCTATGTGCTGGGGCGCAAGGTCGAGTTCGGCTCGTGGAAGCGTTTCCTTTCCTGGATCGGGGGCGCGCTGGGTGCCGTGTTGGTGATTGCCTTCGGAAATATGCCCTCCTGGCCGTGGATAGACAAGAATTCGACGGAACTGGGAAGTATGCTGATGCCCTGGTCCTATGTGATCAATACTTTCCGCTACTATGACGGGGAAAGGAAGAAGAATGCGAAGGAAATCCTTCTGCCGGACGCGCGTTTCGACAACGAGCGGCCGGAGGTGTTGGTGCTGATGGTCGGGGAGTCGGCCCGTCGGGACCATTTTGCCTATTATGGTTATGAGCGGAACACCAATCCTTATACCGCGTCGGACGGCCTCACCGCCTTGGTCGCGGATTCGTATACGACCTATACGGCGGGAAGCCTCAAGGCGATTCTGGAATATCAGCCGACGGGGGATTTGTATGAGATTTTGCCCAATTATCTCTATCGCCACGGTGTGGATGTGTCCTGGCGGACCAGCAACTGGGGCGAGCCGCCGGTGCATATTGAAAAGTATGCGAAGGTGGGGGACTTGAAGGCGCGTTATCCCGAGGCGGACGATCGTTATGACGGTATCTTGCTGGCGGGTTTGAAAGAGGAAATCCAGGCCAGCTCGGCTTCCAAAGTCCTGGTCGTGCTGCATACCAACACTTCGCACGGACCGGCCTACAACACCAAATATCCGCCGGAGTTCGAGACTTTTACGCCCGTTTGCAGTACTGTGGAGATGGCCAAGACCGACCGGCAGCAACTGCTCAACGCCTACGACAACAGCATCGTCTATACCGATTATCTGATTCACAGTGTGATTGAGTTGCTCCGCGAGATTCCGGAGCGGCGTTCCGCCCTGATTTATGTCTCCGACCACGGCGAATCACTGGGCGAGAACAACCTCTATATGCACGGCGTTCCCATTTCGATGGCGCCGAAAGAGCAGATTGAGATTCCTTTCCTTGTCTGGACTTCGGATGCGCTCAAGGTCAAATCCCTTGGCAAAGTCGGTCAGCACCACATTTTCCACTCCGTGATGCACTTCTTCGGCATGACCAGCCCTATCTATAATCCCGACTTGGATATTTTTGAGTAGCTACGTCAATTTTAGGAAAAGTGTAAGAGAAGAAGTCGGCCGATAACCAAGGTTGATATATACTTTCTCCCGAAAAACATTCATACTTTTTACCGAAAATTTTTTCAACTTTTTCCCGAATTGATTATCTTTGCCTCAGAAAATACTTGATATGGAAGGATATAAGCATAGAATCGCAGATGCCCTGCTCGACAGGAAACTCCAAGGAAACGGCGCTGTTGTCGTAGAAGGCCCAAAGTGGTGCGGAAAAACCACCACAGCCGAACAATTGGCCCAAAGCGTCATCTATATGGATGACCCAGACAAAATCACCGAGCATATAACCGTGGCCAACATCTGTCCCAGGGACCTGCTCATAGGAGACAATCCACGCCTGCTTGACGAATGGCAAATTGCCCCCCAGCTCTGGGACACAATCCGTTTTGAAGTGGACCACCGGAAAGGCCAAGGCCACTTCATCCTCACGGGATCCTCAGTCCCCATCCAGGAAGACGATGACGAAGACATCCCGGAGAATCAGAAGATTCGTCACTCGGGTACAGGACGATTCGGATGGCTCAGGATGCGTCCTATGGCTCTCTATGAATCCGGCGAATCCAATGGCACCGTCAGCCTGAGAGAGCTTTTTTCCACCCCCGAAATAATCTATGCCAAATCTAAACTCACCCGGGAAGACATCGCATACCTCATCTGTCGTGGCGGCTGGCCGGAATCCCTTGAAATGGACAAGGAAATCGCACTGGACAAAGCATTCGATTATGTCGATGCCATTGCAGAAAGGGATATGTCCCGCGTGGACAAAACCAATCGAAGCCCGGAGAGAGTCCGTCGGCTGATGCGCTCCTATGCTCGCAATCAAGCCTCGCAGGCCACATTTGAAACAATGGCAGAGGATATGCGTGCCAACGAACCTAAAGCGCTGGATACAGACACCATTGCTTCCTATATCACTGCCTTGCGCAAACTCTTTGTCGTGGAGGAGTCAGAAGCATGGAATCCCAATCTCCGCAGTAAAACGGCAATCCGGACTTCAAATACCCGATATTTTACAGACCCGTCCATTGCCTCTGCCAGTTTGGGCTTAGGCCCGAATGACCTTTTAAACGACTTCAATACCTTCGGCCTCCTGTTCGAGACACTCGCTGTCAGGGACCTCAGAACCTATGCCGATGCCTTGATGGGAAAGGTGGCCCATTATCGCGACGTGACGAATCTCGAATGTGACGCGGTAGTCCATCTGCGTGACAGAAATTATGGCCTTGTAGAAATCAAGATTGGTGGTGACAATCTCATTAATGAGGGCGCTGAATCTCTCAAGAAACTTCGTGACAAGATTGACACTACCAAGATGAAGAAGCCTTCCTTCCTGATGGTGCTCATCGGCATCGGCGAGATTGCTTACCGCCGCGACGATGGCGTGTACGTGGTCCCGCTTGGTTGCTTGAAAGATTAATCCATCTTTTTAGCAATATAGCTGAAGCCCCGACCTGGATATTTTTGAATAGGGTCCGGACGTTCCTTTTTTGGGCCCTTTGTACTTTGCGTTGATTTTACCAATTCTTGCGTCAATCGTTACAAGGGGCTTGATGGCTATGATTTATCTTTGCTGATGAATTGTTGCCATTATGAAAAAACCGAAAAAAGTTTATCTGACACCTCAAATCATCGATATGCCTTGCTGTCGATATTATCCGCTGTGCGAGTCGGATGAAGATATCGATTCGACGATCGATGATTATGATATCGATGATGCTGAATTCTAAAAAAGGGCTTGAAGATGAAACGTTTGTATCGCATATTGACAGCAACGGGACTGATAGCGGCCCTTGCTCTTTCTTGCGCCAAGCAGGAGAATGAACCGAAAGAATATGAGATTCCCGGTCAAGCCGGGAATGAAGCACAAGGAACTGACGGACAGGCGGACGAGGGCCAGGAGCCGGTGGATATTCCCGAGGGCTATGTGCTGTTGGCCATTACCGGCGGCATCGGTGAGGGGGACCAAGCGGCTCCCAACCAGGTATCTGCCAAAACGACGCTGGCGGGCGACGGTTCCGTCAGTTGGGTGAAAGATGATAGGATTGATGTGCTCTGGGACAGCGGAAGTACGACGGCCAAGGCTTCCGCCACGGGGGCCAGCACCTCCTTCCGGGCGGTCGTCCCGGAGTCGGGGGAACTCTTTGGTGTCTATCCGGCTTCGTCCGCGACGCTCTCCTCCGATGTGCTGAAAGTCACGGTCCCCGCGACACAGGACGGCAGTTTCGCATCGGCCAATCTGACGATGGCCCGCATCAACCGTTCCACCAAATCCGCCGCTTTCCACAATGTGGGGGCGGTGATGAAGTTGACGGTGTCCAATACCTCCGTACGCCGTATCATCATCGAATCGGCGGATGGCAGCGATTGCCTGAGCGGCAGTTATGATGTCGCATTCGACAGTTACGCGGTTTCCGTAGATGATTTCTCCGATGCCTATTCGGACGGCGGGACCCGAATCACGATGGACGTGGACGGGGCCGGGGACTATTATGCAGCCCTCGTTCCTGGGGTGACGCTGGATGGATTTGTCGTCACTTACTACACTTCAGACGGCAGTACTTATACGCCGATGACGCCTTACTATTACACGGGAACCTATACGACGGCCATCGGCAAGGTCAAGAATTTCGGCGACCTTAATCCCAATCCCGGTCATCTGTATGTCAGCGTGTCGGGCTCCGGTACGAAGAGCGGATTCACTTCGGCCAACGCGATGGACCTGGTCCGCTGGAAATCTCGTGTGACGGCCATCGCATCCGGCGCCAAACGCAGCGCGCAGGCGGAGAGCCTGAATGGCGTCACGTTCCATTTCGCCGCCGGTACCTATTCCTTCCCGTCCTCCACGGCTTTTGCGCTGGGCGGTTACGGACAAGTGGGAGGAAATAACATTTCCTTCACTTTGCAGGGTGTGAGCGGAACTATTTTCTCAGGAGAAAAAAGCGAGGCGGCCTATGGGAAAATCTTCAATGTCTCCTCCGGGGTCGAACTGCTGTTGGACGGCATCACTTTCACGATGGCCAACGCCACCAGCAACACGTCCGGCGCTTGTCTGGAGATTGGTTCCGGCGCGGTGGTCCGGGCGAGCGACTGTACTTTCTCGTCCAACACGGGCAATCCGGTCTATACGACGGGAACGGCCTATTTCACGACTTGCTCCTTCACGGGAAACAGTTCGGAAGTGGGCTATTCTTCTTTGGGTGTGAAAGTGAACAACGGTGGTTCCGTCACCATCAGCGGCTGCGAATTTACTACGCTTTCCGCCAGTACCAACAGCGCCATCGGAGCCATTTATGCCGGTACGAGTGCCTCCGTCACCATCCAGGATTCAGGCTCTACACATACCACTTTCAGCGGAATTACGGCGACCAGCAACAATTCCGGAGCGTTGGTGTCCTATCAGACCAGCGGCGTGCTCTCGGTCACCCATGCGGTGTTCTCCGACAACAGCGGCAATTTCGGTGTGGGGACCTATCTGCGTGATGTGGGCATCAATCCTACTTTCGAGGGTTGTACCTGGGAAAACAATGAGGCCGTGACCGGCAACGGCGGGGCCATCCATATCAACAGCGGTTCCAATACGCCCCGTATCGATTTCATCGGTTGCGAGTTTACCGGAAATGCGGCGGAAGCCGGAGGGTATGGCGGCGGAGCCATCTACATCTCCGATTGTTCGGCCAACCTGCGCTTGAGCGGATGCACTTTCGAAGATAACAGCGCCACCAACGGCGGCGCCTTGTGTTCGATAGGCAGCGGAACAGTGACATTGACAGGCAGCAATACGTTTACGGGCAATTCGGCCACCATTGATAATGCTTCGGCCGACACCAAAGGAGGCGGCGGGGCCTTCGCTTTGCGCGGGGCTTCCTGCCTGACGGTTACGGACGGCGTATTGCAGACTTTCTCCGCCAACCACGCCGACACGGGTTTCGGCGGAGCGGTGGATCTGCAGACCTCGGGGACGGTGAATTTCGTCTCCTGCACCTTCAGCGGAAATTATACGGACACTTCCGTCAAAAACAGCGACTGCTATTGCGGCGGGGCGGTGTGTGCCAATGGCAGCGGCACCTATGATTTTTCCTCCTGCCTTTTCTCCGCGAACCATACCAAGGCCACATCCAGTGACTATAACAGTGATTATGGCGGAGCCGTGGATGTCCGGGGCAGTTCCACGATTCGTTTCAACCAATGCCGCTTTGACGGCAATTATGCCACGGGCGGCGGCGCTTTGCATTTGAAATCCTCTTCCGCCACAACCTATCTGAACGCCTGTGTCTTCTCCCGCAATTATCTGACTTATCGTTACGGAACGACCATCGTGGCTTATGACCAGACGGGGGTGCTTTGTATGAACAACTGTACCTTTGCGGACAACACCTACGGGCCCAATGTGGGAAGCGGCAAACAACTCTGCTGGATTTGCTTGAAACTCGGCAGCAGCGATTCATTGGTGATGAGCAACAATACCTTGATCGGCAACCTGCACAAATCTTCCGCCCTGAATGACTGGAGTGACGCCGGAGCGGGCCTGCTGCGTTTCGACGGGGGCTCAGGCTCGGCGACGCTGGTCAACAATATCATCGCGCCGACCGTGAAGGGGAAAGACACCAAGGCGATTATCGGAGAAAGTTCTTCGACCGTGACCATCAGCGCCGTTTCCAACAAGCAGTACGCCTATACGCATTCCGGAACCTATACTCCCTCCGGTCAAAACGCGACCGACTATAAGGGAACTTCCAGTTACTTCGGCAGCCTCTCCTTCACCAGCGGCACTTCTTGGAACGACAGTTATTGGGGCTGGAACGGAACGCTTTCGACGGGCTCCAACACCACCAAGGCGACGCTCGCCAGCGTGCAGTCGGCCATCAACACGGCCAACTCCGCTTTCTATTCCTGGCTGACGGCCATCGGCGCCAACAGCAAGGACGGTCGGGGAAAGACGCGGGGAACCAACACCTGGCCCGGAGCCTACGACGGAACGAACAACTAACGGCTGCTTTCCGCCCAAACAACCGTAGTTGGACCGCTTTCGGCGATTTTATCAGTAAGTTGATAGAATTTTAATAGAGAAAAAGGGGAGTGTGGGTTAACTTTGCAATGTTTAATTGTGAAAAACTCATTCTTATGAAACGCTTTTCCTATCTGGCGCTGCTTGCGGCGATTGCAATTAGTTTCTCCTGCACGAAATACGTGTATATTCCGGTAAAGGGCCCTGCCGATTCTTCGTCGCAGAAACCCGATCCGGAACCGCAGATGCCGGCTGAACTGCCTGTCGATGTGATTGACATCGCCCAAGCCAATAGCGAAGCGGCCGGTCTGTCCGTGACAGAAACGGCCAATTGTTATGTCATCAACCAGGCCGGCAAATACGCGTTCCCCGCTGAAATCCGTGGCAACGGCAAGGCGACGGGCAATCTCTCTCCCCGGATGACAGGCATCGCCTCCGCCGACATCGTATGGGACAGCGGCGACATCCTCAAGCGCGTTTCTCTCTATACCGGCACCAGCGGAAAATTGTATGTGGTGGTCGAGACACCGAAAAATTACGCGCTGGGCAATGCGCTGGTCGCGGTCAAGGATGCTTCGGGAAACATTTTGTGGAGTTGGCATATCTGGAGCACGCGTTACCGCGTCGGCGTGGACGATCAAGTGCTCGGAGAAAGCCCCAGAGTCTTCAACGGATGCTGGGCCCATATGCCGTTGGAACTGGGCATGACCACCACGAATGACCGAAATTGCATGCTGTATCAGTGGGGGCGCAAGGACCCGTTCCGTATGGAGACCCCCTCCAAGCTTGTCAGCAGCCAGATGACCCTGGAAGAGTCCATCAAAAATCCGGATACTTTCTATTACAGTACTGTGGACAACCGTTCTCTGTATTGCGTCAACGGAGATGTTTCCCTTTGGAATCCGGGCAACAATCTGGCCATTACGGACAAGACCATGCTGGACCCTTGTCCGCCGGGTTACTTCGTGGTGCCATACAATGCCCTCAAAGAGGCGCTGAACCACAATGTCGCCAGTTGCACCTCGGCCACTGTCGTCAAACTTCGTTCCGGTCTTTCCATCTGGTTCCACCCTGTCATCTGGGACGGACAACTGACGAGTACGAGCAGTTATCATTTCTATTGGCAACACAGCTACTGGAACCATGCCGACGATGCCGCTCTCAAAGAGGGCCAGTATGGTTCAGCCTATGTGCATCGGGACGGCACAAAGGTAACGAAGGACAACACCGGCGGGGTGTCCGGCGGTTTCCCGGTCAGGGCGGTCCGTCCCGGCCGCTTCAAAGCCGGATTTATAGGCGACAGCATTACCCAGATTTGGGGCGGGTATTCCGAAAACAACAGCGACCCGGACAAGCGTGGAGATTCCCCGTTCTTCATCAGCAACGGTTTTCTCAACAAAGGCGTCGGTGGCGAGACTACTTCGCAGATACTGGCGCGTTTCGACAAGGACATCGTCGCCAACCATCCTCCGAAAGTCGTCATTCTGGCTGGAACCAACGACCTCGCCGGTAACGACAACAACAAGCAGCCCCGCAGCATTGACTTTATTCTCGGCAACCTCTCCGCCATGGCCCGGAAAGCTTTCGACGGCGGCATTTCCGAAGTGCTGATATGCTCGGTTCTTCCGACCTCCCAATATTCCTGGAGCACCGCCATCGAGCCTATGCCGCTGATTCAGGAACTCAACGCCAAGATCAAAGCCTACTGCGAAGCGACGCCGGGCTGTACCTATGTCGATTATTATTCCGCGTGGCTGAATGCGGAGGGGACGGGCGCCAAAGACGGACTGACCTACGACAATGTCCATCCTACGCCGCTCGGCTGCGCCTTGATGGAACAAATCATCTTGCCCTACCTGCAGTAATCTTTAGACAGCGCTACTATCAATTGAGCCGACTTGCTCCGATTTTACCAGCAAGTTGGTTCAATCTTTATAGAATAAAGGGGAGGATTTTAATTAAATTTGCATGGTTTAATTGCGAAAAACTCATTCGTCTGAAAAATATGAAAGAAAAAAGCTACTTTTCTCCCGCTTGTTCCGTTGTCAGAATGGGGCAGCGCGCCTGTCTGTGCGTGTCTGAAACTACGGCTTCCTCCACAGAAAACTTTGAAGTCGATTTGGTTGAATTCTAAAATCCCATCCCGTATGAAATTCTTGCGTAATTTTTCAGTGGCCCTTTCTATCGTGGCTTTGGCGGCTGTCGCTTGCCAGAAGGAACAGAAAGAAGCGGAATCCGGTGATGCCGGTTCCCAGCAACCCATCGAAGAGGAAATCATACTCCCGGGCGGATTTGTACAATTTAACGTCAAGGCGGAAACGGAAAGTTCGACCCGTACGGCCGTGAGCGATGCGGGGGAAGTGGTCTGGAATGCTTCGGACAAAGTCAACTTCCTGTACGACGGTGGCTCCTACCAGTCCTCCACTTCGACGTGCGGCGCTACCGCGACCTTTGCCGCTGTGGTGCCTGAAGCCGGGGATGTGTATGCCGTCTATCCCTCTTCGATCGGCGTTCTCTCGGACGGGAGCATTAACGTGACCATCCCTTCCACTCAGGACGGAACATTCGCCAATGGCAATTTCTCCGCGGCCCAGGTCAACCGGAGCAGCCATAGCGCCACTTTCCAAAACATCAGCGCCTTTTTGAAATTCACCGTTTCCAACGCATCCGTCAAACGCATTGTGGTGGAGTCGGCCGACGACAGCGGCGCTTCTCTGACGGGAGAGGTGGCTGTTTCGTTTAACAACTATGCCATTTCCCTTGGAGAAGTGCAGAATGGAGGCGGTCGGATAACGTTGGATGTTCCCTCCACCGGAACCTATTATGTCGCCGTCGCCCCGGGCGTGACCCACAGCGGACTCAGCATCACCTACTATACCCAGGATGGTGATATCTATACGGCGCTCCCACCCTACTATTATAATAAGTCCATCACCTTCACACGCAACCACATCAAAGACTTCGGTGATTTGTATCCCAATCCCGGCCATTTGTATGTGAGCGTGAACGGATCGGGTACCCAGAGCGGTTTCACGGCCGCCAATGCCATGAGTTTCGAGAAATGGAAAACCCGCGTGGTCAGGACTTCCACGGATGCGACCAATGCCAATGTCGCCCAGCGAAAAGCCCTTTTGGGTGTTACCTTCCATTTTGCTGCCGGAACCTATTCTTTCCCGGACACCGCTCCGTTGATTGTGGGCGGTTACAATGGTTTCTCTTCTTCCAGCAGTTTCTCCATTTCCGGAGAGACCGGGACCATCTTTTCCGGTGAGGTGTCCGGCGCCGCGACGGGCAGTATGTTCGATATGAGAACCGGTGTCTTGAATATCGATAACGTTATCTTCGAATATGCGGCGGCTACGGCCAATACGACCAATGGCGCCATCTATGTGACCAATGAATCCGCCACGGTCAATCTCAGCAACTGCACCTTCCGCAACAATGGTAATTCTTCCTATATCGGTGGCGGTATCGATATGAAGAGAGGCACGGTCAATGCGACGGACTGTGTTTTCTCCGGGAATGACGGTAAGCAGGGTTCCTGTCTCGAGATGAATTCTTCCGGCGCCAATGCCAACTTCACCCGTTGCGTTTTCGAAAACAACACCAAGCAGGGTATCCGTATCAAGAACGGCACGGCTTCGTTTACGGATTGCACCTTCTTCGGCAACCACGAATCCGGTCAGCGGGGCGCCGCCGCTTCTCTCCAGTTGGAATCTGCCCAAACCGTTACCTTTACCCGTTGCACGTTCAGCGGAAACTATACGGAAGCGACGGGGGAAGACAATGCCGGCGGTGCCATCGGCTGTGAGGGTTTAGGTATTTATGATTTTACAGAATGTACCTTTACCGAGAATCATACCAAAGGAGGTTCATCCTATTCCAGTGATTATGGCGGCGCGGTGACGGTGCGCGGCAGCGCGATAGCCCGCTTCAACAAATGCCGCTTCGAAGGAAATTATGCGACCAGCGGCGGGGCCATCGAGGTGAAATCCGGTACAGCCACTACCTATTTCAATGCGTGCGTGTTCTCCGGCAATCACATCACGTACCGTTATGGTACTACTATCGTGGCGATGGCAAACGCCGGTGTGTTTTGTATGAACAACTGTACCTTTGCGGACAATACCTGGAGTACGGCCAGCAATGCGGCGCAGTTGAACTGGATCAACCTGAAACTCAACGGAAGCGACCAGCAGTTGGTGATGAGCAATTGCTCTCTGATCGGCGACCTTCGCCGGAATGCCGGTCTGAGCAACTACAGCGACGGACGTTACGGTATGGTCCGATTTGACGCCGGTTCCGGTCCGGCGGCTATCATCAATACGATTATAGCCCCGACGCAGGACAATGCCACCCAAGGTCCCACCAAGGCGCTCATGTTCGACGGTACTTGCACGGTCGCCGTTACCGGTGTTTCCAATAAACATTATGCGGTTTCCAGCGAAAGCAACTATAATGCATCCGGTGAAAACGCCATCGATTATAAAGGTACTTCCAGTTATTTCGAAGGTCTTTCCTGGACGGGTGGCTCTTCCTGGAATGACAGTTATTGGGCCTGGAACGGCACGCTGGCCACCGGCAGCAACACCAACAAGGCCACGCTCGCGAGTGTCAATGCGGCCATCCAAGCGGCCAACGCAGATTTCTATACCTGGCTTGACACCATCGGAGCCCTGGACAAAGACGGTCGCGGCAAGACGCGCGGCACCAATACCTGGCCGGGCGCTTATGACGGAACGAACAACTAATTTTCACCTATGAAAAAACACATATTCGCATTTTTGATCGAACTGATGGCGTTGGGCCTGCCCGCTGTCCTGCAAGCGCAGGAGCGGGTCGAGGTCAAGGGTCAGGTGCTGGATGCCGCGACGGGAGAGCCTGTGCTGAACGCGTCCGTGCTGGTCAAAGGCAGCACCAACGGCACCATTTCGGACCTGGATGGCAACTTCACCCTGTCCGCCGCGGTCGGCACCCAACTGGAAATCGCTTCCCTGGGCTATGACAGCGCCTTGTTGACCGTCAAATCCGGGATGGGCTTCCAGAAAGTCTTGTTGAAGACCTCCTCGGAGTTTTTGGAGGAGACGGTGGTCGTCGGTTACGGCACGGTCAAGAAAGAGAACCTGTCCGGCGCGGTCGACCAGGTCTCGGAAGAGGTTTTTGCCGGACGGCCCGTGGCCAACGCCACACAAATGTTGCAGGGCGCCGTTCCCAACTTGAACATCAACCTGGAGAACGGTAAACCCGGACAGTCGGCGGATTTCAATATCCGCGGCGCCACCTCCATCGGTAGCGGCGGCAGCGCTCTCGTGCTCATCGACGGCGTGGAAGGGGAGCCCAATATGCTTAACCCCAACGATATCGAGAGCGTGTCCGTCCTGAAGGACGCGGCGGCTGCGGCCATCTATGGCTCCCGGGCGACCTTCGGTGTGATTCTCATCACCACCAAGGACCCCTCCCGCACCAAAGAAAAATTCACGGTCACGTACTCGGGCAACGTCTCCGTTCTCCAGCCTACGGCTATCCCCGACATTGTGGATGACGGATATGTCTATTCCAAAATTTTCTACGAGGCCTATACCAATTACAACAAGACGGCCCCCACGGGCATCAACAAGAGTCAGCCTTTCTCGACGGGGTGGATGGACGATTTCCGCTTGCGCAAACGCGATGGCAATCCGGTCACGACGACCGTGGATGCCGACGGAAACTACACCTACTATGGCAGCACCAATTATTATGACGCGCTGTATAAGAAAGCCGTATTCGCCCATTCCCACAACATCTCCGTTTCCGGCTCGACCGGTCGTTTGAGTTATTATCTGTCGGGTCGTATCTATGACTACAACGGTCTGTTCAATTTCAATCCCGATGTCTATCGCACGTTTAATATCCGTGGAAAAGCTTCGATGAAGATTTTTTCCTGGCTGACCCTGTCGGAAAATATGTCCTACGATTACGACAAGTATCATATTCCGAGCAGTTACAGCAAGGAGGGCAAGGGTAACTTCTGGCGTTCCATCAACGATGAGGGCCACCCTTCATCCGCCTTGTTCAATCCGGACGGTTCAATGACGCTCTCGACGGCCTACGCCATCGGCGGTCTGGTCACCGGGAACAACTGGGAGGACCGGCTGGTCAAGACGATGAAGTCTACGACCACCCTCAAAGCGGCCTTTTTCGATGATTCTTTCCGCATCACGGCGGATTTCTCCATCTTGGAACGCGACAAGAACGAGACCACCAAGCGGACGGCTGTTCCGTATTCCACCAAGTTCGGAGAGACCTTGTGGCTGGGCGAACCTTACGCGGATGACAGTTTCCAGGAGTATGATTCCATCCAGCATTATATTTCCGCCAATTTGTATGCGGAGTATGAGCAGACCTTCGGCGGAAAACATTGGTTCAAGGCCCTGGCCGGCTGGAACTATGAAGATAAGACGCTCAAGGGCGTGTATGTCACGCGCTATGGCTTGCTGACCCCGGAATCCAATTCCTTGAACCTGGCGATCGACGACCAGCTGTCTTCCTCTTCCACCGGTTCGCGCTGGCGTGTTTCGGGCTTCTTCATGCGGCTCAACTACGGTTATGACGACCGCTACCTACTCGAACTCAACGGCCGTTACGACGGTTCCTCCAAGTTCCCGACCAACTCGCAATGGGGCTTCTTCCCTTCGGCCTCCCTGGCCTGGCGGGTGTCCAAGGAGCATTGGTGGAAAGTCCATCCCAACGCCTTGTCCAACCTCAAGATTCGCGGCAGTTTCGGTGAATTGGGAAATGGTAATGTGGGCGCCTACGCCTTTTTGGAGCGTTTCTCATTCAGCAATATGGGCCGTCTGTTGGACGGTACGCCCAGGGTTCGCTATACGAAGGTCCCTTCGCAGATCCCGGACAACCTGACCTGGGAGAAGGCCCGTACCCTCGATGTGGGCTTGGATGTCGGTTTCCTGAAAGGACGCTTGGAACTGACGGCCGACATCTACCGTAGGTGGACGCTGGATATGTATACGACCGGTCCGACCTTGCCCGACACCTACGGCGCTTCCGCCCCCAAAGGAAACTACGCCGATATGCATACGGATGGTTATGAGATTTCCCTCGCCTGGCACGATTCGTTCAATGTGGGCGGTAAGCCGATGTCTCTGTCGGTCAAAGCCTCGCTGGCGGATTCCCGCACCTGGGTGGACAAGTACAACAACCCGACCGGCAACATCAATGATTACTACGCCGGCTGCGAGGTGGGTGACATCTGGGGCTTCGTCGTCAACCGCCTTTTCCAAACGCAGGACGAAATCGACAATTGCTACGGCCCCGGCAAACCCTATGTCAACACCGCCGTGCGTACTTCGTCGGATTATTCCACCCAGCCGGGTGATATCAAGGTGGAGGACCTAAACGGCAACGGCATCATCGATTTCGGCGCCGGTACCCTCTCCGACCCGGGTGACAAGACCATCATCGGCAACAACCGTCCCCGTTTTCTGTATTCCTTCAATCTGGGCTTTGAATGGAACGGCATCTTCGCTTCCGCCTTCTTCCAGGGAGTCGGCCGCCGAGATTGGTACCCGAGTGCGGAATCCGCCTTGTGGGGGCCTTTCAACCGTCCCTACGACCAGGTGCCCAAATGGATTATCGGCAATTATTGGACAGAGGACAACCGCGATGCCTGGCTGCCGCGTGTGACCGGCTACTACCGTCCCTTCTATTCGGGTTACGAAACCACGCGTTATATGCTGAATGCGGCCTATCTCCGCCTGAAGAACCTGCAGATCGGCTATCATCTGCCCGAAAAGTGGATGAAGGCCATCAAGATGCAGGATATCTGCATCTACTTCTCCGCAGAGAACCTCTATACCTGGTCTCCTGTGTATAATTTCTCGCGCGACTTGGATATTGTGACGGCGCCCAACGGTTCCGATTCGGACATTTCCTCCGATTCTGTCGGTGACGGTTACAACTATCCCTCGATGCGGACATTCAGCCTTGGTCTTACCCTTAAATTCTGAGAGCGATGAAAAAGACAGTATATTTTGCGATTTTGCTTTCTTTGGGATTGTTCGTAGGTTGTTCTATGTATGAGCCCCCGCGCGTGCAAGCCTCCAAAGCGGATATTTTCGGTTCGGAATATGGCGTGAAGTCCTACAGCTGGTCCTTCTATTCGGCTTTCCCCACCTTGTCCGGCGGTCCCATCCGGGAGGCCGGCGTGGTGGATTATGCGGCGTGCCGCAGCGTGAACGGCTTTTACCTGGACGGCGTGTTCAATTCCCAGAGCGAGCGTTCCTGGGATTGGGAGGAATTGCGCAATGTCAATTATTATCTGGACGGACTGGCCGACAAGTCGGTGTGCCCTTTGGATGACGATGTCCGTATGCATTACGAGGCCATCGGGCGCTTCTTCCGTGCCTGGTACTATTATGGTATGCTCAAAACCTACGGGGGAGTGCCTTGGTTCGATCATTGCGTGAGCAGCACGGACGAGGCCGAGATGTATCGGGACCGTGACAACCGCGATGTGATTATCGGCCATATCATTGAAGATTTGAACTTCGCGGCCGCCCATCTCAAGACGGAAGAATCGAAAGACAACACCTTGGTTTCGAAATACGCCGTCTGGGCCTTCAAATCCCGCGTGTGCCTCTTTGAAGCCTCGTACCGCAAATACCACAATATGGCCAACGAAAAACCGGCCGTCCCTTCGGACACCCGCTATACCCCGACTTGGCTGTTCAATCAGGCGGAAGCGGCTGCGGAAGAAGTGATATCTTCCAAAAAGTTTTCCCTCAACACAGAGGCCCTGGACGCGTCGAAGGAATACCAAGGCTCCTACCGCAAACTCTTTTATTCGTCTGCCGTGGTGACCAAGGAGGTGATTCTCGGGGTGGCCGGCAGTGATGTGGACAAAATGTACGGGGAGGCCAACTGGCGTTTCTTCTCCGGTTCTTATGGCAACGGCTACTGCGGCTGCCGCACATTCGTTCATACCTATTTGAAAAAGGATGGAACGCCCTTTACTTCGACTTCGGGATATGCGTCTACGGAGTATAAGAATGAGTTTGCCGACCGGGACGAACGGTTGGCCCAGACCTTTATGCCCCCGAGTTACACGATGACGGGCGGCGGCGGAAAAGTGGTTCCCGACATCGTCGGACTGGTGGCCCCGACGGGCTATGCCATCATCAAGTTCGTCTTGGATAATTCCTGGTACAACGGCCGTTCCCGCAATACCAATTCCTACCCGATCATCCGTTATGCCGAAGTGCTGCTCAACTATGCCGAGGCGCGCCGGGAACTGGGTACTTTTACCAATGATGACTGGGCGGCGACCATCGGAGCGCTTCGCAAACGCGCCGGCATCACGGGCGGTTTGACCTCCTGTCCTACGACGGTGGATACTTGGTTCCAGTCGCACTTCTATCCCACCATCAGCGACGCGACCCTGTTGGAAATCCGCCGCGAACGCGCCATCGAACTTTTCTACGAAGGTTTCCGTCAGGACGACCTGCGCCGTTGGAATTATGGCAGCCTCATCCAGAGCCTGCCTTGGGACGGCCTGCATATTCCGGCCTTGGACACGCCCATCAACATCGATGGCTCGGGCTCGGCAGATTACTATTTCTCGTACAAAAGTATGGATGAAATCTCTTCCGCCTATCGCTCGATTCACGTGCGTTTGTATCCGGACTCTTCTTCCGAGCAAGGTCTGCGGGCGCATAGCAGCAGCGGCGGAGGATATGATTTGGAATATGTATTATCGACTTCCCGCCGTTGGTATGATGACGGACGGCAAAACCTCAAGCCCATCCCGGCCAATATCATCGCCGATTATACGGCCCGGGGCTATCATTTGACCCAAAACTACGGATGGTAATGAAAAAATTCAGCACAATACTTCTGGGAGCGGCCGCCTTGCTGGTCTGCTCCTGCTATGGGAAAATCCAATTCGATCCCACGCCTTGGTATTATGATCCGGCCGACAACGACAACCGGGAAAGCATCAGCGTGATGTCCTTCAACATCCGCTATCAGGCGACCGAAGATACGGGCGTCAAGAACTGGTCCTATCGAAAAAAAGGAATTTTCGCGATGCTGGAGGCCGAGCGTCCGCTTGCCTTCGGTGTTCAGGAAATGGATGCGACCCAGATGAGTGATTTGTTGGCCGGCGCGCCGGATTATGCCGTTGAGTCCGGGCTTGAGAGCGGGAAGAAGGGCAATGGTTCGAGTGAGTATGTCGGCATTTTCTATTTGCGTGACTCTGTTTCTGTCGTGAAATCAGGCACTTTCTGGTTGTGCGATGAGAACGGAGGTCCGCAAAGCAAGTCCATCTATGATGGTTGTACCAATTATCGAATCGCAACTTGGGCCATCCTTCGTAAAAAATCGACCGGAACCCAGTGGCTTTTTATCAACACCCACTTGGAAAACGGCACTTCCGCCACGGCCATCAATGTCCGTACCAAGCAATTGCTCGTCTTGGACCACCAGATTCCGCTCATCAACCCCAACTCGTTGCCTTGGTGTGCGACGGCCGACTGGAATGCCGAAGAGAAGGATGAGGCGTTTTTCCCCTTGATTGACAACTATGGTATGAAGAGCGCCAGATCCACGGCCCGCCGCAGTGACAATTTCCCGACCTTCAACAAT
>CACZWF010000022.1:32576-49622 GCA_902784785.1 uncultured Bacteroidia bacterium
CCTATTGGGCTAAGGCTGCGTATGTTGCCGATGAGTATGCCGATGTCGTTTATTTGTCCGACCATTATCCTGTAATCGCTACCTTACGTTTTGACCGATGAAAACCAAACTGATACTGATTCTTCTATCCCTTTCGCTCATTTCCTGTCAGCAGAAAAAGGTTACTGTGAAGGCCTATTTTACGACCGACAAGACGGAATATGCCTTGAATGAGCCCATTATCATCGACAACCAGACTGTTGTGGAAAACGGATATCTGGGCCTCTGCCATTGGAAATGGGGGGATAGCAATTCCTCCTTTGAACAAAATCTCCGATCGGTGTCTTTCGGCAGTTTCGGGGAGTATACGATTACGTTGACGGCCTATGCGGATGGCGGTGGGGCGCAGGACACCTATTCCACCAAAATCATGGTCAAAGACGGGGATGAACCGACGACGGGGACGTATTATGTCTCTTCCAACGGGAGCGGCGACGGTCGGTCCATCGATCATCCGATGGCATTCTCCCGCTTTGTCTCCATTCTTTCCGGAAACAATCTGGCCGATTATGATGGAAACGCGTTTTATATCCAGTCCGGAACCTATGTTTTCAAATCGAACGCGGCGCTTGAGGTCAAATCCACGTCGTCGGTTTTCATTAAAATCATCGGAGGAGTTTCTATGGCCGGGGTCAGCGGCGAGACGGATTTCAACGGCGAAGGTGGACATCCCGTCCTTGCTGTGGGGAGCAATGTCCGCTTGTCGGTTTCGAATTGCACTTTTTCAGGGAGTTCGGGAAGCGCTGTCGAGACGAACGACGCTTCTGCCAAACTGAACCTGTCGAATTGCCGCTTCCAGAATAATCAGGGGGAGAAAGGCGGCGCGTTGGCTGTTTCATACGGAACGGTGACGGCGAATGATTGCTCCTTCATCGGTAATGTCGCCACCAACTGCGGCGGCGCCGTCTGTGTCCAGGGAGAGGGAACCGCTGATTTTATCAGTTGTACTTTTAAGAGCAATCACACGCAGACGAGTAGTTCTTCTTACAATGGTCATTATGGCGGCGCGGTGGATGTGCGCGGCAGCGCTTTGGCTCGTTTTAACGGCTGTGTCTTTTCGGGTAATTATGCTACGGGCGGCGGCGTTTTCAATCTATCCGACGCGAAAGATGCGACCACTTACCTGAATGCGTGCGTGTTCATCAATAAGAATTATATCACATACCGTTACGGGACTTGTATCGTCGCTTACAAGAATTGTGGGAAACTTTGTATGAATAACTGTTCTTTTGCGGATGATACCTACGGCGCGAATATCGATTCGGGACCGCAGGCCGTTTGGATCAGCCTGGCTCCGGGAACATTGGTGATGAGCAACTGCTCGTTGATCGGCAATCTTCGTAAAGCGTCATCCTTGAAAGACTGGAGCGATGATCGAGGCGGTCTGGTCCGATTTGATGGAGGTGGCGGCACGCATTATTTCATCAACAATATCATTGCTCCAAGACCCAAAGGAAAGGATACCAAGGCCGTCGTCGGTAATGGGAATGCGAATTCCTTGAACGCTTTCTCCAACAAAACCTATACAATCCATACGGACAGCAGTTATAATCCGGGTTCTTGGACAACCTGGAATCCCGCCGGCAGTTCGTCCAATACAGATGCCAATGATTTCAAAGGCTCGGAAGATTACTTCGTAGGACTTTCCTGGGAATCCGACGGAACGGTGGCCGGCAGTTGCTGGAGATGGAACGGTACGCTTTTGGGCGGCAGCAACAACGATAAGGCTTCGCTTGAGGATGTCAACAAGGCGATCCGTGAGGCTGACCGGAATTTCTACGATTGGCTCAGCAGTATCGACGCCCTGTCCCGGGATGGACGGGGGATGTCCAGGGGTACCGCCACCTGGCCGGGTGCCTATCAAGATCAGTAATGCGAGAGGCCGCTATTGCGGCCTTTCTTTGAATTCGCTCGGGCTGATTCCGAATTGCTTCTTGAAGCATTTGGAGAAGTAGGAGTGGGAGGTGAATCCGACCCGGAAGCCCACCTCGGATACGGGAATGTCTTCGCTGTCCATGATCCGGGCGGCCGCCTTCAAACGGTACAGGATGATGTATTCGTTGACGGACATTCCGTAGAGGGCCTGCATTTTCCGTTGCAGGGAAGATTTGCTCATATTGGCGGCGGAGGCGATGTCTTCCACCCGGATGGTCTGGTCGTCCAGACGCTCCTCCATAAATTGTTCGACCGTCAGGATGAGTTTGTCTTCCAGATTCGAGTGGGGGAGGGACGAGCTCTTGACGAGCGGTTTGGAGGAATAATAGGCCTGCAGGCGTTTCCGGTTCTCCCAGATGCCTTGCAGAACGGCTACCAGATATTCCGGGGCGAAAGGCTTTTCGACATAGGAGTCGGCACCGTATTCCATTCCTTCCACCTTGGATTCCGTGTCTGCCTTGGCCGTCAGCAGGACCACCGGGATGTGACAGAAGTTGATGTCTTCTTTCACCGCCTGGCAAAGTTCGAAGCCGTTCTTGCGCGGCATCATCACGTCGCTCAAAATCATATCGGGGGTTTGCTCCGCGTTGAACAGTGTCTCCAAGGCTTCCTGTCCGTCCCGCGCCTGCAGGATCGTAAAATAGCCGGATAGGATGCGGACCAGGAACGCGCGCATTTCTTCGTTGTCTTCGACAATCAACAGGCGGGTTCCGCCGTTTCCTTCGGCTTCCGGACCGGGTGTGAAACTGCGTGTCACAGGCTCCTGGTACTCGGGGCGTTCAGCGGATTTTGTCTCTGTAGCGGTCAGGGGTGCTTCCAGGATGAAGCGGTTAATCGAGAAATCGTTGTCCATTCGCAAGGTGCCGCCGATGAGTTGAGCCAGGGAACGGGCGGTGTAAAGACCGATGCCCGAGCCGCTGATGTTATGCTTGCCTTCCCGGTAGCGGACAAAGGGCTTGAAGATGCGTTCCCGCATCGGGGCGGGCACGACGGCTCCGTCATTTTCACAGACGACGCGGAACGTCTCGCCGAGGTTCTCCAGTCGCAAGACGATGGTGGTGGAGCTGTATTTGAACGCGTTGGTCAGCAGGTTGCTCACAATCCGGTCCACCGCATTGACGTCCACCATCGCCTTGACAGGTTTCTCGGGCAAGACGAGGTGGTAATCGATGCCGTGATGGCTGAAACGGTCATAAATTCGTTTGAGAATGTCAGAAAGGTCGCATTCCTCCGGATGAATGGCATATCCCTGTCTTTCTATGCTGCGGAAATCCATCAGTTGCAGCATCAGTTCGTTCAGGCGTTCCGTGTTGCGGGAAAGAATGTTGATTTCTTCCAGAATGGCAGGGTCCGCCGTCCGGGCGAGTTTCGAGCGGATGGATTCCGCGGGCCCCGTAATCAGGGTCAAAGGCGTGCGGATTTCGTGGGCCAGATCCGTGATGAAGTCCAATTTGGAGACATACAGGTTCTTGGCGTATTCGGCTTCCAGTTTGTTGGTCTCATCTTGAATTTTCTTCCGCGTCTTTCTGCGTGTGACTATGGTGGCGAGAAGGATGACCGAAGCCAACAGGAAGATATAAATCAACCAGGCCCACCATCTTAGGAACAAGGGCGTTTCGACGGTGATGAGCAGGCGTCTTCTGTCCAATACTTCTTTGTTGGGAACGCTTTGCAGGTGAAGTTGCAATTCATACTCGCCAAAGCGGGCGTCATTGAAAGGGATGGCTCCACCTTCCAGTTCCGTCCAGCGCTCGACACCCATCCGGGAACAGCGCCACATAATTTTGGAATTGTCCAACACGTCGTTGGAGATGGATGAGACGGGAAGGGCGAAATGGTTGTCCTTATATTTAATATGTAAAGAAGAAACATACTCGGCCGAAGGGAGCAAGAGTTTCTCGCCTTTGGAGGAGAGGGGGAATTTGTTCGTGTCGAAACGGATGAATCCGATGCTGGTGCCCGCGTACAGGAAGCCGGATTCGTCGATGATATTGGAATTGTAGTTGTACTGGTCCGAGAGCAATTCATCTCCTTTTCTGAAACGGAACAGGTTGCCCGTGTGCGGGTCCAGACACAACAGTCCCCGGTCCGTGGTAATCCAGATAAAGCCTCGGTTGTCTTCCGAGAATCCGTAGGCCGCCTTGCAATGTTCCGCTTCGATGCGTCGGAATGTGCCCCGGCTCCGGTCCATCTGATAAAAACCGGCGTTTTCGGTGCCTACCCATAAGTTGCCTTGCTTGTCTTCGAAGACGCAGCACACTTTGTTGGATTGCAGGCAGGATGGTTGTTTGACGTTGGACGTGAACTGCTCGAACTCCACCGGACCGCCTCTTCCCAGGGAAGAGCGGCTCAAGCGGAACAAGCCGTCGTGGTTGGTGCTGAGCCAGATGTTGTCGTGACGGTCGGCATACAGATGACGGATGGAGATGTTCAGTTCTTCTATGGATGAAATGGTTCCGTTGGAAAATAAGCGGAGACCCGATGTCGAGCCAATCAAGATGCAGTCTTTCTCTATCCGGCAGAGACTGGTGGCGTTGAACGAGATGGGGTACGATTTCACAACTCCGGTGCGGGTGTTGAGGGAAGTCAAGCGGTTGGAGGCCCAAGCCCCTATAATCAGGTTCTCTCCATCCAGACAAAGACCTTGGATGTTGGTGGAAGAAATATTTAATTTGACTTTTTCCAGGCGATTCTCCGATGGAAAGAAGCGCAACAGTCCCTTGTTTTCCGTACCAATCCAAACGCTGCCGTCTTTGGCGGGGACGAAACGGCTGGTGAAGTAGCCGCGATGCGCCGTCAGTCCGGTGCGGTTTTGCAAAAGGTGGATGGCTCCTCCGAACGAACCAATCCAGAAACCGTTGCCCCCGTCGGAACAAATATCCAACAGCGCGCTGTTGGGGGTGATTCCTCTGCTTCCTCCTCCCGGCAAATCTGTCATCAGAAACTGGTTCTGAACCGTCATGTCCGAATCGAAAATGATGATGCCGTTGTCACAGGCGGCCCAGATTTCTTCTTCGGAAACAACATGGATGGCATAGATGTTTGAGATGGATTTGTATGTCCTCTGTTCGCCGGTCCGGATATTCAGCGTCAAAATGTGATGGGTCATTCCGACCATCAGGAAACCGGCGGCATAATGCATCTTGTGGATTCTTTTCCCCTTAAAAGGAGAGCCCTCCGACGGAATGATGCTTTCTATGGTTTTCAAGCGGTCGGAAGAACGGTATAGGGCTCCGTCTGCGTTGATAAACCAAGCGCTGCCGCCGGCATCCATGCACAAGGCGATGGGGGAGTAGGAGATGCTGCCGTTGTTCCCGGTCTCAATTCGCTGGACCGTCTCTTGCTCCGTATCAATGCGGAAAAAGCCAAATTCTTTGTCGGGTATCAGAAGGTGGCTGTCGTTTTCCCGGACAATCTGATAGACTTGGAAGTCGTATTCCGCCAAGGGGGCGAATCGTGTGGCCTTCTCGTGGCCCGGTTTATAGACACAGACACCCACGGCCGTGCCAATCCAGATATTTCCTTTGGCATCTTCGCGCAGGGCGGTGATGTAATTGTTGTCGGGAATGCCGCCCTCGATGATGATTTCTTCGTATTCGCGTCCATTATATCGGTTGAGGCCGTTCGACGTTCCCAGCCAGACATAGCCTTTGGAATCCCGCAGGACCGCCCTGACAGCGTTGTGCGTGAGCCCGTCGTCTTGCGTATGGCGGTGCACAATCCAATTGTTTTCCTTGGCCGATGCGTTTCCGGAAAGCAAGACCGACACCGCGAGCAGGCACAGTATGAAAATGTTTCTTCTCATTTTACGCTCGTTTCCACGGCTTTCCACGTGAGTTCGCGGGCTTTCCGGGCCAGGTCTTCGGTGAGGACGAATCCGTTTTCGAGGGTCTCTCCCCGGTCTCCGCTGACGGTGTAGGAGTTATCGGCGGGGTAGAATGTAATGGTTTCGGGCAGCGCTCCCAATAACATATATGCGTAGCAAAGGGAAGCGATATACATCGGCAGTCCTTCAGCCAAATGGGTGTTGTTTTGGGCTCGTTGCAGCAGATAGCCAGCTTTCGAGAGTTCCGCATCTTCCCTGGCGGCTTCGATGACGGCCCCCACATTGATGATGGCATCGGCACCGATGTAAGTCGCGACGGGGCGGGCGACCGATTGAATTCGTTGGTACTGCAATTTATACAGAACATCCCAAGCCGCCTGGTTCTTTGGCGTCTGGTCGTTGTTGTAATAGTGGAGAAAGGCAGTACGGTAGTCTGTATTGCCTTGCGGATAGGCGAATGGGACCATCAGGCCGATGCGGGGTTGGGCGCCGGCGGGGAGCATCTGCAGGATGCGTTCTTTGAACAGACGCAGGTCGTAGCCATTGTCTGTCTGTCCCATATGGCGGATGAAGTCCCCTCCGAAGGTGGCTTCCGGCTGAAAGACAATCCAGTCCCACGGCTCATCGGAAACAGCCCGTTCCAAGGTTACGCCGATGCCGGCCAGTCCGTTGCGATAGCCGTGGGCCGGTTCCTTGACCGGATCGGGCCCGTCCTTGTATTTCCAGTATTGATAAGTGGAATGTACTTTTTGCGGCTGTTTGGCGTGTGTGTAGCAGTAGGTGGTGTCGTCCAGTCCCAGGAACTGGTCTTCGAGGCGGCTGCCGCCCAGATAGGCGTGCCCGACAATGACATTTCGGCCCGCGCTGTGTGCGATGGCCCAGAGTTGCCGCATGGAATCGCGGGTCCAACTGTTTCCTACGCCCAGAATACGAACCGTGTCGTTCTGTTCGCTTGGCGCGACGCTCTCTTGCGCCCGCAAAGCCAAGGGGAGCGCCAGCAGCAACAAAAGGAGTGTCTTTTTCATACGGCAAATTTAATCATAAAGTCCGATTTCTCGAATGCGATTTTCAAATTCTTCGGGCGGGCAGACAGCGCTGTGGCGCATACGGTAGCGGTACACATAGGTGGTGCCGATGGAAATATTGAGCGCATTGGCAATCTGCGAACTGTCCGTGATGCCCAGCCGGATGAGGGCCAGTACCCGCAGTTCCGTGCTGAAAGAACCGTTCTTGTCCAAGGAAAACGCGTGTTCCGGAGTTGTCAAACGATTGACTTCCTCTATGAAATGAGGGAACATACGGAGGATGCCCTCGTCGAACTCCCGGAAATAGTTTTTGAATTCCGTGTCGGAGTAGGCGGGGGAGCGCAGCATTTTCAACAACGCGTCCTGTCCCTCTTTCCTGTAAGTGCGTCGCATCGTGCTTTTCACTTCATCCACCATTTTAATATAATAGGCGGACTTTTCCATATATTGGGAAAGCACATTGTCCCGGATGGCGTTGCCGTCCTTCAGTTGGACGTTGGCGATTTTCAGTTTCTCGTTGGTGACGCGGATCTTTTCGGCGGCGACCCGTTCCCGTCCGGCATAGATGTGACGGGCGACGAGCAGCAGGGTGGCGACCGCCAGCAGCAGGGCCAGGAGAATCGTCAGTTCGCTCATGTGCCGCTTGTTGCGCGCGGATTCCTGCAGGAAGGCTCGGTGAATCATCGGCGCCGCCAACGCGCTACGTTTGTAGTGGGAGTAGTAGTTGCAGAAAATAGCGTCGTTGACCGTCCGTATCATATAGCGGCAGGCCCTTTCGTTGTCTCCCTTTTCGTGCAGCAATCTGGCCAGGTGATAGAGGGAGTTGTATTCCTTGGTCGCCGTAGTCAAATCAATGATGGCGGCCTGGGTGAATAGTTCGATGGCTTCATCCTTGCGATTCGTTTTTCGCATCAGCAGCCCCAGATTGTCTTCGGTGATGGCGCGGTAGCGTAGGGGAAGGTCGTCTAAGGCCAGAATGGAGCGGGCGATGTCTTCCAGCTCATCATATTTCTTTTCGGTGTTTTTTTCGTGGATCAAATAGGTTTTCCCGAAATAAGAGGTAGAGTCGTGCTGAAGGAGTTCAAGACGGATTTTCTGGCGTATCTTCCAACACGAGTCCTTGATTTCGGGGTGCAGTTCCGCCATCGTCCAAAACAGGTGGACGCCTCCCTCGTAATAGATTCTGGTGTCCTCGTCGAAGGGAAAATCCGTCGGGATGCTATGGAAAATATCCAATGCTTCCTGGTCTTTTCCCATACATACCAACGCATAGACCAGGGCGCTGCGGGCGATGAGGGTCTCCTTTTCGCTTCGGGCGTTGTCTTCCATCAAGCGGACATACTGTAAGCAGGTGTCGATGTTGTACACCTTATATCTATCGCTGATTTCCCAGGCGATGCGGAATCGCGCGGAGTCGTTTTCTGCCTCTGAAAAGCAGGTCTTCAAGCTATCGATCTGACGGTGGAAACTCCGCTCGTACACCGGGGCGTTGTCCAATATCCGGTCGAGTTTTTTCAACTCGTCCGATGAAGAGCAAGCGCAGAGCAAGCAAGAGAAAAAGAGCAAAAATTCAAATTTTTTCATATCGCAAAGGTATAAATTATTTTGAATTTTTCAATATGCTCTAGTGGGTAAAAAATGTGCTAATACGCTATTATAGACGTATTTTGTGCTTTTAATTTCTCTGAAATTATTTTAATTAATCATAGGGTATATTGTTTATTATATACGCGAGGCGTAATTTTGTGTGGAAAAAACCAAGAAAACGGACTTATGATTTTGCGACTGTTTCCTATTGCTTCTCATCACGCTTCCTTGCTCGGGAAATGCTTGTTTTGTTTGGCTTTTCTGCTGCTTTTGGCAGTAGCCTCTTGTACCAAGGAGAAGAGCGACGATACCACCGGCGGTGGGGAGACCGATCCCGATGAGCCGGCGTTGGCCGACGGGATGAAGCGCTTCTATCTCCGCATCAACGCCCTGGAGCAGATAGACGAGTCTTTTGCGCTTGATTTGAGTACCCGGACTGTACTTATCAATGGAAAAGAATACAAGCCGCAATACAATCCTTCCCGCAAGGCCTGGTATGCCGATGCGGAAACGTCATCGTTCAATGTCTATAGCGCGGAATTGACCGCCGAGGGTTCTTCCCGCTGGTATGCGGGCGGCCCGACGGCACCTGTTTCCATTCCTTCGGCCCAGTTTCTGCACAAAAGTTCCGATTTGAGGGAACTTCCTCTGATGGCGGAATACAATCCCGAACTCGGCGGCTTTCTGGATTTCCGCCCGCCTTATGCGGTGCTGGATTTCGAGCTGTCCGGGATGACAAAAATCGTTTCTCTCCGATTGACGGCGGAGTCTCCGCTATGTGGAACGGCCACCTGGAGCCGCACGAGCCGTTCCTGGGCTTTTGCTGCGAAAGGAAACGAACTGACGCTCAACTGCTCGGAATCGGGAGATGTCGATCATTATCCGATTGTCGTGATGGGATGCAATCTCCAAGCGGTTTCTTTGCGGGTCTGTGACGCCAACCATCAGATGAAAGAGGTGGCGCTCGGGGATATTTCGCTCGAGCCGGGTGATGTGTGGCACAAAGAACTTAGGCTTGCACCCGATAAGAACTTGCTTTGGTTCGAGGGCTTCGACCGCTGTGTCTGGGGCGGTGATGTGGTGGCCGGCAATGCAGGACAAGCGCCTTCCGCCGCCGTACCTACACTGGATGGTTCCAATACCTTGACGGGTTATGAATACGCCCTTACGGATGTCCCGGCCAATACGCCGGGCTCGGGTTTTGTCTCGCGGCAGCAGGAACCGGTGCGCGAACAGCACCAGATGACAGATTCCTATGTGCGGAGCCGGGGCTTCACCGACCACCGGTGGATGCTCCGCTGCCGGGAATATCCGGGTTATATTTCAATAGGTACCGGCGACGGCAACCGGGGCTGGTTTTCCCTCTATCCCTTGAGCCAATACGGTTTCCGCACCCTCAAGAATCTGGAAGTCAAGTTCAGGCTCTGTCTGGATGCCTCTATCCGGGACGATGTGGCGTTCTTGGCGCAGGGGAGTGAAAACGTGATGACCGAGTGGTGGTTGGATGGCGAGCCGGGCTCGAAGGACTGCCTCTCCCAGAAAGGCGCCGCTGATACTTTGCGGCTGACTCCCGCGTTGCTGGGCAAAGGACAATGGCGGGATATCCGGGTGAAGATAGACAACTGTACCGACCTGACGATGCTCCAGTGGCTGGCCCTGTCTTCCGACGAGGGAGCGCACGGCTTCTATCTGGATGAAATCCAGGTGAGGGAGATACCGGGCTCCTGGGATGCCCGGGGCGGCATCCGGCTGCTTTACTGGAATATCCAGAATGGTATGTGAGGCGACCAGGGCGGCGGCTACGATCATTTTGTGGCCTTCATTCAGAAATATAATCCCGACATCTGCGTGTTCTGCGAAGCGGAGTCCCGATTGAAAACGGATTCGGAGGTCAAGTGGGATACGGACCGCTATCTGCCCGCCCATTGGGGCGATTTGGCGGCCCGTTACGGGCACAATTACCACAAAGTATCCCGCAATGATGATTTTCCGCAGGTGGTGACTTCCCGCTATCCCGTCACGCTCTTGCAGCAACTCGGCGGTTCGTCGCTCAAGCACGGCGCAGGTATCTATCGGGTGGAAACGCCCCGGGGGAATGTCTATCCGCTGGCGTTGCACCTGCGCCCCAACGAGTCCGACGGCACGAGCCGGGAAACGGAAAGGCGGGATGAGATGGCATACATCCTCTCGAAGAGCGTGCTGGACCCTTCCCTGGGCATCAGCGGCTGGATTCTGCTGGGCGACTATAATGCGACTTCCCGCCAGGATGCGCCGTTCTATACCAAGGATGAAGGTTATCTGGTGTCCGATTATATCTCCGGCAACACTTCGCTGAAAGATGTGTTCGGCAGCCGTTATCCGGGTTGTTTCCTGTACACCAACGCGGGCAAGCGCCGTATCGACTATGTTTATATGGATGCGGCCGCTTATGGACGGGTGGTCGATGCCGCCGTCCTGCTGGAAAACGATACGGAGCCGCTCCCTACCGCCTTTTCGAATTTCTACAAACCCTCCGACCACCTGCCCCTGCTGGTGGATTTACAATTTTAAAATAAGATGCCTATGAACGCGAAAAGACTGATACCGTTATTCCTCTTTCTCCTGATGGCCGCGCTGCCTTTGCAGGCGGGCAAAAAACCGGAAAAGAAATTCCGTCTGCTCTATTGGAATATCCAGATGGGGATGTGGGACGGACAGAGTGACAATTACGAGCGTTTCGTCAACTGGATTGTGAGCAAGGACCCGGATGTCTGCGTCTGGACGGAAGCCGCCACCCTGTGCGCCACCGATTCCGAAGAGCACCTTCCCAAGGAGCAGCGTTACCTGCCCGCGGGCTGGCCGGAACTGGCCCGGCGCTATGGCCACGAATATGTGTTCGTCGGCGGAATGCGTGACCCTTTCCCGCAGGTCATTACCTCCAAATACCGCATCGATTCCCTGGGGGCATTCGTGGGCGGGCAGCCGGATTCCGTGGTGATGCACGGTGCCGGATGGGCGCGTCTGAATGTGGAGGGCAAGAAAATCAATATCCTTACCGTTCATCTTCAACCCTATGGCTATTGGCGTTTTATCCCGAATGACCAAAAAGAGGAATCTTCCCGGAATTTCGGGGGCGAAAAATACCGGCGGATGGAAATGCAGTGGATTTTCAACCATTCAATCCGGACCGTCGAACATCCGGAAAAGGAACTTTGGATGCTGATGGGAGACTTCAACGCCTGCTCCCGCAAGGACAATTTTCACTACAAATGGTCTCCGGCCAGCCAGAGTTTCCTGACCCACAACTACATCGAACAGCAGACCCCCTGGCTCTACGATGTCGTCGCCGAGAAGTTTCCGGAGACTTTCTGTCCCAGCCACAGCAACAAGAAGCGCATCGACTATATCTATGTGAGCGAGGCCCTGCTCAAGTCCATCAAGAAGGTGACTTTGCAGCCGGACGCTTATTCCAAGCCGAAGGCTTCCGGGGTGAAGGAGAATTTCAAGCGTCCTTCCGACCACCTTCCCATTATCGTAGACTTCAACCTTGGTAAAATAAAATGAAAAAAATGGCCCATATAGGAGTGTTCTGCCTGACGGCGGTCCTCCTGCTGTCCTGTTCCGCCAAGGAACCGGCCCCTCGTCTGGAGGTGCTGTCCTCGGATGGAACGCGGCTGAGCAAAACCCTGACCATACCGGTGGAGGGCGGGAAATTCACCCTGTCCGCCCGCTCCGACAATGATCTGGACATCTTCTACAGCGAGATGGCCGGCGCTTCGGCCGGATGGTTCCAAGTGCAAGAAATCAGCAATCCCGCTCCGGGGGAATATGTCGTGAAATGTTCTGCGGAATCATTGGTCAAAAACAAGACGCTGGACTTGCGGCAGGGGACTCTGTCTTTTTCGGCCCCCCGTGCTTTCTCGGGCTGTTTCCTGGATGTTCGTCAGGGGTATGCGCGTGTCTGGCGGCAGAGTTTTTCTTCGATGGCCGGCGGTTGTCTGACCTTGCAGCCGGGCGACAGTTGGAACAGCGGCGCGATGACGGGTATCAGCGGCATCCGTAACGCCTATGTTACATTTGAGGCCCGGGCGGAAATGGCGGGCGGCTCGTCGGAGATGCTCAACATTCCTTTGCATCTGACGCTGGGCGGCGGCGCGACTTTCCCGACGGTGTCCCGCACGGAATATGTGACGGACGTGGCTCCCTACGATACCTTTGAACCCGCCTGTTTCCAGATGATCCGCATCTACAACGGCGGCGTGGTCTTCAGTTCGGAAACCACCCTGACTCTGTCGCTTCCGGCCGGAGCGGGCGCTGTCTTGTATGTGGACAATGTCAGTATTTATGAAATCCCTGTCGTACGCGACGAAATCAACGGTGAGGAGGACGATGACGATGATCCGGAAGAATAACTTGCGAATCGGAGGCTTCACCCTCCTGCTGCTCTTGCTGACCGTGCGGCTCGCCGCCGCGCCGGTCAAGGTGACGGGCAGCATCGCCGATGAGAAAGGCGAGGCCCTGATGGGCGCCATCATCGTGTCCAAGCCCAGCGCCGACGGACAGGTCCGCAATACCTCGGCCGCCGATGAAAAAGGCCGCTTTGTCATCGAATGCGAGCCGGGAGATGTGCTGGTGGCCTATTTTATGGGCTATGACGACGCCGTCGTTCCGGCCCCGAAGAAGGGCGGCAACATCGATATCGTGATGCAGCCCAACAGTACCACGGTGCTCAACGAAGTCGTCGTGGTGGGTTATGGCAGCGTCAACAAATCCGACCTCACCGGCAGTGTGACCAATGTCAATATGGGCGACTTGCGTTCCGCCGCCGTCACCAGCGTGGACCAGGCGATGCAGGGCCGTGTGGCCGGCGCCGATATCATGAGCACTTCGGGCGACCCCGACGCCACCACTTCCATCCGTGTGCGCGGTACCCGAAGCATCTCGGCTTCCAACGACCCGCTGATTGTGGTGGACGGCGTGTTGGACGCGGTTTCCGACCTCAATGACATTAACCCGGCGGACATCGAATCCATCTCTATTCTCAAAGATGCTTCTTCGACAGCCATCTATGGCGCGCGGGGCAGCAACGGTGTGATTCTCATCACCACCAAAGAAGCGCAGGCGGGCTCGAGCGTGAGCGTGACGGCCAAACTCACCGGCGGCGTGTCGATGCTGCCGGCCAAACTGGATGTGATGAACGCCACCCAGTTCTCCAATTATTTGAACGAGTACGCGCAGATCAATACCAGCACCTATTCCTCCATCACGACGGAGACCCCGATTTCGGAGGCCCGCATCAAAGACCCGATTGCTTACGGCGCGGGAACGGACTGGGTCGGAGCCATCACCCGGGTGGCGCCCTACCATTCCGAGCAGATTTCGGCCAGCGGCACCATCGGCTCGGCCAAATACTACGCCTCCTTCAACCATTATGACAACCGGGGTATCATCAAGAACAGCGGTGTCCGCAATATGGTGGCGCGCGTCAACGCTTCCGCGGATTTGTTCAAGTGGCTCAACCTGGGGGTGAAAGTCAATTACACCTACCGCAACACGGATGACAACCTGGCCCAGATCGGCGGCACCAACATCTATCATTCCGCCATCTATCTTTCGCCGCTCATCCCGACCGACGCCATCACCAACCCTTTGAACAAGTCGGGCGCGAAAGTCACGATGCCGAGCTATCAGATTAGCGAAAATATCAGCAACACCGTCCGCAGCATCCTCACCCTCGTCGGACACGCGGATGTCAAAATCGGCAAACGGGTCAAACTGCACACCCAGTTCTCGTACTATCGTTTCGACCGCAACAAGTATGCGTACAATCCCTCCACGCTTCCGACCCGCATGGACGGTCTGGGCGGTAAAGCCACCCGCTACTACTACGCGGAGGAAAAGATGAACTGGGACCTCACGCTCAACTGGAAACGGAAATTCGCCAAGAAACATTCCGTGGACGTGATGGGCGGCAGCGCCTGGTACAATTACACCAACGACAACCTGGGACTTTCCGGACAGGGTTATCTGGTGGATGAAATGACCTGGCGGGATATGGACGCCGTCCAGGACAAGAACACTTATGTCGCCTCCAGCGGCGATGCGAAGAAACGGACCCTATCTTTCTTCGCCCGTGTCAACTACAATTTCGACAAACGCTACTATCTCACCCTCACGGCCCGCGCGGACGGTGCCTCCAACTTCGCCGCCAACAACAAGTGGGGCTTCTTCCCTTCGGCGGCTTTGCGTTGGAACATCCAGAACGAGTCCTTTATGAAGGCGGCGGCCGATGTGGACGAATTGTCCCTCAAACTCAGTTACGGCCGCAGCGGCAACGATGCGATTTCGACCTACCGTTCCCTCGCGTCCCTGACTTCCGTGACGACGGGCTATCTTTTCTCCGGGGTGCAGCCGGTGGCCTATTATCCCAACCGTCTCGCTTCGCCCGACCTGCGTTGGGAGAAGACGGACCTGGTGAACCTGGCCCTCACGGGTTCTTTCTTCAACAACCGTCTCAGTTTTACGGCGGAGGCCTATTACGCCTACACCTCCGACCTGCTGCTGGATGTGCAGGTGGCCAACCAAACGGGTTATTCCAGCCGCCTGACCAACATCGGAGCCACCTCCAACAAAGGCATGGAACTCTCCATCGAGTCCCGCAACATCGTCACGAGCGACTTCGTGTGGACCACCGCCTTCACCATTTCCCACAATACGCAGATGGTGGAAAGCATCGGCGGCGAGAACTACATCGTCGCTTATAACGCTCCGGCCGGCTATATGATGTACGGCTATGTCAAAGGCTATCCTTTGAACGCCCTATGGGGCTTCCAGTACGCCGGCGTGTGGCACAATGCCGAGGAAATCGCCCGTAACAAGATGACCAAGGCCGTGGCGGCCCGCAACGGTTACACGGCGCTCGGAACCCCCATCTATGTGGACCGCAACCACGACGGAGTGCTGGACAGCGAGGATATCACTTATTTAGGCAACGCCGACCCTGTCGTGTACGGAGGTCTCCAGAACACCTTCCGCATCGGCAAATTCTCCCTGGGTGTCTATTTCGTCTATTCCTTGGGTGGAAAGATCTTCAACTTCTCGGAACTGTATATGTCGGGCTCGCGCCGCACCAACCAATATGCCTATATGGTCAACGCCTGGCATCCGGTCAAGAACCCGGATTCCAACCTGCCGGCCGCCGGTATTCTGGATGAATCGGACCTGCACAGCACCCGCCAACTCCACGACGCGTCCTACCTGCGTCTGAAGACCGTTTCCCTGTCTTATGCTTGGAACCTCAAGAAGAAATGGGTCAGGGACATCACCTTCAGCATTTCCGGGGAAAACCTGTGGCTGTGGAAGAATTACAACGGCTTCGACCCCGATGTGTCCACTTCTTCCGAAGGCTCCACCATCCGTCGAATGGACCTTGGCGCCTATCCCCGGGCCCGTACGATTATGGCATCCATCCAATTCAGATACTAACGGCTATGCAACACTTATATAAATATATATTTCATGTAGCGGCGCTGGTCCTGGTCGGGACCCTCGCGGGTTCCTGCCTGCGGGAGGATCCCAACGGTGTCATCTCTCCGGATGACTTCTTCAGCACGCCGGAGCAGTGCCAGGCCTCGGTCAATTCGGCCTATATCCCGCTCAAGAGCCTCTACGCCTTCCGTTTCCTCATCGCCACCGAGGGGGTGACGGACCTGGCCTCCACCAACGGCAACGCCCAGCCGGACGCCCGTCTGCTCATTTCCCCGGCCGGCCCCGGCATCGGCGAGACGGTCTGGAAGCAATGCTATATCGGCGTGCGCAACACCACTTGTTCCATTTTCGGCATCGAAAATGCCGATTTGAATTTCAACGAGGTTTCCCGTCCGCTCTACGAGGCCAAAATCCTCCGGGCCTTCTACTACTATATCCTGACCTGCTTCTTCGGCGATGTTCCTTTCTACGAAGACTATGTCAAGCAGGTCACCGCATATACCAAGTATGCCAAGGAAAACGATATCGAACTGGGTAATCGCCTGCAGGCGCTTGCTGTCGAACTCGTTGGCGAAGATCATCTCGACTTTATGGAAGAACCCAGCCTCGGAGCCGACGATTTCGCGTTCTTCACCCAGTACTGCGACGGTGTTTACATGAATCTCGGCACGACGCCCGCGGATTGGGGCGGCAAGCCCCAGGCACTGCACAACGAGTATCTGTGCCCGGACGAAGAGGCCATGAAGACCGGTATCCTGATGGAAGTCATGACGGTGCTGCGCCTGCTGGCATAGGAGGGAATATGGAAGCGTTAAGAGATACGATCGTCAAGGTGGATCTGAGTCGGATCGGCCGCAACATGGATAAGATCTGCGGCATGGTCGGCCCGGACGTGGCGGTGATGCCCGTCATCAAGGCCAACGGCTACGGCTGCGGCTCCGTTGGCATCGCGCCGACGCTGATGGAGCACGGCGCTGCCTACCTGGCTGTCGCCACGCTGACGGAAGCGCTGGAACTGCGCGAGGCTTATCCGGACTATCCGCTGTTCATTCTGGGTCACACGCCGGCGAGATTTCTGGAACACGTTGTGGAAAAGCGCATCACGCAGACTGTGATCAGTTACGGCCACGCAAAAGCCCTTTCGGACGTCGCGCTGGCGAAAGGCGT
>CACZWF010000023.1 GCA_902784785.1 uncultured Bacteroidia bacterium
ACCTGCGCAAGGCCCGCCACCCCTTGTTGGAGGAAGCGCTCAAACGGGACGGAAGGGAAATGGTTCCGATTACGATGAGCCTGACCCCCGACAAGCACATCCTGTTGATTTCCGGTCCCAACGCCGGCGGCAAGTCCGTCTGTCTGAAGACGGCCGGGCTCTTGCAATATATGTTTCAGTGGGGGATGCTGATTCCGACTTCGGAGACTTCGGAATTGCGGGTGTTCCGGCGCATCATGGTCAGCATCGGGGATGACCAGTCCATCGATAACGACCTCAGTACTTACAGTTCTTTCCTGGCGGAAATGAAGGAGGTGATGGCGCTGGCAGACAAGGATACGCTTGTGCTGATTGACGAATTGGGCGCGGGAACGGAGCCGGCAGCCGGTGCGGCGATTGCGGAAGCCATTCTCAGCCGTTTGGACAAAGCCGGGGTGTATGGCGTGATGACTACCCATTATACCCAACTCAAGCTCTATGCTTCTTCCCCCAACTGCGGGGCCATCAACGGTGCCATGGCTTTCGACGGCAAGAATATCGTTCCGCTTTTCCGTCTGGAGATGGGACTGCCCGGCCATTCTTTCGCTTTTGAGCTGGCCCGCAAGATGGGGCTGCCCGAACCGCTGGTGCAGGATGCCGAGAAACGGGCCGGAGAAGACTTTGTCGATATGGAGCGTAACTTGCGCAAGATAGAACGGAGCCGTCAGGCGCTGGATGAGAAGTTGCAGCACGTACGCAGTACCGACAAGGCCTTGGAGAGCATTACCGACCAATATCGCGGCGAGTTGGAGGAAATCCGGCAGATGCGTCAGGAGATATTGGACACCGCCCGCAAAGAAGCGGAAGAAATCGTCAAGGGGGCCAACCGGGAAATCGAGAAAACTATCCGCACCATTCGCGAGTCCCAGGCCGACAAGCAGCAGACGCAGCAGGCCCGGGGAGCCCTGGCGGATTTTATGAGCGTACTGGCCAAGCGCAAAGAGGACGAACAACAGGCGAAGGACGATTATATCGCGAAAAAGATTGCCCAGCTGGATGCCCGCAAAGAACGGGCAAAAGCGCGGAAGGCGCGGAAGGCCGGGGAACGGCAAGCCGCGCAGGATGCCGAGGCGGAGGCTAAACGGCAGCAGGAGCAGGCATTCCGCAACGCTCCTTTGCAAGTGGGTGAAAAAGTCCGTGTCAAGCGGCACAATATGGTAGGAGAAGTGATTGAGGTCGGTCGCGACAGTGTGACCGTCGTCATCGGAAGCATCAGTTCACGCCTGCGTCCCGCAGAGGTGGAACGCATCACGGCCGGCGAGTACAAGTCGATTTCCAAGTCGAACGCCGGCAAGAGCGTGATCCGCGTGGATGAGAGCATCTCCCGCCGGAAATTGAGTTTCAGTCCCGAACTGGATGTGCGGGGAGAACGCTTGGCGGACGCCCTCGAGAAAGTGGTCCAATATATCGATGATGCCATTATGTTGTCGATGACCAGCGTGCGTATCATCCACGGGAAAGGCACCGGTGTCCTGCACGAAGAAATACAAAAACTGTTGCGTGCCACCCCCGGAGTGGAAAGCGTGCACGATGAACATATAGACCTGGGCGGCAGCGGGGTCACTGTCGTGAAATTGTTATGAACGCTTCGCATCAATCCCAACTTGGACGCCGCGGAGAGCAGCAGGCTTGCGACCTTTTGGTGGCAAAAGGACAGACCGTGCTCGAACGGAACTGGCGTAGCGGTCATCGTGAATTGGATTTGATTACGTTGGATACAGCCGGAGTGCATTTTGTCGAGGTGAAAGACCGGACGGACGAAAAGTTTCTGGCGGGGAGTGTCGATGCGCGCAAGCAACGCAATGTCGTTTCTGCCGCCCGTCATTATCTGGCTTCCCACGCCGCTTTGCGGGAGATGGAAGCGTTTTTTGATGTCGTCCTCATCGTAGACGGCCAGCAACCCCAATATTATCCACAAGCCTTTATACCCTATTTTGTATGATGACTTCTGAGCACCAATATTGTATCATCATGGCGGGCGGCGCCGGCAAGCGATTCTGGCCGGTCAGCCGGGAATGTATGCCCAAGCAGTTCGTTCCCATCATTGAATTGGGAACCAGTTTCCTCCGTCACACCTTCGACCGTTTTTCCAAGGTGGTGCCAGCGGACCATATCCTGGTGGTCACGACAAAGCGCTATGTCCAGCTTGTCAAGAATCACCTGCCGGAATTGAGCGACGAAAACCTGATTGTCGAGCCCTATATCCGGGACACGGCTCCTTGTCTGACCTACGCCTCGTACAAATTGATGCTCCGGGATCCTCAGGCTACGGTCATCGTCACACCCTCCGACCACCTTTTGCGGGATATGCGGCCGTTTGTCTATACGCTCAAGCACGCCCTGGACTACGCTTCGAAGCACGATGAACTCATTGTGCTGGGTACGGTTCCCACCCGTCCGGATACCAACTTCGGTTATATCCAGAAAGCTCCCGGAGGGCCGGAGGATACCCCTCCTTTCAAGGTCAAGACCTTTACGGAAAAACCGGATGCGGAGCTGGCGAAGATTTTTGTTGACAGCGGAGAATTTCTGTGGAATGCAGGTATCTTTATCTGGAATGTCAAGACCATCAAGAGAGAAATCGAAGAATGTATGCCTCTGCTGGCGAGTTTGTTCGAAGGCTGGCAGGATGTGCTCGGGACACCCGGGGAGAAAAAATTCATCGAGAAGGTCTATGGCGGAGTGGAACGCCAGTCCATTTCTTATGGCATTCTGGAGAAGACACGCCGGGCTCGGGTCTATCCCGTCCGTTTCCGTTGGGACGATATTGGAGAATGGCAGACCTATTACGATATGGTCGAGGACAAGGACCCGGCCGGGAATGTCATCAAAGGGGGGATGGTCAATCCGGGCGACAGCAAGAACTGTCTGATGGTGACTACCTCCCAAGGCAAGATGATGGCGATTCAAGGACTGGATTCTTATATGGTCATCGATACGGACGACATTCTGCTGATCTGCCCCAAGGATGCCGAAACCTATAAACGATTCGTGGCTACCGTAGGACATAAATTGCCGGAGAAGTACAAATGAAAAAGTTTCTGAAAATATTTGGGATTGTCATCGGTTCCGTACTGACGCTATTGTTGGTGTTTTCGCTGGTGCTCCAATGGGCGCTGTCCGAGAAAGCGCTCACGCGTATCGTCAACCGCTATGCCGTCGAGTTCGTGGATGCGGATGTGCATTTCGGCCGTATTCAACTTTCCCTGTTGAAAGATTTCCCGCACTGGTCCGTTGAACTGGAGGATGTGGTCCTGACCTATCCTTCCGACCGTTACGCCCAGGAGGACAGTGTCGCATCTACCTTGAGCAGAATGGAGTACTCCGGCAAGCAGGGCTTTTATCGCCAGCCTCCTCGCCGGAGAGCGAACGGCCCAGCTACGGCACCGCCTGCCTCTCCGGTACCTGCCGTCCCTGTTTTGGATTCGACCGCCCGGGATACGCTGGCCAGTATCGCTTCGCTCAAAGTGGTGCTCAAGGCCAGTGATTTCTGGGAGCATGGAACCCTCCACGTTCCTTTCATCGAACTCTCCAAGCCCCACATTTATGCCAAAGATTATGGCGAAAAGAAGAACTGGGATATCTTTAAATCCGATACGACGAGTGTGGCGGACACGAGCGAGGGCGGTTTGTCGCTCCCGGTTATTCATATCAACCGCATCCGTTTGAAAGACAATCCCCGCGTATTCTATTGTTCCGTTCCGGACACGCTCTTCGCTTCCATGCGGGCCAAAGAGATTTTGCTGCGCAGCAATATTCGTACGGACTCCTTGCGTCAATTACGGGGCAAATTGACCATTGATTCGCTTTTTGTCGCCGGTCGAATGAAAAAAGATACCGTCTTTTTCGGTTTGCACAATTTTGCCCTGCAGCGCCGGAACGATACGGTGAAAGTGGAGGCTTCCGCCCGTTCTGCATTGGCCCTGGCTTCCATCGGGCGTACCCGCGTCCCCATTGAACTGGCCGCCACCATTGTCAAACGCGATTCCGCTTATTATTTCCTGCATCTCGACCGCTTTGAAATCAGCGCTTTCGATATTCCTTTCAAGGCACAAGGGACGGCCTGGACCAACCAAGGCAAGATGGGGGTGGACGTACATTTGGGAACGGCGGACGAGAAACGCTTTTACACTTCTCTCAAGGCCACTTCCAAGCCGGTAGGGAAGTCGGATGCTCTCTACAAGATCGACGCGTCTTTCACGTCGGACCTCAAAGGCCTGCTGGCCCTCTCGCCGGAGAAACTGCCCATCGATTTGGACGGCGTGCTCAAGGCCTCGCTCAAAGGCAACATCCGTCAGTCTCAACTCTCCGTATCCGAGTTTGCCAAGGCGGACTTGGAGGGACGTTTCTTTACCAAGCACCTGGCCGTGGCGATGCCCGCCGATACCATAGACACCGCCATCGATTCCCTGGACATTCGTCTGGGGGCGGTGGGACGACAATTCCGGGAAGGTGGCCAGAAACGCCGTCTGCTGACTTTGACCGTGGGGATGGATTCCCTGCAGGTCTTGTACAAAAAGATGTTTGATGTCAGCGGCAAGAATCTGACCCTGCGCATCTTCAATTCCGCCAATGTCTTGATTGATAAGGAACGGCAGGCGTTCTATCCTTTCTCGGGCTCGTTGGATATCGGTCGTATGCGCTTGAAGGACTCGGACGGAATGGTGGCGGTGCTTCGGGACGGCAAGGAGTCCTTCACCGTGCGTCCCAAGCGGGGACAGCGGCAGACCCCGATCCTGACGCTCAAGAGTCACAATGGCCGTATCCTCTACAAGAGCGGTGCCGACCGTATGCGTATTCGCCAGCTCAATCTGGATGTGCGGGCCGAGATGAACACCGTCGACCGGGCCATTCGCAGGGAGGCGTTCCTCGATACCTTGGCGAAGCGTTATCCCGATGTCCCGCGCGACAGTTTGTTCCAACATTGGGTGAAAAGCCAGTCCCAGCGACAGTTGCCGGACTTCTTGAGTGAAAAGGATTTCCGCGAAAAAGATTTGCGCTTCTCCTTGCCGGGAACCCTTGAGAAATATTTCAAAGAATGGGATTTGAACGGTTCGCTCTCGATGGGGCGCCTGACGATGGTGACCCCTTCTTTCCCGCTCAAGACCGATGTTTCTGCATTCGGGGGCTCTTTTTCCAACAATACCGTCGTACTGGATTCTTTGAACATTCTCAGCGGCAAGTCAGATTTGAAAATGAGCGGCAAAATCGACGGCCTGCGCCGTTTCCTGGCCAACCGGGGACCGATGACACTGGATGCCCAGTTGCAGTCCCGGGAAATCGACGGGGATGAACTGCTGGCCGCCTGGCAGACGGGACGAAGTATCAGCGAAGAAGAGCGCGAACGCCTGTCATCTTTGGAAGACGATGCTTTTGACAAGCAGGTCGCCGATATCAAGGTGGAAAAGGTGGATACGGTTTCCGAATTGATCGTGGTTCCCGCCAATGTGATAGCCAATATCAAGGTGGCCGCCGATGAAATCCGTTATTCCGGTCTGGAGTTCATGAGTGTGAATATGGATTTGGATATGCGCGAACGGACGGCCCGCATCACCAATACGATGGCGACCTCCAATGTGGGCAATGTGTTTTTCGAGGGCTTCTATTCCACGCGTACCAAGAAAGATTTGAAAGCGGGTATCAATCTCAGCCTTGTCGATGTCACGGCCGAGCGTGTGATTGAACTTTTCCCGGCTCTCGATACGATTATGCCGCTGCTGTCGAATTTCTCAGGGCTGTTGTCCTGCGATCTGGCGCTGGTCTCTCAAATGGATACCCACATGAATCTCATCATTCCCAGCGCCAAGGGTGTGATGCGCATTGAGGGTAGCGATTTGCAGATTTACGATACACCCCAGTTCACCAAGTTGGCCAAGGTGCTGATGTTTAAAAACAAGAAAGTCGGTTATGTGGACAATCTGCGGGTGGAAGGACGGCTGGAAAACAGCAAGATCGAAGTCTTTCCTTTTGCTTTGAAAATCGACCGCTATTCGTTGGCGATGAGCGGCATCCAGGATGTCAGTTCGGATTTCAACTATCACATCTCGGTTATCAAATCTCCCGTCCTGATCAAGTTTGGCGTGGATCTGTGGGGCAATTTCGACAATTGGAAATTCTCGTTGTGCAAGGCTCGCTACAAATCGCTGAGCGTACCGGCGTTCAGCACGGTCATCGACGATGCCCGTATCAGCCTATCCCGCTCTATCAGCAGTATTTTCAATATCGGGGCGGACAAGGTCCTCAGTGACAACCGGATTTCACAACAACTGCAGCAAGAAAAAATGCAACAAGGTTATTCGGCTTCCGTGGCCCGTGAGGAACTTTCGGAAGAAGAAAAGGCCAAACTTAAAGAACAAGAATAAATGGAAGAAAAAAACGACAGGGGATTGGATTTGCATTGCACGATGATGCTCGAAGATTATCGTGCGATCAAGCCGGCTTTGCTCCGTTTAGAAAAGTGGGCGTACGGACGCATCAAAGAGGCTATCGTTAAAGCAGGATTGATGGTAACAGCCTGTGAGAGCCGCGTCAAGACCGAGGACTCACTGGCCGGGAAACTGGAACTCAAAGGCTCGAAGTATGCCTTTCTGAGCGATATCACCGATTTGGTGGGAGTCCGTGTCATCACGCTTTACAGTGGCGACGTGGACAAAATTGCGGCCATCGTTGAAGGTCTTTTCAATGTGGATTGGGAGAATTCGGTGGACAAACGCACCACGCACAGTCTGGACAGTTTCGGCTACAATTCCCTCCACTATATCTGCCGGATTCCGGAGGGATCCTATGAGGACCCGGAGTTTCCGGACATTGTGAACTACCGTTTCGAAGTGCAGATGCGTACCACCTTGCAGCATATCTGGGCGGCCATCTATCACGATACCGGTTATAAATCCGATGTGGAGGTTCCCCGCAATTATCTGCGCAATCTGAGCCGTCTGGCCGGTATGTTGGAACTGGTGGATGATGAGTTCAGCCGGATGCGTCTTGCCATCAGCGACTATCGCCGCAAGGTTCAGGGTATGGTGGCCAGCGGGCGTTTTGATGAAGTGACGCTCGACGGAGATTCCTTTCGCAGTTATCTGTCGCTCCATCCCTTTGATACGCTGAACAAATCCATCGCCGCCGTCAACCAGGCGGAAATCCATGAAATCTCCTTGTTCCCTTATCTCGGGGTCCTGCAATATATCGGTTGTAAGACTTTGGGAGATATAGAAAAAATGATCAAGGACTATGGCGGAGATGCTTATCGTATGGCCGTCCATCAGATTGGCGGTACGGATATCGATATCCTGACCTCTTCCATCGGTTTGCAGAGTTTGTGCAATGTCGCGATGGTGCGAAAAGGAGGCAGCGTCAATGATTTGGAAAAAATGTATGAAATCCTCTCCGGGCCTTCCGATTACAACCGCCATCGGGCGGAACGTGCGATGGCGCAGGCTCGTTTGTTGGGTATAGCAGCAGAATAAAAATGGAATAACACTATGGCAAACAAAGCAATGGACACGGCCTTTGTGGACAAGGCCATTCTCTTCGCCTTGCAGGCGCACGCCGGCACAGAACGGCGCGGAAAAGGTTTTCCCTATATCATTCATCCCTTGGAGGCGATGTCGATTGTCGCATCCATCACCAACGACCCTGAATTGCTGGCCGCCGCGGTGTTGCACGATACGGTGGAGGACACTTCCATCAGCGTGGAGGACCTGGCCCGGGAGTTCGGTCCCCGGGTGGCTTCCATCGTCGAAGCCGAATCGGACAAGTTTGCGGAAGGGGTGAGTGAGGAGGCCTCCTGGCATTCCCGCAAGCAGGCGGCCATCGACCATCTGAAAGTGGCACCCCACGATGCCAAAATTGTGGCGTTGGGGGACAAACTTTCCAATATGCGGGCCATCTGGCGCGATTATAAGCAGCAGGGTGACGAACTCTGGAAAATCTTTCACGCCAAACTCCGTAGCGACCACGAATGGCATTACCGCGGCTTGGCGGAGAGCTTGAGCGAACTGAAAGAAACGTTCGCTTATCAGGAGTTTGTATGGTTGATTGATGATGTTTTTGGAAAATGAAAAAGCGTTATGATCCGATTTCCGGCAAGTCCGGAGCGATTATCGAAGACGTGATGGCGACCCCCGAAGTGGACACCCTTCCCTTCGATTTGAATATGCGGATTCGTCTGTGCGTGGAGGAAGTCGTGGAAAATGTCGTCCAGTATGCCTATGAGGCAGGAGCCGGCTATATGCAGGTGGAGACCACGCTGAAGAATGGTGTCTGGAGCATCGTTTTCGAGGATGCCGGCGTTCCCTTCAACCCGTTGGACAAGGAAGACCCTGATATCACCCTTTCGGTGGAGGAACGGCCCATCGGCGGTTTGGGAATTTTCCTTTGCAAGCAGATGATGGATCATCTGGAGTATAACTATGAAGACGGCTGCAACCGTTTGATAATGGAGAAAAAAATTAATTAATAGATATTATGGAAGTAAAAGTTATCAGTCCCGTTGACAAGGTGCTTGTCCAAATCAAAGGCAGGGTGGATACGACCAACGCCGCCCAGTTTCAAGAAGAATTGACCTTTATCATGCAAGGTGATATGAAGGATATCGAGTTGGATTGCTCCGAACTCGAATATACCTCCAGCCAAGGCTTGCGCGTATTCTTGATGCTGCAGAAGGCGGTCCAGGGTCGTGGCGGCAAGATGGTGCTGACCCATATGCAGACCCAGGTCAAAGAAGTGTTCGACATCACCGGCTTTTCCAATATCATCAAGATTCTATGAGTCTGGAGTCTCAATCCCTTAGGATGGACTCGATCCCCAATGCGCGGGATCTGAAGGGGTATGTGATGCAGGATGGCCGAAAGGTCAAGGCAGGACGCCTGCTGCGGAGCGGTGATTTGAGCACGGCTTCCGACCGGGATATCCAGCGTCTGAAAGACGAATTCCATCTGGCCATAGACTTCGATTTCCGAATGGAAATGGAAGTGAGCCAGTCACCCGACCGTCCGGTCGAGGGGGCGGAATACTTTTTCCTTCCCACCTTGGATGCGCGGGAGGCGATGGTCAGTATGGAGCGGCTTCAGGGCACGGGTATCCACGGCTATCGGGATTTTGTATCGAAGGGAGCATCCCATCCTTTCGTACAGGAGTTCGCCCGTACGATGTATGTGGGGATGGTGGACAGCGAATATACCCAGTTGCAGTATGCCGCCTTTTTCCAGAAAATCCTTTCCACGCCGGATGGGGCTATCCTGTGGCATTGCGCGCAGGGGAAGGACCGCACCGGTCTGGGTGCGGCCTTCATCCTTTTCGCCCTGGGGGCTTCGCGGGAGACGGTGCTCGCGGATTATCGGCTGACCAACGAGGCCTTCGCACCGGAGATAGAAAGAGCCACGCGGATGATTATGGCCCAAGGAGGCGGAGAAGCGGAACTGACGGTGGTCCGTTCCCTGGTCGGTGCCAACGAGGCTTACTTTATCGACGCGTTGGACCTCATCGACCGCAAGTACGGCTCGATGGACGCTTATCTGGAAGAGATTCTGTTGGTTTCTCCGGCCGACCGCAAGGTGTTGCAGGACCGTTATCTGGAATAGTCATTTTCCTGGGATACACGCCGACCGGCCATCAAGCTTTCGGAAATAGGGCCAGGGCCTGGTCCATCGTGAGGGCTTCCCGTAGGGTGAAGTCTCCGCTGGCGCTACGGCGCAGGCGGCTGATGAAGGCCCCGCTGCCGAGGGCTTCTCCCAGGTCGCGGGCGAGGGCGCGGATGTAGGTACCTTTGCTGCAGCGTACGCGCAAGGTCGCCTGCGGATAACCGTCCAGGTTGCGGATGTCTGCCACGTGGATGCGGGAGGATGCGTGTTTGACGGGGGTAGGCCCGTCGCCTTGTGCAGTCGGCCCGTCACCCTGAGGCAGTTGCCCGTCACCCCCGACCTGATCGGGGGTCTCATCCGTACCGCCGGGCTCCGCCTGATAGGCGCCGAAGTCCAGCAAGTCCAGCCGGCTGATGACGACGCGGCTGGCGCGAATCAGTTCATCGTCTACCTTTTCTCCCTTTGCAAAGGCTTTCCGTGCCAGTTCGTACGCGCGTACCCCGTCGATGTTCTTGGCGCTGAACAGGGGAGCCACCTGCATTTGTTCCCCTCGGAATTGCTCCAAAGCGGCCGCTACGCTTTCCGCGTCGATGCCGTCCGTCGGAAAGAACGCATCGGGTTCTTTTTCCAAATCATAGGAGGAGGTTGTGGCACCGAAAATAAGTTCGCACAGATATTCTTTGTCGTGCTTCTGGTATTCTTCCGCCCGTTTGGTGGCGGCGCCGATGCAGACAATCAGCACCCCGTCGGCCAAAGGGTCGAGGGTGCCGGCGTGTCCGACTTTCAGATTCTTTTTGTTGAAATGGCGGATGGCCGCGAATTTGATCTTCCGGATGACGTCGGCCGAAGTCCAGCGCCAGGGTTTGTCTATCACCAGCACCAGTCCTTCGGGGTAGTCTGCGATATCGCGCGACAGTACCGTCCCCGGCTTGACCGCTTGTGTCATTCCCGGCTTGAGCGCCTCCATCAGGCTCCCAATGTGTTGCGGGCGCGCTCCACCCGACGGCTGAATTCCTCCAGCCCGATGAGGCACACGATGTCCGCGATACCCAGTCCGCTGGACGCACCGACCAGGGCCAGCCGCAGGCAGTTCATTACCTTGCCCATCGGCCATTCCCGCGAACGGATATAATTCTCAATCTCGGCTTCCAGACCGGCCTTCTCCAGCACTTTGTCGTAGGCGGCGATATGGGTGGCCAGTTCCAAGGCGAGCGTGGTGTTTTCCGGCTTCCAGAATTTATCCGCATCCTTCTGAACATATTCCGTCGGTGAGACGAACAAGTAAGAAGCGATGTCCCAGAAATCGCGTACGAAGGTCGCGCGGTCTTGAATGAGCGCCACGACTTTTTCTACATAGGCGCGTCCGAAACGGCCGCCGGCGAAGTCTTTTTCTTCTCCCTCGGTCACGGTGATGCCTTTCTCTTCCAACACGGGCACGAATGCTTCACACAGTTCGGCAGGGGATTTGCGACGCAGGTATTCTTTGTTGTACCATTTGGCTTTGTCGGCATTGAAACGGGCACCGCTCTTGACGATGCGGTCGATGCTGAATGCCTCCACCAGTTCGTCCAGACTGAAGAGTTCCCGCTCGTCACCGGGGTTCCAGCCCAGCATAGCCAGCATATTCACGAAGGCCTCAGGGAAATAGCCGTCCTCGCGATAACCGCGTGACACTTCTCCGTCAGGGGAGGTCCATTTCAATGGAAAGACGGGGAAGCCCATCTTGTCACCGTCGCGTTTGGAAAGCTTGCCTTTGCCGTCCGGTTTGAGCAACAGGGACAGGTGCGCGAAACGCGGCATTGTATCCTGCCAGCCGAAGGCTTCGTAAAGCAGGTAGTGCAAAGGCAGGGAGGGGAGCCATTCTTCGCCGCGGATGACCTCGGTGATTTCCATCAGGTGGTCGTCCACGATGTTGGCGAGGTGGTAGGTGGGCAGTTCGTCCGCCCGTTTCCACAGGACTTTGTCGTCCAGGGTGCGGGAATTGACTTCCACGTGGCCGCGAATCATATCGTCCATCTGAACGATGCGGTCGGCGGGCATTTTGAAACGCACTGTCCAGTCATTGGTCTCGACCAGCAGGCGTTCCACTTCGGCAGGTTCCAGCGTCAGGGAATTGCACAACTGTCCGCGGGTGGAGTGGTTATAGATGAAGGTCTCTCCTTTTGCTTCCATTTCGGCGCGCAGAGCGGCCAGCGATTCGGCGCTGTCGAAGGCGTAGTAGGCGAAGCCGTCCCGCACGAGTTGTTCGGCGTAGGCCCTGTAAATGCCTTTGCGCTCGCTCTGGCGGTAAGGGGCGTGGGGGTGCGCCGCGCTGGCGACACTGACGACTTTTCCATTCTCATCGATGCCTTCGTCGGGGCGGATGCCGCACCACTCAAGGGATTCGATGATGTATTGCTCGGCTCCCGGGGTAAAACGATGGGAGTCGGTATCTTCGATGCGAAGGATGAAATCACCTCCCCGCTGTTTGGCGAAAAGGTAGTTGTAAAGGGCCGTACGTACGCCGCCCATGTGCAGGGGGCCTGTCGGAGACGGAGCAAATCTTACACGCGTTTTTCTTTCCATATTATGCTTCTTGCTGCTTTAAATGCCGCCGTAATGCGGGTTTTGTTTCAATCATTTGTATCTCGGATGTGCTGCACCGATACATGGCCGGTTTTTCGGTATAATTGAAAATCCGTTTGTTGGCAGTCGTATTATAGCCGATTTTCTCGATATCGTCGTAGGTGAAATCTTCCTCTTCTTCCGTGTCGTAATCTTCAGGCCGGTAGATGAAGTCATCATCGATGTCAATGATGTTTCCGCGGTTTTCTCCGATGATTTCCGTCAGTTTGGTCATCTTGAAACCGGTGGCGATAATGGTGACACGGACCTTGTCGCCCCATTCCGGATCGGTGGTATAGACAATACCTTCTTTGTATTTGGAGGGATCGCCGATGCGCTCGTTGATTAGTTCGTTGAGCCGGTCGCGTTCTCCGAAAGTAATGCCTTTTTCACTGTAGGGAAGGGTGAGGTTGACCAGGGCACGGCGGGAGGTGCGAAGCTCGAAGTCGTAGAGCAGGGGAGAGTTGAGGGCTCCCGCCACGGCCTCTTCCAGCCGGTTTTCGCCCGATCCGATTCCGCTTCCCAACAAGGCCATGCCGCTGTTTCTCATCGTGGTCTTGACGTCTTCGAAGTCCACGTTCTTGAATCCCGGCCGGCTGATGATTTCCGTGATGCCACGGACGGCGGTCGCCAGAATCTCATCGGATTTGGGGAATCCTTTCTGGATGAGTTCATTCCGATAGACTTCGGCCAATTTCTCATTGTCGATGATGAGCAGGGAGTCTACGTTTTTCTGCAATTCACGGATTCCGTCCACGGCGCGGGCGTAGGAACCGTTCCGTTCATTCTTGAAGGGGAGCGTGACAACGCCTACCGTCAGAATGCCGCTGCTTTTGGCCATGCTGGCGATGACCGGCGCTGCACCGGTTCCGGTGCCGCCGCCCATCCCTGCCGTGACGAAAAGCATCTGGGTTTCCGGGCCGAGCACCAGTTTCTTGATGGCGTCAGCCGATGCGTAGGTACAGTTGCGGGCTTTGATGGCATCCATACCGGCCCCCAATCCTTCTCCCAGGGCAATTTTGGTAGGAACATCACATTGCTGGAGAGCCTGGGCGTCCGTATTGCAGACGATGAAAGTACATCCTTCCACGTGTTGCTTATACATATAGTTGACTGCATTGCAGCCACCACCGCCGACACCGACGACCTTGATCATCTCGTCGTTGCTGCCGCCCCAACCGACAGGTACGGTAAAATCGTTCAATACATCATCCATAGTCCTTGCTTTTTATTCGTTCTTGAAGGCATCGTCCCCAAACAAATCGCCCACTTCTTCTTTGTCATCGTCGTTCATGATTCCCTGCAGAGCGCTGCTCATCTTTTTTCCGAGCCGATCGATAAAACCACTTTCCGTCTTGGCCGGTTTGGAAGGTTTGTTTGTCTTGAAGAAATTACGTTGTTTTACGGTCTCTCCGAAAAGGTTGACCTCTTCTTTCTTGACTTCCGCTTTGGGTTTCACTTCCGGCTTGGCTTCCGGTTTTTCTTCTGCTTTCTGTGGTTGAGCGACCGCTTCTTCGGGTTGAACGGAAGGCTCTTCGGTCTTTGTAAGCGTTTCCACAGTGACCACTACCGGCTCTTCCGGCACTGCTACGGGTTCTTCCGGAATATCTTCTTTCGGTTTTTCATCCTCAATCGCATTGAAACGAGGATCTTCCGGGTCGCTGACAAACCACACTTTCCCGAGTCCGCGTCCGGCATACAGAAGCCCCAGACACCCTGCCGTATTGGGCTGCTGCAACTCTTTGGGGAGGGCGGCGAAACGCTTTCCAATCCGTCCGATACGCACATTGTAGCCCGACATTTCATTGAGCATCTTGCTGCAGTTGGTCAGCATCGAGCCACCGCCGGTGAGGACGATACCGGAGCCCAGTTCATCCGCCAACTGGCTTTGTTGGATGATATAGAGCACCGCTTCGAAAATCTCCCGCATCCGCGCAGTGACCACTTCCGAGAGGTACTTGACGCCGACTTCCTTTGTCCGCGTCGAATCCCGCAACTTGATGCGCAGGAATTTGTCGCTCATCGAGAGCAATTTGTCCGGGCAGCAGATTCCATAGGCTTTTTTGATATTCTCGGCGAGCGATTCGGAGACCCCGCATTCGTTGCGGATGTCCATCGTGACAGAGCGCCCGCCGAAGGGGATGGAGTCATAGTAGCGCAGGATGCCGCCGGTGAAGATAGACACGCTGGTCACATCGCCGCCGATATCTACGAGCGCAACGCCGTTTTCGACATCCGTAGGGTCCAACACCATTTTGGCAACACATTCCGGCATAAATAATTTGCGGGCGGCGACCAGTTCTTGCAGACCCAGCGTATTGTCGATATTGGCCATTTGGCGGGTGTTGCCCAGAAACACTTCGTAGTAGCCTTCGATTTTATCGGTGAAGCGTCCGATGATATCGTCTTTCCCAATCGGGAAATCGATGCCGTCGGAGTAGGACTGACTGACACAGCGGTACACGCTCATGCCCACTTTTTCATCTTCTTGTTTCAGCACATCATCGCAGGCTTGCGCCTCCAGCACATCGACTTCACTCTCCTGGACCATCGTATCATCCTCCCGTTTGAGCGAACTCTTGGCGCCACGCTGAATGATGGGATAGGATGGCAGGTTGATGACGGCTTGATTGACAACCAAGGACAATTCTTCTTTGACCCCGCCAATGAGTTCCTGAATCACCTCAGAGGCCTGTTGTGCATTCTGGATGCGCCCCTGATGGATGCCGGCGGAAGGCAAGGACCGGTAGTGCAAAATACGGAAACCGTTGTGGGCTTCGAACCCGACAGCAATCGATATCTTCGAACTTCCGGCGTCAATGGCAACGATGTGTTTGTTTTCCATAGGCTATTGGCAGATAATCTGTCCGTTGAATCGGACGTTGACACTTTTATAGGTTTTTCCCTCCGCCAACTGCGGACGGATAAGGCTGATATATTGTTCTATTTTACGTTGTTTCTTTTCAACCTCGTTGAAATCTCCCAGGATGAAACGCTCGGAATAGCCGTCCAACACCAGGGAGGCACGTCCGTCTTTGTCAATGTGAATCTGGGTGCAGCGGTTTTTCCATTTGGAATTGTCCTGAAATGCAGCGACCCAGGCAATCATGCTCTTCATCCAATCTTGTTCCGCTTTTCCCATAGCGTGCCCGCTTCCTATCGGCAATTTACCTTCGACGACGGGGACCCAGGCGCTGTAATGCGATTGCAGGGGAAACAGCTTTCCTTCCCGGTCGGCGTAGTAAGCACTATTTGCCGTTTGCAAGCGCACAAAAGGCTTTCTTTCGCTGACTTGTATATGCAGGACTCCTTCGTTGTCGACATAGACCTGGCTTTTCAGGATACAACTGGTATTGTCCAGATCCTTTTCCAGCGCGTAGATATCGAAACCGGCTACTTTCCGTCCCACAATGTTGCCGCTGCGCTGTTTGACCAACGCAATCAGTTCTTCGTCTTCGAGAAAACGCCGACCTTGGGGACTGTCATTTTCAATGGCAATCCCGGTAAAGACCAGGTCTTTCTTCTGGTGGGCGCCTCCCGCCAACGCAAACGTGATGCACGCCAGCGACAGAACCGCAATCAAGATTCCTACAATATATTTCAGCGCATTGTTCATTTACTTTCCATCCATTCTTTGATCGGAGTGATAAAACGGTCGATGTTGCCTGCGCCGAAACTTACCAGCACTTCGATATCCGTCTTCTTCAGTTGATCCATCAATTCTTCTTTGTGGATGAGTATCTTCTTGGGGCAGGTGACGTCTTTGAAAATCAAGTCGGAAGTGACGCCGGGAATGGGCTCCTCCCGGGCCGGATAGATGTCCAGCAGGATGAGTTGGTCCACTCCGCTGAGGGCGGCGGCAAATTCAGACGCGAAGTCCCGGGTACGGGTGTAAAGGTGCGGCTGGAAAATTCCCGTCAGCGTGCGGCCCGGGAACATTTCCCGGATGGCGCGGATGGCTGCGGAGAGTTCGTTGGGATGATGGGCATAATCGTCGATGTAGACACGGTCCGGTCGGTTGACCTGGATGTCGAAGCGGCGCTTTACGCCCTGGAAGGAGAGCAAGGCCTTGCGAAGGGCCTCCGGGGTAATCCCGTAGCTCAAGGCGATGGCGGAGGCAGCGACGGCGTTCTCAACATTCACCCATCCGGGAACACCCACGCGGCATCCGTCGATACGACCGCCCGGCCAGACCAGGGTGAAGTCGAAGTAACCGCACGGGTCTTTTTTCAAATTCTCTGCGTGGAAATCGGCGTTGACATCATCGAAACTGTAGTGGAGAATCTTCGCTTTCGTATCGGCCGGCGTGATGTCCAGTCCCTGTTTGACGATAACGCTCTTCTTGACCTGCGCGGAAAAGGCTTTGAACGCCTCTTTGACGTGGGACAGGTCACCGTAGATATCCAGGTGGTCGGCATCCATCGCCGTGATGACGGCATAATCCGGATACAACTGGAGGAAAGAACGGTCGAATTCGTCGGCTTCCGCAACGATGACATTGTTGTCGGAGAGTAGCAGGTTGGTATCGTAATTTTTGCTGATACCGCCCAAAAAGGCGTTGCAGCCCACGCCGCTCTCGGTGAAGATATGCGCAAGCAGGGTGCTGGTCGTCGTTTTCCCGTGCGTGCCCGAAACGGCCAGGCAATGCATGCCGTTGGCAATTTCTCCCAACATACGCGAACGTTTGACGACGCGGTAGCCTTCGCTCATCACATATTTCAATTCGCCCAGGTCGGCGGGAATGGCAGGCGTATAGACAATCAAGGTGTTCTCCTTATCCCGGGGGATGCAGGTGATATCATCCTCATAATGGACGTCGATGCCTTCTTTTTGCAGGGCTTGCGTCAAATCGGAAGGGGTCTTGTCGTACCCGGATACGGCAAACCCTTTGGCTTTGAAGTAGCGGGCGCCGGCGCTCATTCCGATGCCCCCGATTCCGATGAAATAAACACTTTTCATTCTTCTTTCTCCTCTAAAATACGATAAACTTCTTCTGCGATGGTCCGAGCCGCCTCCGGCTTGGCCAACTGGAGGACGTTCTGTTCCATCTTGGTCAGTTCCTCTTTGTTATGAACCAACTCCATCGCTTTATAGATCAAGCGTTCGCGGGCTTCTGAATCTTTGATGAGCACGGCGGCGTCTTTGCGCACGAGGGCCATGGCATTGACGGTCTGGTGGTCTTCCGTCACGTTGGGCGAAGGAACGAGGATGGAGGCTTTCCCACAAGCGCAAATCTCGGAAATGCTGCTGGCTCCGCTGCGGGAAATCACCAGGTCGGCGGCTGCGTAGGCCAGATCCATCCGGGAGATGAAATCCGTGTGGTGGATGCGCGAGAGGGTGGGGTTTCCGGCCGCCATCACCAGCATCGTCTTGTCAATGTCTTTTTTGTAGTATTTCCCGCACTGCCAGAGAATTTCCACGTCGTTTCCTGCCGGACAGCCGGTTTCTATCCATCCCAACACGGCATCGTTGAGGGTTTTGCATCCCAGGCTGCCTCCCACGATGAGGATGTGTTTCCTGGCAGGGTCCAATCCATAAAATTCGATGCCTTCCGCCTTGCTTTCCGGCGTGGCGGGCTTCATGCAGCTGCGGATGGGGTTTCCGGTCATGATGATGCGGTCGGCCGGGAAGAATCGTTCCATTCCTTCGAAAGCCACGCAGATCTTTTCAGCTTTTTTTCCGATGCGCTGGTTCGCTTTTCCGGCAAAACCGTTCTGCTCCTGGATGAGAGTGGGAATCCCCTTCAGCTGGGCGGCTTTCAGCAGGGGGAAACTGGCGTATCCGCCTACGCCTACGACCACATCCGGCTGAAACTCGTCGATAATCTTCTTGCTCTTCCGAATGGATTTCCACAATTTGAAGGGGAGGGTGAGGTTCTTGAACAGATTCTTCCGGTCAAAACCATGGATGTCCAGTCCGATGATGGGATATCCGGCCTTCGGGACGCGGTCCATTTCCATTCGTCCGTTCGCTCCGACGAAGAGAATTTCATTCTCGGGGTTCAGGGCCTTGAGGCTGTCAGCAATCGAGAGGGCCGGGAAGATATGTCCCCCGGTTCCGCCTCCACTGATGATCACTTTCAATTTTTTCATATCTATAATTCTATTTTTCAGATAAACCATTTGTATCCAGGGCGTCAAGCTCGTCCAGCGATTGCTGGACCTCGTCGTTGCCTTCGTGTGTGATGACCGGCTCCAATCCGGCTTCTTCCCGGTCGATTTCCTCCCGGACCAGACGGCTGATGCCCAGAACGACTCCCAGGGCAATGCTGAACATCAACATTGCGCTCTTTCCGTCACTGAGGATGGGCAGGGTCTGACCGGTCATCGGGATGGCACCCGTGTTGACCAGAATATGCAGCATGGCCTGTCCGCTGATGAGGATGACCAATCCGCCTACCATCGTGCGTGCGCATACATCGCTGCAATAATGCGCGATCCGGGTCCCCCGGGCAATCAGGCATCCGAAAAGGAAGATGACGAAAAGAGCTCCCACAATGCCGTATTCTTCACAAATGAAGCTAAACATAAAGTCTCCGAAGAGGCCGATGACCTTGTATTTTTGCGTGCTCCCGCCCGGTCCCTTGCCCAGCGGGGTGATTCGCCCTTCGCGAATGGCCCATTTGGCCGCCTCCGTCTGGCGGTTCTCATCGATAAAACGGTAATAATCCGATCGGGTTGCACGTCCGTCTTTCATTTGCTGACGCATTTCCGCCAATCGACTCTCGTAGGTTGAGAAGAAGGCTTCGAAGCGCGATTTCCCCGTTCCTATACGACCGCCATCCGAGTCGGATTTCCCCAGCACCATATATCCTCCGGCGAGAATCCCCACCAAGATGATAAAGCCGGCCAGTTTTCTGATGCCGAAACCGCCGATGGCCAGGGTCACAAGCATACCGAAGGCGATGATGACCGCACTGGAATTGCTGCCCCGGCTGACCAGACCGCAAACGAGAATAAAGGGTAGATAGACGATGAGCGTCCGTTTGAACATTGGTGAATTCATCCATTCGGCCTTGAAGTTCCAAGCCATCCGGCGGAGCCACTGAAAGCCTCTTTTGTCTTCCAAAATGGATTGCGGTGTAAGGTTTTCTTCCAGTAAGGCCATCTCATCCTTCCAGGCGGTGACGGCCCAGGCCATATAGAGGACTGAGAATACTTTCACCACCTCGAAGACGTGAATCTGCAAATGTCCGCCAAAGAGTATCGTTCGCCAGGTGTTGTTGATATACTGGGACTCCATGATATGCGGGATGCGGATATGCAGCGTCAGGAAAATCAACAGACCGACCGCTACGAAAAAGCCAATGACCCCGAAACGCATCAGTCCGTTCAGTGTGCAGTATTTATAAATTGCCCATAGCGTCACGCCGCTGATACCGATGATGCCCAGTTGTCCGACCAGCATCGAAACGCGTCCGGTTTCCGAACCTGCCAGGAAGGAAGACGAGGAAAGCACGGTCATAATGGAAAACAAGTATAGCAGGATGACAATCAGCAACAGCATCTTGTCACCCTTGACAGAGGCAAGGGCCGCACGGACCTTGTCTCCGACTTTTGCCATTATGTCGCTCAGGCTCATAATCTCATCACGGCTTCTTTAAATAAACGGCCCCGTTCTTCGTAGTTCTTGAACAAGTCGAAACTGGCGCAGCAGGGGGATAGCAGGACGACGTCTCCGTCTTCGGCAAAGGCCGCGCAGGCTTGTACCGCCTCTTCCGCGCTGAGGGTGTCGGTGATGTTGCGGCTGCCCACAATCGGTTCGAAGGCCGCGTGAATCTTCGCGTTGTCCACACCCATGCAGACGATGGCTTTCACTTTCTGTTCGACCAGCTGGGCCAGCGTGCTGTAGTCGTTGCCCTTGTCCTTGCCGCCGACAATCCACACGACCGGTCGGTCCTGGCATTCGAGGGCGTACCAGGCCGCATCCACGTTGGTCGCCTTGGAGTCGTTGATGTAGAGGACGCCCCCTTTAGTGCGTACTTTTTCCAAACGATGTTCGACCGCCTCGAAGCTGGCCAGGCTCGCACGAATCTGGTCATTCTTGATGTTCATCACTTTTCCGGCGATGGCGGCGGCCATCGAGTTGTAGATGTTGTGTTTTCCGCTCAAGGCGAGGTCCTCGATAAGCAGGTCGCATTCATCCCGGTCTTCCATCCGGACACGGATGGTGTTTCCATCCAGCCAGGCACCCTCGCTCTCCTCTTTCTTCTGGCTGAAAGGCAGCATTTTGGCCTTGATGACAATCTTGTCGAGCTGCTCGATCGTGATTTCATCGTCGTCGCAGAAGATGAAACAATCGTCGCTGTCCATATTCCGCGTGATGCGGAACTTGGCCTTGGCGTATTTCTCCATGCTATGGTCGTATCGGTCCAGATGGTCGGGCGTGATGTTGGTGATGATGGCGATGTCCGCCTTGAAATCATACATATTGTCCAGCTGGAAACTCGACAATTCCAACACATAGCAGTCGAAATGTTCCGTAGCGACCTGGTAGGCGTAACTCTTGCCGATATTGCCGCCCAGACCGACGTTCACCCCCGCCTGCTTGAGCAGGTAGTAGATGAGCGAGGTGGTCGTGGTCTTTCCGTTGGAACCGGTGATGCAGATTTTGCGGGCGCTGTCGTAGCGGCCGGCAAATTCGATTTCCGAAATGATGGGAATTCCTTTCTCCTGCGCCTTGACGATCAATGGAGCCGTCAGGGGAATGCCCGGGCTCTTGATAATCTCGTCCGCGTTCAGGATTTTCTCTTCGCTGTGCTGACCGCTCTCGAACGGAATATCCCATTTGCGCAGCATAGAGGCATATTTCTCAGCAATTTCCCCCCGGTCTGAAAGGAAAACCTCAAAGCCTTTGACTTTTGCCAGTACGGCGGAACCGACACCCGATTCACCGCCCCCTAAAACAACGATTCTAGCCATTATCTTACTTTTAACAATGCGAAGGTAGCCACCGCCAGGAGGATGCCCACAATCCAGAAGCGCACGACGATTTTATTTTCAGGCAAGGCCCGCGCCGGCTTCTGGATGAGTGCGGGGATGCCTTCTTTTTGAAAATGATGATGCAGGGGAGTCATACGGAAGACCCGTTCTCCCTCGCCGAATTTCTTCTTGGTTCTTCTGAAGTGCCTCCGTTGAATAATCACGGACAGGGCTTCGACGAAGAAAATGCCGCAGAGGAT
>CACZWF010000024.1 GCA_902784785.1 uncultured Bacteroidia bacterium
TCAGACGCTTTCTGTGACGGGTTTCCGCAGGCAACTGCACAGAGGCAGAGGCCTAAGCAAAGGAGTTTGGTGATGTTGGTCATATGGTTGATGTAAATTTCTATTTAGTGACGCAAATTTACTGCTTTTCCTGCAAATGAAAAAGCCCCAGCGCCGGAGGTGCCAGGGCAGGAAGGTTGAGGTTTGGCCCGGATGACCGGGAGTATCCAAATTCTTTTTTATCGAGGGCACCACGGTGGCAGATATTCATGGCACAGTTGTATGTGTCTGCCAGAACGTCGGACTCGGACAGATGATCCATACTGCGATAGCCCAATTCAATGGGTACAATCGCACTGTAGGTTTTCCGGACTTCTGACAGGTCATCAATTCTGTCGAGGATGGAACTTACATCGTAGAGCTGCTTCATGATCTCCATAAAGCACTCATCCCCATTCTTGTAGAAGGGTATACCGGTAGTGTGGGGGGGCAAATGCGGTGAGTTTGTCGCCCAGCATATCTTTAAGGCTGGGACACTGGACTATTGCCGGAACTCCCATCTGCTTAATAAGCGGGCTCTCAATAGGGAGTGGACCCACTTCACTGTAGTGGATATCCTCATAGAGTACATCCAGCAGGATCTTGTCAACTGGCCTGCCGGAAGGGTATGTAACAGCATAGCGGTACTCCGCGTGGGATTTAGGGACACCGGTGCGGGAGTTACGCTATATCTCCTTTGCTTCGGTGAAACCGTACTCGTTACCGTATTGCCCCAGGAACTCCCTGATATCCGTTCCCGGAGGACAAACAATGTCCACGTCTATAGAGAGTCGCCTGGAGGTATCCAGGTGCAGCATCAAGGCGGTTCCTCCTTTGAAAACGAAAGGGCAACCGGACCGTACAAGGGATTCCAGCAAAGAAAGGGCACGGATAGCTTTCTCTACAAGTGCGGTGTCTGCGATATTGGGAATTAGACCGCTGGCCTGTTCAATCCACTCCAGGCTCGGCTTTGAGGGTCAATCATGGCTCTGAGGGTTTATACGGTTAAGGATATGCTGTATCTTTTCTTCGCAGTAGCGGCGACGGGCATAGCGGATTAGCCTGCTGCGGGAAATGCTGAAATCGGAAAAAGCTTCCTGGTAGATGCGTGTAAGTTCGCTTCCCTGCAGGAACTCAAATTCGGGGTTAATTACAATATCGACCAGTAGTTTCTCTGCAGTGGGAATCGGAAACCCTTCAAACGTGTCGAGGGGGGCTTCCGTTGTGAGCGTATGAAGGATAATGGTGTCTTTGGTGCTCCCGAACTTGATGAATTCCTCCCGGGTGGGGTTCGGCAGCACGAACATATTCGGATACTTCTCTCGGATTGCATCCGGGAAAGATTGCTCCAGAAGGCGCTCCACATCAACAATAATCATTTTGATATTGGGTACATGGAGCATGAAAGGGATGACGCTGGCTGCATCCCAAATGCAGAAATCAGCCAAGGGATAGCGCTTCTTCAGATACTGGGCCATCTCCTTGGTTTCAGGCTTCAGGGTCAGTTGAAGGCGTGGTTTTGCATTTTCACTCAACTGATATTCTCCCCACCCAGATTTGACAAGCCGGCCGGATGAGATCAGGCGTTCCAGTTGCGTCTGAATCCCAGCACCAACCGGCGTGCCTATGCTTTCCAGCCACGCAACCAGGTCCTTCCTTCTGAAAGGCCCCCGCTGTTGCGCTGCATACTGGACAATATAATCTGTAGTCGTCATCATCCTCTAGTTTACGCTACAAAAGTAATACATTTTTGGCAAGAAACAAACTTTTCCTGCCAATTTTGTATAACTTTTATTGAGCAGGATTATTTCTCCATCTCCTGCTCGAAGAGCTTCATGGCATCGGCCTTGGTTTTCTCGGCAATCTCGATATAAGGCTTCATAGTCTGGTAGTCGGAGTGGCCGGTCCACTTCATCACCACCTGGGGCGGAATGCCGCCCTACTTCTTAACGTAGGCCGTAGCACGCCCGACACCGACCTTATCGATAAATCCACTGGCCACAAGTTCTGCCAGGGTTCGCTCGATGGTGGTCACGCTGATATCCGGGCAGGCCTGGGCAATATCCTTCTTCGAAATCTTGCCCGGGGTCTTCTCGATAAGATCCTTGATCCGGTCAGCTTTGGACATTTTCCTGTGGCACAGGTGCTCCACCCGGTCTTCAAATTCATTGTAGGCCTTGACGACAACGCTGAGCATATATTTGAGGAAAGGAAGGTAGTCGTTGCCGTTTTCGTGCCAGTTCTGGGAGCTGGCCTGCAGGGCTTCATAATAAGAATCCTTGCTCTTTTCGATTAGCATCTCGATACTGATGTATTTACCCACGATAAACCCTGCACGGTACAGTAGCAGGAGCGTCAGGAGCCGGCTCATGCGGCCGTTCCCGTCGTTGAACGGGTGGATGCAGAGGAAGTCCAGGATAAATAACGGCATCAGCAGAAGCGGGTCATAGGTACCGGCTTCTATAGCCTCATTGAATCGCGTGCAGAGATTCAGCATGGCATCGGCCGTTTGGAAGGCCGGTACTGGACGGAATCTTACAGTCTCGGTACCATCAGCATGCTTTTCAGCGATGATGTTGTCCGAATTTTTATACACGCCGCCCACTGCGCTGCTGCTGAAGGAATAGAGATCCCGGTGCAGCTGCAGGATGTTATTGGGACGCGGCGCGATGTACTCGTAGGATTCGTGGATGGTTGCCAGAACGTCGCGATAGCCGGAGATTTCCTCTTCATTGCGGTTACGGGGCTTTACTTTTTCCTGGACGAGGGCATTCAGACGCTCGTCAGTAGTATAGATTCCTTCTATGCGGTTGGATGCTCCTGTACTTTGGATTTTGGCTACCTCAAGCAAGGCGGTGAGGACATCAGCCTCGGCCTCGATGAAAAGTTCCTGTCGGCCCCTGCATTCATGCAGGCGCGTGAGAATACTGACCACTTCTGGAGTAAGAAGGTCTTTGGGACGGTTTATGAAGTCAAACTCGTGCATAACACTTCGTTATTTCTTTGCAAAGATAGCGTTTTTCTGCCTCATTTTACAATTATCTGCATCAAATTTGACGAAATGATGCAGAAAAACTCCGTGATGAGGCAGATTAGCGGACAAAAACGTGATGATATGCTCCACGAAACGGATTCGATTTTGTAGGAGCATGTGCCGAGTGCAGCCCGGCACTGCTGTCTTTCAGCGATTCGCCTAGTTCGCGGCGCTTCCGATGCGGCCGGTGTATTTGTCGGCATCGGAGGTGTCGAAGGGTTGGGCGAAGAAGGCTTTAGCGGCCTTTTTGAGCTCTTCCTTCCAGGGTTGAGGGCCCTCTGCGCGTTGAACTACCCAGAGTTTCAGTTGTTTCTTGTGCCAGTTGATATCGCAGGAGGTACCCCAGGCACCGCCGTGCCCAAACCAGGCATCCTCGTTGTCTTTCTTGGGGGCGTACAAGCCTAGGGAGTAACCGTCCATCTCCTCCGGACGGGTGGACTGAGCCAGGATGGATTTCACCGTCTCTTCTTTCAGAATACGGACGCCGTTGTCGCCCACACCGAGGTTCATCAGCATCTTGTAGAACTTCAACTGGTCGTTGGCCGTTGTCCACAGCCCGGCGCCAGCCGAAGCAAACACGTGGGAATCGTTGTACGGACGCTGCTCCCATTCCATTTCCTCCCGCCATTCGGCAGGGGCGTTCTCTTTGTAAGTATAGAGCTCGATTTTGGTGCGCAAAAGTTTGTCGCTGGGCCAGAACCAAGTCGATTTCATCCCCAGCGGATCCAGTACGGTTTGTTTGAGATATTGCTCCCATTTCATTCCCGTGATGACTTCGACGATGGCCGCTCCGATATCGATACCCGTGTTGGAATACCGTATGCCGGTTCCGGGCTCGAACAACAGGGGAGAAGCGGCGGCGATGGAGGCTACCTGACGGATGGGGGCTCCGCCGGACCATCCTCCGCCTCGCACGTCACGGCGTTTGGCGCTGATCTCAAACGGGAAACCGCCCGTGTGGTTGAGGACCATGCGTACGGTCAGGACATTTTTGGCCTTATGCAATACGATAACGCTGTCATTTTTTTCGACCCGAACCCACAAATCTTTGAATTCCGGAAGGTATTTCGATACGGGATCATCTAGCGATAATTTGCCCTCTTCGACCAGTTTGGCAATCGTCACGCCGCAGAATCCTTTGGTCTGCGAGCATTGCATAAAGACATTGTCCATCTTGATGGGACGTTTGGCGGCCACATCGGCATACCCGATACAGCAGGTTTCTTGCACGCCGTCTTTGTAGAAAACACTGATGGCTCCGGGCAATTCACCCCGGTCCACATAGGGCTGCAAAACCTCTTTGGCAAACTGGGTCTTGGAATCGACGACTTTCTTTTGGGCCACTGCCGTCAGGCTGAAACTCGCCAGCAACAGGATTACGACTGCAAATCTTTTCATGGTATTTCAATTCTATATGATCAATGTACAAAAATACATAAATTACATAAAAATCCATCAAGATTTTCTTATATTTACCCCAGAAAAACATTCATCTATGTCTATCGGCAGGCGGCGGCTTTTATGGATTCTTCTGGGGACGGTGGGAATATCGGTCCTGGTGTTGTGTGCTATCTGCTGGGCGAACTGGGAGAAGAGGACGTCGCAGGCTGCGCAGATGGAGGATGCGGGACCGTCCGTGGATACGGCAACCGTCTGGGTCGTGGGAGATATCATCAGCCATTGGGCGGTTCAGAAAAGTGCGGAACGCTATGGATACAGTACATTTTTCAAATATGTAGAGAAAGATTTGGCTGGGGCGGATGTCGCCATAGGCAATATGGAATTTCCACTGGCCGGTCCGCCTTATACGGGTTATCCCTTTTTCTCGGGCTCGGATCAATTTGCCCGGTACCTCCGGGATGTGGGTTTCGATGTGCTGCTTACGGCCAACAATCACATGCTGGACAAAGGTTCGGAGGGGCTGCAGCGTACTATCAGCGCGCTGGAAAGGATGCAAATATCTTACACCGGTATCGCTGCGGATGCCAAGGCCGACACGCTGAAAAATCCGCTTTTCGTTCCGGTGAAAGGTGTTACCCTCGCTCTCGTCAATTTCACGTACGGCACCAATTGTGCGGCGGACTCCCGCTGGCCCAAAGTCTTGCGTCTGAACCGAAAAGCCCTGACTCCGGTACTCCGGCGAGCGCGGGAAGGGGCGGATTTCGTACTGGTTTTCCCGCATTGGGGAGAAGAGTACCGGTTGCGTCACAATGACAGGCAGGAAGAGATGGCCCGCTGGTTGGTGGAGCAGGGGGCTGATGCCATTATCGGGGGACATCCGCACGTCGTGCAGGATTATCAGGAGATAGACGGCGTTCCCGTTATCTATTCCCTCGGTAATGCCCTGTCCAACCAAAACGACCTGCCGGCGCGCCTGGAAGCCGCCGCGACCTTCAAAATTGTCATTCCCGAAGGTGAGAAACCTCAGTTGCTGAAGCCTTCCTTTACCTATTTCTGGTGTACCAAGCCCGGAATGGTAGAAGACTCTTATGCCGTCGTACCGGTGACGCTCCCTGCCGACTGCTGGCGCGTTCCGAAGGACTATGAAAACATGCTGAAAACCTATACGGGCCAGAAGGAAGGTGGATTTTTGCCGTAAGACCTATCGTTATGTCTGATGATTTGTTGAAATACGACCTGGGTCCCGGGGTGGAGGCGTTCTCGACGAGAAGGGATGCCGTATTGCCCTATCCTGTCATTCAGGGACATCAGGTACACGATTGCAAGGTGGCACTCATCGACCGGCCCGGTATGACGCGGGAGGATTTGGAGGGCTATGATGCGTTTATCACGGCGCTGCCCGGCGTGGCCATCGGAGCGCGGACGGCGGACTGCATCCCCGTGTTGCTGTACGACCCGGTTCGGCGAGTGGTAGCGGCCGTTCACGCCGGTTGGAAGGGGACGGTGCTGCATATCTCGCAAAAGACCATCGCCGTGATGGCGGAGCGGTTCGGGTGTAAGGCGGAGGACCTGCGGGCGGTCATCGGACCGGGCATCGGTCCTGAGAGTTTCCAAGTGGGGGAAGAGGTGGTCGCTCATTTCAAGGAGGCCGGTTTCCCGATGGATCGGATTTGGGCTTTTCGTGGGGAGGGGGACGGCTCTCCGATGTCCGGGGGGCATCACATTGACCTTTCCCAAGCGAACCGATGGCTCCTACAAGAGGCAGGAATTCCGACCTCGAATATTCAGGTGATAGGTATAGATACCTATACGGATACATCCTTCTTTTCTGCCCGCCGCGAGGGCCTGCAATGCGGGCGCATCATCAACGCCATCCGCTTGGTGTGACGCTTTCTGACGGTGCTGGGTTTGCTCTTTCGTTGAAAAATGCTTACCTTTGCGTTCCGATTCGGATAGAACCATTAAAGTATAATTGTTATGAAAAAATTAGTTGTTTTCCTTTCTTTGGCGTTGCTGATGAGCGTCGCGTTCTTTTCATCTTGTACGAAAGAGTATACGCAGAAGTACAAATTGGAAGTCTTTATTGAAAATGGCAAAGAAAACGATTCTCCGCAAGAGCAAGCGGCCGCTGAAGCTTTTTCCAACTATATCAAAACGAAAGCCTGCCCCTGTGATGAAGAAGTAACCATCGTCGGAAAAGACCGGGCGGATTGTTTCCGTATTCTTCAGGAGCGCGTCAATATCTATGCCGCCCAATTCAAAACGGAAGAATTGGAAAAAATCTGCAAAGATGTGAGTTGCCCTTCCACGACCCTGCGGTACGGTTGCCGAGTCTATAAGAACGATGATTCCACGCAAGGTTACGAGTGGGCTGCCAAGTGGGATTACCATTATGCCGCAGAATAGTCAAGCATAAACTGCTGAATGAACGCCAGGCCGTTTTGGTTCTGGCGTTTTTTATTTATATTTGCAGTATGAATGTCAAAATCACGGCAGTAAGGCAGACCATTTACGAGGATCTGATGGCGCGGTATGAGAATCCGATACTCCATACCTGCGATTTGCGGGTGGGCCAGACTTGGATTTCCCGGGACGGCGAATGTCCCGAGGGCTTCTGCCCTTCGGCCTGGGATTCGTTGCGGCCTTTCGTCGAGTCGCTGGCGCGCGGGGAAGGCAATTTCTATGACGGCTGGATGAAAAATCCGTTGTCTGCGATGATCAGTTGCAACGACGGTTTCCGCCCGATGAGTTTTTATCTCGAAACAATTTAACTTTCAGGTAAATTACGCGTCCAATACCTGTTATTAACTTAAAACGGCGAACACCGCTTTGTCTATGAAACGCAACATTCTGTTAGGGGTCCTTCTTGCAACGATTCTTTTCGCTTGCGAAAAACACGAACCTTATCCCAATCAACTTCAATCCGACTTCCGGCCCACGGGTGAGAAGCACATAAGTGAACCGGATGAAGACGACCCGTACAGTCAGGAGGAACCCTCCCAAGAAGACGGACCGTCGTCGGGCGGTGATTCTCCAACCACTCCCTCCGAACCTACTGAAAATCCTTCACAAAATCCCCCGGAGAATCCTTCAGGGGATCCTCAAGGCGCCTGAACCAGGGTGTCTTTGTAGGTGGCGCTGACGGGAAGGGTGGTGCCGCCGGTGAGGACGACTTTGCTGCGGGAAGTCTTTCCAATGGCGTTCCGGGCGACGATATAGGAGCGGTGGATGCGGACGAACTGTCCTTCGGGGAGTTCCGAAGCCAGACGGGCGATGCCGTACAGGGTAATCAGCGGCATCACATCGCTGCGACGGTAAATCTTGATGTATTCTCCCATGCTTTGAATGTAAAGGATGTCATCCACCAGCACTTTGACGCGGTGGTAATCACTCATAAAATATAGTTCGCGCGGGGATGAAACCGCATCCTCTTTTTCGGCTGCAGCATGCTGAGCCGCTTCTTCCGCGCGTTTTTTTCTCGCATAAAGTGTCCCGGCAAAGTCACCGCTCACGATCAGCAGTCCGAGCAGGAAGAAAGAAACTTCCGGCCCGTGGGGGTGGTGGGGGCCGTCTGGACGGTCTCCATCAGGCGGCGGCCCGGGCATACTTCTGTCCGGCGGAAGTTCGGGTCGCATCTCGTGGGGCGGGGGTCCGGGACGGTCATTGGGCGGCCCGGGGCGATGGGGGTCCAGAAACTGCCAAGCTCCGAACGACAACATCAAAACCGCCAACCCCGTCAGGTACCATCCTTTCTTTTGAGGGTATAGGCGCATCAATCCGTCGTGATGCAGGATATACAGCAAAAAGAAGGGCAGAATGCGGAGCCAAAGTTGGGAAAATCCTCGCCAGACATCCGACACGCCGGATACTCGCGCCCAATCTATCAATAGGGTAGGAAGAACCAGCAGGGCGAATACCCACACGCAGAGAATAATCCACTGCTCTTTCTTGATTCGACGTTGTTTCATAGTGACAAAGATACGAATTTCGTTGAGAAAAATCCTCATTTGGTCGGAAAAGGCTTGCAGGGAAGTATTTCCCTTGCGTATCTTGCATTCAGTTTGAAAGGAAGAGGCCTGTTTGAATTTTTTAAATGGAGCGACTATGAACACAAAAAATCAATTTTTATGGATGCTTTTGCTCCCGCTCGCCATAGTGGGATGCACGAAAGACAACATTCTCACCCAGCCCCTCAGCACGGGGGACAATACGACGCCCGCCTCGACCGTGGATGTGCCCACCGATGACGAAGACGATGTCGACGGAACGAATTTCGTCCGCACCATCTCGTTGGTCTGGTCGGCTTCCTCTGTCGCGGTGAGCGGCGATGACAACGGCATTGTCAGCGTCAGCGGTACGGATGTAACCATCAATAATACGGGCACGACCGAAAAGGTCAAATATGAACTTTCCGGTAGTTGTTCGGACGGGTCTTTGAAAATTTATTCCAACAACAAGCAGGCCTTGTATCTCAACGGGCTCAGCCTGACCAATCCGGACGGAGCGGCCATCAACAACCAGGGCAAAAAGCGTTGTTTTGTCGTAGTCAGCGGTGTCAACTCCCTCGCGGACGGCTCTTCCGCCGCCTATTCGGCGAGCGGTGAGGAAGATATGAAGGCCGTATTTTTCAGCGAAGGTCAGTTGATTTTCAGTGGCAGCGGTTCGCTCTCCATCACCGCCGACAACCAGCAGGGGAAGGCGGCCCTGACCTCGGACGATTATATCCGATTGGCGGAGAACGCCCCGACTTTGACGGTGACCTCCGGTTCCAAAGCGGGCCACGGCATCCGGGGCAAGGATTATATCCACATAGGCGGCGGCACGGTCAAAGCGTCGGTTGCGGCCGCGATGAAGAAAGGATTTTCCTCCGACTCGCTGGTGGCTATCACAGGCGGCGCGACGACTATCAATGTGACGGGCGGTTCTGCATACGACAGCGAGGACCAAGATTATAGTGGTTCGGCCGGCATCAAGGCCGACTATGCCTTCAAAATGACGGGCGGCACGGTCAGTATCACCAATTCCGGACAAGGTGGCAAGGGCATCAAAGTCGGCGGCAGCAGCGACAAGGGAGTCAAAATTTTTACCAGCGAGATTTCCGGCGGTACTCTGGATATCAAGGTAACCGGCTCTGATTATACCGCAGGGGATGTGTCTGCCAAGGGTATTAAAATCGGCTGGGCTATCAAAAGCGATACGAAGGCCGGTCCCGGCGGCCCGGGTGGCCCTGGCGGTCCCGGCGGTGGCGGCGGAATGGGCGGCGGCACCACCTATTCCGATATGACGGGCGATCTGCTTATTTCGGGCGGTACGGTACGGGTGACCTGTACCAGCAATGAAGCAATTGAGGTCAAGAAAACCCTGACGATTACCGGCGGTGAAGTCTTCGCCTACTCGACTGGAGACGATGCTATCAACTCGGCCAGCACTTTCACTGTCACCGGCGGCAAGGTCTGCGGTATTTCCACGGCCAACGACGGTTTGGATGCCAACGGCAATTTCTATATTCAGGGCGGTATTGTCTATGGCAGCGGCAGTGGAACCCCCGAATTGGGCATCGATGCCAACACGGAAGGCGGTTTCAAACTCTACCTCCAGGGCGGAACGGTGGTGGCCATCGGCGGGGTGGAAAGCGGAGCCAGCAACAGCCTGCAATCCTCCTATTCTTCCTGGTCCGCCAACAAGTGGTACGGAATCACCTCCGGTTCGACTTCCTTTGCCCTCAAGGCCCCTTCGTCCGGCGGCAATACGATGTATGTGTTCGGCTCGTCCAAACCGTCTGTCAGTACGGGTGTGACACCCTCCGGCTCCTCTTTTTGGAATGGTTACGGCTACACTGGATTTTAACCTGACATCCCTACAATTATGAAGAAAATCATTTTACTATCCATCCTCGCGCTGGCTGGCCTTTCCCTTTCCGCGCAGGAACCTTTGGACCCCCAGAAGAGCGCCCGAAAGAATATGGTCCTGAAGGAGTGGAACCTGGATGTCCGCACCAACAAGACGGTGCTGGACCATGTGACGACCTACAACGAACTAGGGAAGAAGGTTGAGGAAATCGAGTACAACAGCCTGGGACAGTTGTGGCGCAAGCGATTCGAGCACAACGCGATGGGCAAGGTGAGCAAGGAATATATCTACGACCACCGCAACGTTCTGGTCAATTACAAAATTTTCGAATACAACGAACTGGGAATCAGGACGAAGACGACCACTTATTATCCGAACGGAAAGGCCAAGACCATCAAGACCTACGAGTACACGGTCCGGGAAGATTCCCAAGAAAAGCCCGCGAAGAAAAAATGACGGAGAACCCTTCCCTGTCCGCCTTGCTGGCGCGTATCGACCCCATCACCTTGGATGAGATGGAGTCCATCACGCTGATGAACCGCATCGACAGCAAGTACCTGACCGATTTCCCGACGCTGCTGCGGCTGTTGGGGGATGCGGCGGAGCAGGGCTACCGTGCCCTCTATGTGGACGGGAAGAAGTTGATTCCCTACGACTCCGTGTATTTCGACACGCCGGATTTGAAAACCTACACCGACCACCGCAACCGCAAGCTGGTCCGGCAGAAGGTCCGCACCAGATGCTACTTGACCGACTCCGGGGCTGCGTTCCTGGAAATCAAGCGGAAGACCAACCACGGCCGCACGAAGAAGAAAAGGATGCAGATTCCGATGGCGGATTTCGCGGATTTCCGGGGCAATGCCGGGGCGGCGGAATATTTGAAGAACCGCTCGATGTTCACGGCGGAGCAACTCAGTCCCGAACTGCACACGCGTTTCTCCCGCATCACGCTGGTCAACGCCCATCAGACGGAACGCATCACCATCGATTTGGACTTACACTTCGAAAATGTGCGTTTTGGCACGCAGGCCTCCCTGCCCGGGGCGGTCGTCATCGAACTCAAGCAGGACGGGAGGGCCCCCAGTAGGATGAAGCCGATTCTGCTCAAGAACCGCATCAAACCTTTCCGCATCAGTAAATACTGCACGGCCGTCACCCTCACGGACCCCACCGCCCGTTACGGCCGTTTCAAACTCAAACTCAAACGAATCAGCCGGGTCATAGGCTGTCCGCTCTATCCGGCTGCCTCCCCGTTCAACGAAACCCATACATCCTCATCCAACGAATTAATCAACGAATAATATGTTACCTCTCCTTCAAGAATTGGGCGACTACACGCTCGCCGACGAAGAACTGCTGAACGTGCAGACCATCACCGACGCGATGATGACGACCTCGCAGTCGCTTGCGGAACTGGGCATCCGCTTTTTCCTCAATGCCTTTGTCTGCTGGCTGCTGGTCCAGTTTTTCTATTACCGAAAGAGCCGTCGCCGCGACTACTATTTCACCTTTATGGTGTTTTCCTCTGCGATGCTGATGCTGCTCTACATTATGGGCAATGTGGAGGTCGGCGTGGGACTGACCCTCGGTCTTTTCGCCATCTTCGGCGTGATCCGCTACCGTACGGAGACCGTTCCCATCCGCGAGATGACCTACCTCTTCGTGATTATCGCCCTGGCCGCGATGAACGGTCTGGCCCCCATTTACAAACTGGTGGGCGTGGTGGGCAACAACCCGCATTATGAACTCTCTACGAGCGCCCTGTTGGTGACCTGCGTGGCCAACGCGCTGGTCGTCGTGCTGATCTGGGTGCTGGAAAGCGAGCGGCTGCTCAAGCACACCTCCGCCAAACTGGTGCTGTACGACCGCATCGACCTGATTGTTCCTGAAAAACGGGCGGAACTGATTGCGGACCTTGAAAAACGCGTGGGCCTGAAAGTGGACAATGTGGAAATCGGCCACGTGGATTTCCTGCGGGACGCGGCTTTTATCAAAGTCTATTACACCTTGGGCAAGAACCAGACGGCCAGCATTGACCAACTGACCAAAGCCAAGGATTTTGTGGAACAGTAACGGTCCGTCGGATATGAGAAGAATCCTCATAGCTACGCTTGTTTTGCTGCTTCCGTTGGCTTTACGGGGGCAGGGGACGCTCAACGATCTGACCAACGATTTCCGGGGCCGCATCAGCGTGGGGGTGGAGAAGAAAGTCATCAAGGGCCTGCACGTCGGATTGGAGGCGGAAGCCCGTTTCAAGGACAATTTCGGACGCGTCGGCCGTCTGCAAGCGGATTTGAATGTCAGTTACAAGCCTTTGCCCTGGCTCAAAACCTCCCTCGGCTATATTTTTATGGAAAATGTCAACTCGGCGGGCGAGTGGAAAATGCGGCATCGGCTCTATGTGGATGTCACCGGCATCCTGGATGTGGGATATTGGCGGCTTTCGCTTAGAGAAAGGCTCCAACTCACGCATAAAACGGTGAATAATCCTCATAAGCACGTTCCCAACTCCCTTGAGCTCAAATCTCGTTTCAAAGTGATTTATCGCGGCTGGATTGACTGGCGACCCTATGCCTATGTGGAACTGCGCAACTGCTTCAACGACCCTTCCTGGGCGGCCACCTGGACGGGTACCTCTTACACGAATTCATCTTTTCTGGGCTATGGATCGGCGTATATCAACCGGGTGCGGGGGGCTTTGGGCGTGGAATGGCATCTCTCCCGCAATCATAGCATCGACTTCCACACCCTGGTTGATTATTGTTACGAAAAACGCATCACCACCAGCAACCGGCGGCAGAGCCTCAAAAGCTTGACTTGGGACCGGGCTCTCAATACGTCCTTCTGTATCGGGTACACTTTCTCTTTTTGAGTCTTCATTCTCCGACAAAAACAAACGCGGCAAAATGAAAAATTTTGATTAATTTTGTAGGGTATGAAAAAGATTCTTGTTTGTTTACTGGCGGCGTTGACGCTGCTCTCCTGCAAGCCGGCCTTGGAGCGCGGCGCTTGGAACGATGACACTTATCAGGCTCTGACGGCCGTGATTTCCGAATCGGAGAACCAAGGAAATTATGCGGTGTTTGATTGTGATTATACGACCATCATTCACGACGTCACCCACGCGATGATTATCTATCAGATTGAGAATCTGCGATTCTCGCTGGCCCCGGAACATCATTTCCTGGATGGATTGGGCGAGGTGGATTTTCCGCTGGAGGGGCTGGGGATGACCGCCCGGGAGATGGGCCGGACGCTGGCCGCCGAGTACGCTTCTTTAAAACAGGAAAGGAACGACAGCCTGTATCGGGATTTCCGGGCCCGTTTGCTGGCCTTCGACTCCGCTGTTCACGACAATTACGACTACCGTACGCTGTGCTTGTGGGAGCCTTCCCTGGCCGTCGGTTTCACCCAGGAAGAATTGAATGAAATGGCCCGGGAGTTTCTGACGCAATCATTCGCCCAGGACTCGCTCTGGTCCGAGCAGTGGGTGTCTCCGGACGGTCGCTTCTGCGGGACCGCCCATAAGGGACTGGCGATTTCGCCTGAAATGAAGAATCTCTATGCTTGCCTGAGCCGTTCGGGCATCACCCCTTATGTGTGTTCCGCTTCTCCGGAGTGGCTGGTGAAAATGCTTTGCTGCGACAAGCAATGGGGCCTGGGCTTGCCGAAAGAGCAGGTGTTCGGCCTTCGTCTCATCGAAAAAGAGGACGGTTCCTGGGATTACGAAGCGGATTACACCCAACCCTTCAAGGCGGGGAAAGTCGCTTGCATCAACCGTTATATTGCTCCGCTTTACGGGAATCGTTCACCGGTTCTGATTGCAGGGGACAGCGAAGGGGATGTGGAAATGCTCACGGCCTATCCGGATTTGAAAATGGGCCTCATCATCGATTGGGGACGCAGCGGGGCCATCCGCGAACTCGCCGACCGTCACGACGGTAAATACTTCTCCCAGCAATTCAAGAAATAACCAGGCTGGGAGGACAGAAATATTACTGTTACAAGAATTCTTGCAAGTATTCTTCTATTCTTTTGAAGTATCATTCCGTGTTGCAGATATGAAAAATTGTTATATTTGCAACATTGAAAATAGTTTGATAATGAAAAGATTTCTTGCTTTTTCCTTGATGGTGCTGATGGCACTGGCTGTTTCTTGCAGCAAAGAGGCTAATGTTGAAAAGGGGAGCTCCACCCCCGCAGGTCCCTCGTCCCCCACGGATCCGACGGACCCCACGGACCCTGTGGTGTCCAAAGGCGCCTACAAGCACGTGGTGATTGTCGGCGTTGACGGCGGCGGTGCATTTTTCAAGGATACGCCCACCCCTCGGTTCCTTGACCTCTTTCCCGACCATCAGCGCGCAATGCTGGGCCTCGTTGCTCCACGGCGTCCTTCCGGAATTTCACGGAATGACCAATGCAATTTCTGAGAACAAAGAACTGTCTTATCCGGTGAAAAGTCCGTATCCGTCCATCTTCCGGCTGGCACGGGAAGCCCATCCGGAAGCGCAACTGGCCTCCTTTGTAAGTTGGTATGCCATCAACAACGGCATTATCGAGCATAATCTCGGTGTGACCATGGGGGAGACGAAGGATGTCGATCCGGAGATCGCGAACCTGACGGTGCAATACCTTTCCAACAACACGCCGATGATCTTGTTTGTCCATTTCGGCTCACCCGATGTCGTGGGCGAGAGGGACGGATTCGGCACGCCCTCCCAGCTTCAGGCCATCAGCGACGTGGACACCTATATCGGCAGGATTTATGACGAGTTGAAGCTGAAGAATATCATGGATGAAACCTTGTTTATCGTTACTGCCGACCATGGTGGAAAGGGTAAGGCGCACGGGGGAGACTCGGATGAGGAAAAGTATGTGTTCCTGGGTGTCGCGGGCAAAACGGTGGCCGAAGGCGCTATCGTGGATGCGGAGACGCGCGATGTGGCGGCGATTGCCGCCTACGCCCTGGGCCTTGAATGCCCGGACACATGGACCGGACGCGTTCCGGCCGGGGTGTTCCAAGATGTCAAGCAAGCGGGCGCGCATGTTGAAATGGTGCTTCCCAGCAAAAAGTACCGTCAACACACGACCGAAGAGACTCCGGACAAGAGCACCCTTCAGGCTGTTCTCGCAGGTCACAATCTGACGGCCTACTTCCCGTTCGACGGGAATGCGAGCGACGCTCTCGGCAAGGTGCAGACGAGCACCTCCGGAACCCTGCAGTATCCCGACGCCTATTTCGGGAAAGGAGTTAAGTTGAATAGTGGATACATCACCTTGAAAGACTTGAAAGTCGGCACCGGCTCTTTTTCCGCCGCCTTCTGGCTGAAAGCCACGCTGCCTTCGCCCAAGAGCGCCGACCCGGGGTTGATTTCCAACAAAGACTGGCAAGAGGGTGTGTACAAAGGTTTCATTCTCTCCCTCAGAGGCTCCAGCGACATCAAGTTCAATGTGGGTAATGGTTCCGACGGCAGAATGGATTTCACGCGTATGCTTCCGGCTAATTATAACGAGGGTTGGATGCACGTGATCATGGTGGTCGACCGCGCGAACAGGAAAGTCCGTCTCTACTATGACTTTATCGATGGGGACGAGAAAGAGATTCCCGATGCTCTTGCCAACATTTCTTTCGATTCATTGAATTCATTGAACTTCAATATTGGCCAGGACGGCACCGGCGTCTTGGAGTACAGTCTCCCTGCCCAGATCGACGAACTCATCCTTACGGCCGACGTGCTGACCGACCAGGACATCGCCGCCCTTAAGAACCACTACACCCGGTAGGGGACGGCTAGGCGGACGATGGTCCCAAACTAAAATAAGTCGTATCTTTGTATCCGGTTAATCGAAATTTGAACCGTGGAATACCTTTCGAAGCAACGTTACGACGAGATTGCAGCCGAGCTGGACCACCTGATCAACGAGGTCTACCCCAGAGTGAAGGATGATCTCGTAGAGACGCGCGCCCAGGGGGACCTGAGCGAGAATGCGGGCTATCGGGAGGCCAGGCGGAACCAGGCGAAAACCATCAGCCGTATCCGTTTCCTGCAAAAGATCCTGGAGTATTCCCGCGTGATTGACCCCGATGTTCTTCCCAAAGACAAGGTGTGCCTGCTGAGTACGGTCGAATTCACGAACCTCTCGACGAATGCCCGGATGAAATTCCAAATTGTCAGCCCCCACGAAATGAACCTCGAAGCCGGAAAAATTTCGCTGAAATCTCCAATCGGAGCCGCCTTGATGGGCAAGAAAGTGGGCGAAATCGCTGAGGCCCGGACGCCCGCCGGGCCCCTGCGCCTGCGAATCGAAAGCATCACGTTTGATTGACGGTGATTGTATAAGTACCTTTGTACCGTTATGAATATCGACGCCATATTGACTGCTCTGCTGATTCCCTTTGCCGGTACGGCGCTGGGTTTCGCGCTGATGATGGTGCTGGATGTCGTAATGGGATAAGGGCAAAGGTAAACCTTGCTTTATCCTTTATTGAACTTGGATTTGGGCTGTTTGCAACGGGGACATTTCCAATCGTCAGGCAGGTCTTCGAAAGCCACGCCGTCGTGCTCCGCCGGGTCATAGACATAACCGCAGATGCTGCACACGTACTTGCCGGAGGCTTCTTTCTTTTCGAAAACGACCTCGGGCCAAATGGTGGGAACCGGATGGTCCAGGTCCATCACACGCTTGGCCTCCAGATTCTCATAGCCCTGCGGGGTGTGGGTGCCGCAATACACCGTGGGATGGTTGCGTACGAACTCGCGCACTCGATCCAATGTCTCACGGGCTGCCGGCAGGTCGTCATAAACCACCGACTGCTTATTCTCATACAAAGCCTCGTCAGCATAGGTGATGTCGCCGTGAAACATATAGAAGAGCCCTTCGTTCTCCACGATGATGATGCTGTTGCCCTTGGTGTGCCCCTTTGCCTTGATCAGGTAGATGCCGTCCTCAATCTTCTGGCACGCGGGGAAATTGTAGTACGGCCCGTCGGTATAATCCACTGGCACAAGGTTCGTGAGGCCCTGCAACTCGGCAGCGTCCATCTCGTCCTTGTTTACATACACCTTCGCGTTGGGGAATGATCGCAGTTCGCCTGAGTGGTCGGCGTGGCGATGGGTGAGCAGAATCTTGGTCACTTGCTCCGGCTTGTAGCCGAGGGCGGCGAACGCCTCCATATAGGTACAGATGTCCTTTCCGGTGAAGGCCATCGAGTTCTCGTCGGGCATTTCTTCCGGTGTGCCGGCCGGAATGCCGGTATCGATCAAAATGACTTCCGAGCCGGTGTCGATGAGATAATTCTGCAAGGTGCCGCGATAACGGATGTTCTTGTCAAACTTGTCAACGCCTTCCTCACCACCGAAGACGAAGGGCTGGGTATAGAACCCGTCCCGTCTGAATTTTACGGCTTTGATTTCCATATTCTGTTCAAATTACTTGGCGGGTTCCCACTTGCAACGTACGGGCGACACGATGGCGCCCTCTTTCTTCAGTTCGGCAAAAGCCTTGTCGACCTCCTTGCGGTCAGCATTCAGCATCTTGGTGATGTCACCGGCCGAAACGGGTTTGCCGGCCTCTTTCATTGCGTTAAGTACTTGTTCTTTCATAATGATGAGTAGTTAATGTTTGTAATTTCACATTTTGACAAATGTACGGAAAATTGTCTGAAATCTATTCATTTCATCCTGCATAAAATTTGTCTGAAACGACACAAAAGAAATTTTGTATATTTGCAAAACTATGAACAAGAAATACGAGGGCAAAGGCATTGCCAGAAAGCTTGTGCTGAAGGTCATCGAGGCCGCCCGCGCCCAAGGAGTCAGAATCCGTCCCCTCTGCATCTATGCCAAGAAACTGATGACCGGCAAAGAGGAATTCAAGGATGTGATGTAGTGCGTTAAATCGGAATTTAGTGGTCTCTCATATTGCCGATAATGCGTAATCTACGCGGCTAAGAATTCGGAAGGTGTACTTCCCGTGACCTTCTTGAACAGTCGGCTGAAGTGATGGGGATATTCGAAGCCCAGCAGGTCGGCCACTTCGCCAACGCTTAGCCCTTTCATCAGGAGGTTCTTGGCCTGGTCAATTACGAAACTGTGGATGTAGCCGATGGCGGTGCCGCCTGTTGCCTGGTGAATCAGATCGCCAAAGTAACGGGCAGAATAAGCCAGTTCGCCCGCGCAATATGCTACGGTAGGAAGGCCCTTTTCATGTTGCAGCCCTTGGGTGAAATAATCTACCAATAAGCGGTGGAAGCGTTTGAGGATGTCGCTTTCTCCGCTCTCTTTTTGGGAGAGTTGGCGAAGATAGATTCGCTGGCAGTAGTCCAGGATTAGTTTGAGATAACTTGTGAGGATGTTCCTGAGCGCAAGAGAATCCTGGTTCTCCTGCATTTCTTTCCGCATGGTGACCAGGAGTAAAGAGAGCCGCTCGTATTCGGCAGACTCCATCCTGAGCCAGTCCGTATCAAAGTAAGAGAAAAAATGGTATCCTTCCATTTTCCCTTCGAGCGTAGATCCTTTCAACAGTTCCTGCGACCAAAGCAGGGCCCATCCGTTGATGTACAGGGGCGTTCCATTGTCTTCTCCTCCGCCTATCTGTCCGGGGGCTACGGCAATGATGGAGCTGTCTCCCACGATAATGGATTTGGTGCCATAGGATAGATATTTAGGGAATTGCTGCTGGATGAAAAGGCCGTAAACGCCATAGTTGTTGAGACTGTTCCGGAATGGAGAAACCTCGTCGTAGCTGATGAGCGCAAGCTGGGGATGCAGGATGGGAGCGCCTACATATTCGGCATAGACATTGGGGTTGTCGACCTTCAAAATCTTCTTCATAACCCTGCAAAGATAGCAAAATCTGCGAAATTGGTATAAAGTCAGCGAATATTGAAACAAAAAGTTGCTGGCCTCGCCGTACCTTTGCATTGTAAAATCAATCGATATGAAACGAATGACTACAATGCTTCTTGCCTGCCTCGCCTCCATAGCCCTTTTCTCCTGCGAGAAGGTTGAGCCGGTTGAGACCCCTCAGCCCCAGAAGGAAGAGGAGAAACAGCCGCAAAACAACAACTCCAATAACAACGACCAAACTACCACAATGGTTATGAACATCACCGCCGGTGGAAAGACCATCACCGCCACGCTGGCCGACAATGCTACCGCCAAAGAACTGGCCGAGAAACTGAAAGCCGGCGCCGTTACCGTCCAGATGAAGGCCAACGGATTTGAGCACTACGGGCCGCTGGGTTTTTCACTCACCAGCCACAACGAGCAGATTGAGGCCGTCTCCGGAGACATCATGCTCTACAACAGCAACAATATCTGTGTATTCTATGGCAACAACAGCTGGTCCTACACACCGTTGGGGAAGGTGGACAGCCTCTCTGCAGAAGATCTGAAGGCGTTCTTTGGCACGGGCGACATCTCCGTCACATATTCACTGAAACAATAGACGTCATGAAAAAGATACTCATCGCCCTTGCGGGCATAGCCCTGCTGGCTTCCTGCGGCAACAACAAAAACACAAACGATATGAACCTGACTCAGGAATGGGACAAGACGTTCCCGAAATCCGACCTTGTAGAGCATTCCAAGGTCACTTTCCACAATCACTACGGCATAACGCTGGTTGCTGATATGTATGTACCCAAAGGCTCTGAAGGCAAACTGCCTGCCATCGCAGTCTCCGGCCCCTTCGGCGCCGTGAAGGAGCAGACCAGCGGCATCTATGCCCAGCACATGGCCGAGCGGGGCTTCCTTACCATCGCCTTTGATCCGTCATATACCGGCGAGAGCGGCGGTGAGCCTAGGCGGACTGCTTCTCCGGATATCAATACGGAAGACTTTCTTGCAGCGGTGGATTTCCTTTCCAACCAGGATAATGTCGATCCCGAGCGCATCGGTATCATCGGCATCTGTGGCTGGGGTGGCATGGCCATCAATGCGGCAGCCCTCGATCCTCGAATCAAGGCTACCGTCACTTCCACCATGTACGATATGTCCCGCATAGCGCGTGAGGGTTATTTTGGAAGCGCCGACAGCGAAGAGGCTCGCGACGCGCAGCGCCAGGCCTGGGCCGCCCAGCGGACGGAAGAGTACCGTACCGGCGACTATAAACGAGCTGGCGGCGTAGTGGACCCGCTCCCGGACGATGCTCCCTGGTTTGTCAAGGATTACCATGACTACTACAAGACCAAACGCGGCTACCATCCCCGCAGCGGCAACTCCACCGACGGCTGGAACATCACCGGCACCATGTCCTTCCTGAACCAGCCCCTGCTGGACATGGCGGGCGAGATCAAGACGCCTGTTCTCCTGATCCATGGCGAGAAAGCCCACAGCCGCTATTTCAGCGAGGGCGCCTTTGCGAAACTGAAGGGCGACAACAAGGAACTCCTCATCATCCCCGGAGCCGTCCATACGGACCTGTATGATGACAAAGCGGGCGTGATTCCCTACGACAAGATAGAATCCTTCTTCAAAAAGAACCTAAAATAGACGATTGTAAATTCCAATTTGTCTATCACTCGGTTCCAACTGGTGGCCAAAAGGTGACCAAATTTGGGGATGACCGATTTTCGGAGCGAAGCGACCCAGGGGGTCTGGGGGATTAGGCCCCCAGTGAATCAAACAATCAGGCATGAAAAAAGACCGGATTGCCGGTCTTTTTTCGTGCCTCGGGCTGTGGTATACGAATCGGTGACTATCGTGAGTTGTTTTGAGTAAGCGAAGGAATTGGGATCCATCACCCCAAATGTCCAGGTGACCGCCTTTTCGCGCGCGGCACACAATTGCCATATAGCATCTGCGATTAAGATGTTTTCTTTTGCAAAGATGGTAAAATTTTTGAGATTAAATGGGTCGTTTGGTAAAATTTCTGCGATTAAGGTGGTGTAAATCTCCGAGAGTGAGTAAAAATATGCGTTCGTGGAAAAATAAAATGAGGTAGGGAAAATAATGGGAGAAGGAGAAGTGACACATAAGGCGGGAGAAAAGCACAAAAAAGTAGGGAGAAAACGGGAAAAAGTAGGGAGAAAGTATTACCTTTGCGGACGGGAGGTTTAGGATGAATTTTCAGTTGGTATCGACTTATGCACCGGCGGGGGACCAACCCTCAGCGATTGACGGAATCTGCAAGGCATTGTCGGGCGGCGTGGAGAATGTGACGCTGCTGGGCGTGACGGGTTCCGGCAAGACGTTTACGATGGCCAATGTCATCGAGCGCCTGCAGCGGCCGGCCCTGGTGCTGAGCCACAACAAGACCCTGGCGGCCCAGTTGTATGGCGAGTTCAAGGCCTTCTTCCCCAAGAACGCGGTGGAATATTTCGTGTCGTACTACGATTATTACCAGCCCGAAGCCTACCTGCCGACCACCGACACCTATATAGAAAAGGACCTGTCCATCAATGAGGAAATCGAGCGTCTGCGCCTTTCTACGGCTTCTTCCCTGCTGAGCGGCCGTCGCGATGTGATTGTGATTTCCAGCGTGTCGTGCCTGTACGGTGTAGGCAATCCGGAAGATTTCCACAACCAGACCATCCATCTGAAAAGGGGCCAGCGCATCACCCAGACTTCGCTGATGTACGCCTTGGTCGACGCCCTATACAACCGCACGGAAGGGGAGTTCAAGATGGGCTGTTTCCGGGTCAACGGGGAGAGCACGGATATTTGTATGGGCTATGGACAGAATGCGGTTCGCGTGGAGTTTTTCGGGAATGAAATCGATGCGATTTTCGTTATCGACCCTGCGACCGGCGCCCGTCTGGAAGAAATCGAGGAGGTCAATATTTACCCGGCCAACAACTTTGTGACGACCAAGGAAAGAAGCGCCCTGGCCGTCAGCCAGATTCAGAGCGACCTGCTCGAACAGTGCAAATATTTGGAAGAAATCGGAAAATTTCTTGAGGCCAAGCGCCTGAAACAGCGGGTGGAATATGACCTGGAAATGATCAAGGAAATGGGCTATTGTTCCGGCATCGAGAACTACTCCCGCTACTTTGACGGCCGGGCTGCCGGTACACGCCCTTTCTGCTTGCTGGACTATTTCCCCGACGATTTTGTCACATTCATCGATGAGTCGCACGTGACGATTCCCCAGATCCGGGCGATGTACGGGGGAGACCACAGCCGCAAGTCCGTGCTGATTGACTACGGTTTTCGACTGCCGGCCGCCGCGGACAACCGTCCTTTGAAATTTGAAGAGTTCGAGGAACTGACGGGCCAGCGCGTGTTTGTCAGCGCTACTCCGGCCGATTATGAATTGGAAAAATCCGAAGGTCTCATCGTCGAACAGGTGGTGCGGCCGACCGGTCTGCTCGATCCGCCCATCGAAATTCGGCCCACCGAAAATCAGGTGGACGACTTGCTGGAAGAGGTGCGCCGCCGTGCAGAGCGGGACGAACGGGTGCTCGTGACTACATTGACCAAGCGTATGGCCGAGGAATTGGACAGTTATTTCCAGCGGATGGGTGTCCGCTGCCGCTATATCCACTCCGATGTCGACACGATGGAAAGGGTGGAAATCATCGAGGATTTCAAAAACGGACTTTTCGATGTGCTGGTCGGCGTGAACCTGCTTCGAGAAGGGTTGGATATCCCGTTGGTGTCCCTGGTGGCCATTCTGGATGCGGATAAGGAAGGATTTCTGCGCTCCGATACGGCCCTGACGCAGACGGCCGGACGAGCCGCTCGCAATGTCAACGGGCTGGTGATTATGTACGCGGATTCCATTACCGGTTCGATGCGGCGGACGCTGGAAGAGACGGCTCGCCGTCGCAGCAAACAGTTGGCCTACAACGAAGAACACCATATCACACCTACGCAGATTCGGGCGCACAGCAATGTGCTGGTTGCCTCCAAGGGCCGTTCCAGCGCCCCGACCTCTTACGACGATCCGGCTTATATTCCTTCGCCCGATGAACTGGGGCACGGCAAGGTGTCGGTCGGATTGGGACTGGATTCCCGTCGCGAGGGTACCGCTCAGACCGTGGACGGCTATCTGAAGGCCGATCTGGCCGCAGTGCTTCAGGATCCGGTCATTCGCGCGATGAGCCGCGAGCAGGTCGAGAAGTGCGTCAAAGAGGCCGAACGCAATATGAAGAAGGCGGCCGCCGCCCTCGATTTCCCCGCCGCCGCCAAGTTCCGCGACGAAATGTGGGCTCTGCAGGAGTATCTGAAAGTCTGGAAAGAGTAGCGCTTGAGCTTTTCACGCACAGGCAAAAAGTTTTCAGAACCCGAAAAAAGGGATTCTGAAATTCTTTTCACCTGTGCTCCCTCAACGCTCTCGCTCAGCGCTATTCTTCAAAAGAGAGCCAAGGATTCTGCCGGATGGCGGGCGCTTGGGAGAGGGGGACCGATAGGGTGATGCGGCAGAGCGTGTCCATCTCCAGGTTCAGCACACGGATGCCTTCGCCTCCCGCAGACGACCCGCCGCCTGTCCCGCGCGAGGATTTCGTCAGTTTCATCACTTCACCCATTTTCTCATAAGGGAAAGTCGCCGTCAGCGTCAGGCAGACCGTTTTCTCGATGATTTGTGCCTGTGAAAGGGCGTCGGCCGCCGCGCTGCGATACGCGTTGATGAGCCCCGGGATGCCCAGTTTGATGCCCCCGAAATAACGCACGACGATAATCAGAATGTCACTCAGCCCGTAAGAGTCGATCTGACCCAAAATGGGACGGCCCGCGCTTCCGGACGGCTCCCCGTCGTCATTCATCCGCCATTTTTGATTATCCGCACCAATGCGATAGGCGTAGCAGACGTGGCGCGCGTCGTGGTATTTCTTCCGGGCCTGCTCCACCGCCTCCTTGACCTCTTCTTCGCTGGAAACCGGCAAGGCGAACGCGATGAAACGGCTGCCCTTGTCCTTGAACAGTCCTTCCGTCGGCGCGGCGATGCTCGTATATTGGTCGCTATTCATTCCCTATCGGCTTGTTTTGCCCACGAAAATAGTCATTTTTTACCAAAAATCCCCCAAAATCGACGGAAATTATTAACTTTGCAGGTTATGGGAATTTTTGACAAAGGCGTAAAGAAGACCAAACTGGGTCTTTTCGACAGACTCTCCCGCGCGATTGCCGGGAAATCCACCGTCAGCGACGACATCCTCGACGCCATCGAAGATGCGTTGATTGCGACCGATATGGGCGTGGATACCACCCTGAAAATCATCGACAACCTGGAGGACAGGGTGAGCCGCGACAAATATATGTCGATGGACGAACTCATTACGATGCTCCGTGAGGAAATCGCGGCGCTCCTGGATGTCAATCTGGACGAACAAAAGTCTGACGAGGAATATGTCGAGCCCACTTTTTCCGAACAATTTGATTTCACCAAGAAACCTTATGTCATCCTCGTCGTGGGGGTGAACGGCGTGGGCAAGACGACTACCATCGGCAAGATTGCGTCCCGTCTGCGGGCCGAAGGGAAGAAGGTGATGATCGGGGCAGCGGATACGTTTAGGGCGGCGGCCGTGGACCAGCTGACCATCTGGGCCGAAAGGGCCGGGGTGGATATTGTCAAGCAGCAGATGGGTTCGGACCCCGCTTCGGTGGCGTACGACACCGTCAAATCGGCGGTTGCCAAAGGCGCGGATGTGGTGCTGATAGACACCGCCGGGCGTCTGCACAACCGCATCGACCTGATGAACGAACTCACCAAAATCAAGAATGTGATTAAGAAAGTCATCCCCGAGGGAGCCTCCGACGTGATGCTGGTGCTGGACGGTTCGACCGGACAGAATGCTTTCCAACAGGCGGGTGAGTTCTCCAAGGCGACGGACATTTCTTCATTGGCGGTTACCAAGTTGGACGGCAGCGCCAAAGGCGGCGTGGTCATCGGCATTGTGGACAAGTACCGCATTCCTATCAAATTCATCGGAATCGGCGAGGGCGTCGAGGACCTCAAAGTCTTTGACAAACGCGCCTATGTCGAAAACCTTTTCTCAGAGGAGGACATTAAGAAGTAAAGAGCGATTGAGAATAAGAGGCTGTTTCAAAACAGTATTCAGGCTCGGAAAAATATTGAAAAGTTAAGATAAAAATTATATGAAAATCTCGTACAACTGGCTGAAAGAGTATCTTGAATGTGAACTCGACCCCCAACAGATTGCGGACGCCTTGACCTCCATCGGGCTCGAAGTGGATTCCCTCGAAGAAGTGGAACAGATACCCGGCGGGCTCAAAGGTGTGATAGTGGCCGAAGTGGTGGAATGTGTGGAGCATCCCGATTCCGACCATCTGCACGTGACGAAATTGAACACCGGTGAAGGCGAACTCCTTCAGGTGGTGTGCGGCGCTCCCAATGTGGCGGCCGGGCAGAAAGTGCTCCTGGCGACCGTGGGAACCGTTCTGGGCGAAGATTTTAAGATTAAAAAGTCCAAAATCCGGGGCGTGGAGTCTTTGGGTATGATTTGCGCCGAAGACGAACTGGGCATCGGAGAAGACCACAGCGGCATTATGGTGCTGGACCCGAATGCCGTGCCCGGCACTCCCGCCAAGGACTATCTGCATCTCAAGACGGATGCCGTCATTGAAATCGGCCTGACCGCCAACCGCGTGGATGCCGCCTCCCATATCGGTGTTGCCCGTGACTTGTATGCTTACCTCAAATACCAGGGCCTGCCCTGCGCCTTGCACATCCCTTCCGTGGATGCCTTCCAGGAAAAACAAGTCCCCGGCGAAGCCGTCGGCGTCCAGGTGGATTCTCCCCTCGGCGCCCCCAAATATACGGCCACCACGCTCCTGGGCGTGAAAGTCGGTCCTTCACCCCAGTGGCTGCAGGAACGCTTGCTGAGCATCGGCTTGCGTCCTATCAACAATATCGTGGACGTGACCAACTTCGTGCTGATGGAAGTGGGACAGCCCCTTCACGCCTTTGATAAGGCGATGATCGAGGGCGGCCGCATCGTGGTCCGTCAGGCGAACGCGGGCGAGAAATTCGTCACCCTCGACGGCGTGGAAAGAACACTGGACGAGAGCGACTTGATGATTGCCGATACCTGCAAGCCGATGTGTCTGGCCGGTATTTTCGGTGGAGAAAAATCGGGTGTGAGCGACAGCACGGTGGATGTAGTGCTCGAAAGCGCCTATTTCAAACCCACCTTCATCCGCAAATCCTCCAAACGCCACGGGCTCAAGACCGACGCGGCTTTCCGCTACGAAAGAGGTTGCGACCCGCTCGTGCTCGAATGGGCCGCCGCCCGCGCCATCACCCTGATGCAGCAGGTGGCCGGCGGAAAGGTGTGCGGAACGATGCAGAAAGTGTATAGCGAAAATATCGAGCGCAAGCGTATCGAACTCGACTACAACCGCATTCAGCGCTTTATCGGCAAACAGATCGGTGTTGAGGCCATTGAAAAAATTCTCGAATGTCTGGATTATCGCTTTGTCGAGCGTCGCAAGGATGCCGACGGAGCGGTCTGCGGGGCTGTGGTGGACATTCCTTCCTATATGATTGACGTGGAACGCGAATGCGACGTGGTGGAAGAAATCCTCCGCATCTACGGCTACAACCATATCGAACTGCCCCAGCGGATGCAGACTTCGGTCAATCCGACCATTCGTCCGGAAGCCGAGGCCGTCCGCAACAAGATTTCCGATTTTCTGGCGGCCAACGGATTTGTCGAGACGATGAACAATTCACTGACCAAATCTTCTTATTACAGCGGTCTGACGACCTTCCCCGAAGAGGCTTGCGTACGGATCCTCAATCCCTTGTCCTCCGACCTGAACGTGATGCGTCAGACCTTGCTGTTCGGCGGACTCGAAGTGATTGCCCGCAATATCAACCACCAGATTCTCAACCTCCGTACCTTCGAATATGGCAGCGTTTATGCCCTGAAACCAGAAGGGGACGGCCGGAGCCTCGCCAGTTACGAAGAGCACAGTTGCTTCTGTCTGATGATGACCGGAACCAAAGAGAAAATGTGGCGGCTGGATGCCCAGAAGGGGAGTTTCTTCCAACTCAAGGGTTACCTTGAACTCCTACTCAAGCGGCTGGGCGCTGATTTGAACACCTTGCCTACGGATGCCGCGCCCGAAGACATTTACGCCGAAGGCGTGTGCTATCAGTTGCCCGGAAGCAAAGCGCCGCTGGCCGTGTTGGGTGAAGTCAAACGCTCCATCTTGCGTACCTTCGATATCAAACAGCCCGTCTTTGCCGTGGAAATCAACTGGCCGGCCCTGTTCGAACTGGTCAAACGCATCAAAGTGCTGTTCAAGGAATTGCCTCGTTACCCTGAAGTACGCCGCGACCTGGCCCTGCTGGTGGACGACAATGTGCATTATTCCGATTTGCGACGGACCGCCATCCGCGCCGGCAAGAAGATGCTCAAGAATGTCACCCTCTTCGATGTGTATCAGGGCGATAAAATTCCCGCAGGAAAGAAGCAATATGCAATGTCTTTCGTGCTGCAGGATGAAGAAAAGACCCTCACCGACCAGGATGTGGAGAAGACGATGGACCGTATTCTTGCCAGCCTGACGGGAGAATGGGGTGCGACCCTGCGATAAATCTTACCGCTGATGAAACGCATCTTTCTCTTCCTTTTGCTGCTGGGTGCCCTGCTCTCGTGTACACCGCGGGGGCGTGTCATCCCGAAAGAAAGATTGGCGGAGATTTATGCGGATCTGTTTATGGCCGACGAATGGGTGGCCGAAAAGCATCTCCGCGGCGCGTTGGATACGGCTTCCATTTATGGTGCCGTTCTGGAGCGATATGGCTATACCGTTGAGGATTATCGCGTGACAGCCAAAGAATATCTGAAAGACCCCGAGCGTTATGCCAAGATCATCAAGAAGACGATGAAAATCCTCGAGCAGCGCGAGAAGGACTTGAAAAATGAGATTCAGCGGCTGGATGCACTGAAAGACAAGAATAAAGAGATAGAAAATTCCGGTGCGCATTATCAGGACTTCTTCGAGCCCCTGATCCGCTATCTGACCGGTCCGCGCGTCCTGCAGCTGGATACGCTCAATTTCCCGTACTGGTATGTCTTTAATCAATACAAAGTAACTCCGGTTATTGAAAATGGAAAAACTGAAACTGTGTCTGTCCCTGATGGATCTGACGAGCCTTAAAAGTCAGGACACGCCCAACGCTATCACTGCTTTCGTTGATAAAGTCAATGGCTTCCCGCAGGCTTTTCCGGGACTTCCGTTTCCCGCGGGCGTTTGCGTCTATCCCAATTTTGTTTCTACGGTGAAAAAACAGTTGCAGGTGCCGGGCGTGCGTACGGTGGCTGTCTCCGGTGCGTTCCCCGCGTCCCAGTCCTTCCAGGAAGTCAAATTGCTTGAAACGCGTATGGCTGTCGCTGACGGGGCGGACGAGATCGACATCGTGCTGGCGCTGAATGCGTTCCTGAATGGGGATGAGGCTGCCGCTTCGGCTGAAATCCGTGCGCAGAAAGAAATCGTCGGCGACCGCACCCTGAAAGTGATTTTGGAAACGGGTGTGCTGAAAGATCCGAACCGGATTTATGATGCGTCGATGCTCGCGATGGAAGCCGGTGCCGATTTTATCAAGACGTCCACGGGAAAGGTGGAGGTCGGAGCGACCCCCGAGGCGGCCGAAGCGATGTGCCGGGCCATTCGGGACTATGCCCGTCAGACGGGGCGGAAAGTGGGCTTCAAGGCGGCGGGAGGTATCTCTACGACCGAGCAGGCCTTATGTTATGTAGATATCGTGGAGAATATGCTGGGTGAGGACTGGATGAATGCCGGTCTGCTGCGCTTGGGCGTCAGCCGTCTGGGCAACCAGTTGCTGTCGGCATTGTCCGGGCAGGCCGTTTCTTATTTTTAAGGAGTAATTTGTAAGAAAAACGCGTCCATAATTCAAGATTTTTGCCTAAATTTGCGCGCCAAATTGAAAAAAAGTAGTAATTCAAATACAATGAAAAAGGTACACATTTTTAACGCCGGTCCTTGCGTGCTCCCCGAGCCGGCTATCGAGGCGGCTATCGAAGCCTTGAAAGAGTTTAACGGAACAGGTATGTCGGTCATTGAAATTTCTCACCGCGACAAAGCGTGGGAAGCTGTGATGGACGAGTGCCGTTCCCTCTGGAGAGAGTTGCTGAACATTCCCGAAGATTACGAAATTCTGTTCCTCGCGGGTGGTGCCTCCATGGGTTTCCTCAATGTGGCGATGAACTTCTTGGAGAACAAAGCCGCCTATCTGGAGACGGGCGCCTGGGCCAAGAAAGCCTATAAGGAAGCGCAGGGTATCGGTAACGCCGTTGCCGTCGCCTCTTCCGCCGACAAGAATTTCTCCTATATCCCGAAAGGTTATACCATCCCTACGGATGTGGATTATTTCCATATCACCACCAACAACACCATTTACGGTACGGAGATTCGTTACGATATCGACAGCCCCGTTCCCCTCATCGCCGATATGTCTTCCGACATCATGAGCCGTCCCGTGGACGTGACCAAGTATGCGATGATTTACGGTGGTGCGCAGAAGAACGTCGGCCCTGCCGGTGTGACCTTCTACATCGTTAAGAAAGACGCGCTCGGCAAGGTGAGCCGTTATATCCCCACGATGCTCGACCTTCGCACCCACATCAAAGGCGAGTCGATGTTCAACACCCCTCCCGTGTTCTGCATCTATGTGATGACCCAGACCCTCAAGTGGATCAAGTCGATGGGCGGCCTCGAGGCTATGCAGAAACGCAACGAGGAGAAAGCGGCTCTGCTTTACAATGAAATCGACCGCAACCCGCTCTTCGTCGGCACTGCCGCCAAGGAAGACCGTTCCATTATGAACGTGTGCTTCGTGATGGCTCCCGGTTATGAGGAACTGCAGGATGAGTTCATGGCCTTTGCCAAGGCGCACAAGATGGTAGGCATCAAGGGCCACCGTTCGGTGGGAGGCTTCCGCGCCTCGCTCTACAACGCCTGCCCTATCGAGAGCGTCCAGGCTTTGGTCGACTGCATGCAGGAATTTGAAAAGTTACACAAATAAAAAATCAAGGGGCTTCAGGCCCCTTTTTGCATTATGAAAGTATTGGTAGCAACCCAGAAACCTTTTGCTGCGGCAGCCGTGGCAGGGATTAAGAAAATTGTTGAAGAAGCAGGACATACCCTCGCTCTTTTGGAAAAATATGCCGATCAGGCAGACCTTGAAGCCGCTGTGGCGGATGCAGACGCGCTGATTGTCCGTTCCGACAAGGTGACCGCCCAGGTGGTGGCCGCCGCGAAGAACCTGAAAATCGTCGTGCGCGCCGGCGCCGGTTATGACAACCTCGACTTGGAGGCTTGCACGGCCGCGAAGGTGGTCGCGATGAACACCCCGGGTCAGAACGCCAACGCGGTGGCGGAACTCGCTATCGCGATGATGATTTATATGTCCCGCAACCAGTTCACGCCGGGTACGGGCTGCGAGGTCCAGGGCAAGAAGGTGGGTATCCAGGCCTACGGCAATGTGGGTCGTCTGGTGGCCCAGAAGGCCAAGGCCCTCGGAATGGAGGTGATGGCTTTCGACCCTTTCGTTCCCGCGGAGAAAATGGTGGCGGAAGGTGTCACGCCCGCTTCCTCCCTCGAAGATATGTACAAGGCTTGCAACTTTGTTTCTTTGCACATTCCTGCGATTCCCGCAACCATCGGTAGCATCGGCGCCAATTTGCTCAAGTTGTTGCCGAAGGGTGGTTGCCTGGTGAATACGGCCCGCAAAGAGGTCATCAACGAGCCCGAGTTGGCCGCTATCCTGGCTGAAAGGGAAGACCTCAAGTATATCACGGATGTGGCTGCTTCCAACCAAGCCGAGTTGGACGAGAAGTTCGGCAAGCGTGTTTTCGCGACGCCCAAGAAGATGGGTGCCGAGACCGCAGAAGCCAACATCAACGCCGGTTTGGCCGCAGCCAATCAGATCTGCGATTTCTTCGCGACCGGTTGCACCCGCTTCCAGTTGAATAAGTAATCCCGTCATTCCCGGCGTTTTCCCGTCATTCCCGGCTTGACCGGGAATCTCTCGTCTCATAAAATTGCCCGGCCATCAGGTCGGGCTTTTGTGTGATGGGCTTTCGGGCGGAGGGAGGGATGGGTGGATGGATGGTAGCCGCGGGGGTTCGCGGGACTTCGTTCGCTTCGCCGCTTTTAGCGGCTTGCTGCACTTCGGACCCTCCCACAATCTCCTTCGTCCCACTTCGTGGAACTCGTATCTTGCGGGCCCCGCCCGCTATATTGGTCCGCGGGTGGACAAACCCGCGAACCCCCTGGCGGCTCCACCCTTTTTCCCATCACCTCCGCTTCCTCAACGCTTACGCACGTCAACTTTCATTTAAAAGGAAGTTGTCAGACCGCAGTGGCTGTAACGGTGGTGTAGGGATGGACGCGGCGGATTTTCTGCTTGATTTTTTCATCGTTGCGGGCGCGTTGCATCGTATAGTCTGATTGTATTCCCATCAGCAGGTCGGCAGAGATTCCCAGTGCGGATTCGATAAACAGGGCAACCGTGGCGGACAGGGGTCTGCGTTCATTCAGAATGTCATTGAGCATCGTGTAAGGAACACCGATATGTGCGGCGAAATCTTTCTGGGAGATTCCCCGTGCGATCAATTCATCCTTGATTACCTCACCGGGATGAGTAGGTGTAAAATTCTTGTGTTCCATAGTGCTATTGATAATGTTTTGACAACTCAAAAATGTTGCAGATCGTTACTATAACCTCGCTCTCCATACGCTCTGTTTGGAATTCCAAACGATACTTGTCATTTACGCGAACTGTTTCTATGCCTTCCTTGTCTCCTGATAGTTTCTCGTAATTCAGAGAGTTGAAAGGAAACAAATCTTCAACCCTACTCGCGTTCTTCAGAATGTTGATGACCTTTATATACTTTTTCACGACTTCCGGCTGGAATCTATGCTTTTTGTCGGCCGTCTGATTGTAATAGAGGCTGGATAAGTATTCTTGTTTGAAAACTATCTGCATCGTTGAATTCTCTCTGCAAAGATAAAACTTTATTTCAAAAATACACTAAAAAAGTGTATTTAATTACAGATTTTCTTCAATCTGATGGGTTTGATCCCAGTTTTTGACGATGATTTCCAGGCTGGTGTTGAGCAGGCTGGGATCATCGTAAGGGTTTTGCAGACCACTTCTGCTGACGGTGTACCGGTTGATGATATAACAATGATTGGCTTTTAGGTCAGGCAAGGGGACGGGGTAGTAGCATGGACTGTAACCAAGGGCTCCCATCTCATTGGATAAGGCACATTGGATGACCAGTCTGGTGTAACGGGGAGACCAGGCGGCGGATTGGCTGTCCGATGCGGTATTATTGGCAAATGCGTAGAACACCCTGTTGAAGGTCTGGTTGTCGATGGGGCTCAGCTCCCAATCTCCCGGACCGGGCTCATCTTCAGAAAGCATGGTGGGAACGTCTCCATTGTATGAAATCTTGTTGGCCCAATGGGTGATTGTTCCATCCAAGCGGATTCCACTTACGGCATTGGCGATAAAAATGCGGCGAATGTCCAGCAGGGCATCATTATAGCTGTCCGGCAGGTTGATGACTACCTCCTTCAAGATGATTTTACAAACCATTCTTGAAACTTCGATGCTGAGAACGGTGTTCTCATGAATGGTTTCACTGACGTTCCCGCTCATGGGAAGGGCTGTCGGTGAGGAATCACCCAGATTGAATGTGAAAGCTTCCAATTCATTAATGGAACAAATGTCGGATAAAGAACTCGTGTTGACAAATGCGTAAATATCCCGCTTTCCGCTGGTACATTGCAGCGTCAACTCATCTCCATTGGCTTGAGCATAAATGTCGAGGCTTCCGTTCTCCCGGAAAACGAGCACTTGCAAGTTAGAGATGGCGTTGTCATCCGTCTGGGCTAGTGCCGTTTTGGTGTCAGGTGCCTGCACACGGATGTGGATTGAACAGTTTTCTCCTTCGTCGCTTTCCAACAATTTTTCTGCAGGAGGCGTCATGGAGACATCAGGGGTTTTGTTGCAGCCGGCGAACAAGAGTCCCGCGAGGGCTGCCAGAAGGTAAATGTTTTTCTTTTTCATAATAAATATTTTAAATGTCGCCGCAAAGGACGGAAGAACTATCCGTTTCCCGAACCGTTGAAACGGATAAAATTTTTTTCGCGTCCGGAAGTGTCTGTAAGGCGGTTTTTGTGGGACCCGTTTCCGATTTTGTATAACAAAATTGATTTCGGCTCTCGGAAAATCATTCGTAGAAGGCTCTGTGGGGTCGATTTTAAAATTAAGCGTTTCAAAGCGTCGTGAAACGGATAATGACTTTTACATTTGCCCCGACAAAAATTTGAAACGCTATGAAAAAGAAAATGTTCCTTATTCTGGCTGTCGGGCTGCTGATTGTCGCCTGCGGCAAAACCGGCTTCGAGCCGACGGTGGAAAACACCCAAACCCTTTCGCACGGAATGATTGTACTGGGCGACAAATTGGACAATCCCTATACGGTCGAGAACATCCGTTCCGCCTACACGAGCGTGTATCCCACGCGTGCGTCCTCTGATATACAGACGACCAACCTCTATGTCCGCTTCCTGCCTGCGTCCGATGATGAATTCGACCGTCTGGAGGCTTGCGGCGTGAAAATGCTGGACCATCCGATGGATTATGAAATTGTCCGGGACGGAGATTACTATCACGATCCGCAACTTGGCGACGAGGAAATCACCTGGCATTATGCCGTGGTGGATAAGGATTTCGAATTTCCGGAAGGCATTCGTTATGAAATTCTGGACCAATGTTTCCTGTCCGAGAACCAGGGTTACACGCGGGCGACGGCCGATGTGGACTGGGAGGCGGTGGAAAAAGAGGCTTTTCGTCTGACCGGCAACGAAAACCGGTATGTGGATCCGTCCACCAGAGGGGGTGCGGTGCAACCGTCGGGACGCATCACCATCAGCGACCCCCATTATCTGGGCGGCAAGCCCATCGGACTGGCCGGCGCGCAAATCATGACCAATGTGTTTGTCAAATTCTCCACCACCTATTGCGACCGAGACGGTTATTATGTGATTCCAAGAAAATACAGCGGCAATCCCTATTATCGGGTAGTATTCAAAAACAGCAAAGGCTTTTCCATCGGCTTCAACTGGGTGCTGGTGCCGGCTTCTGTCTCGACGCTGGGGCAGAGTGGCCCGGAAGGAGTCAGTTATCAGATTACGCGTGACTCCGACTATGAACTTTTTACGCGAGGGCTCACCAACAATGCGGCTTATGACTATTTTGATCGTTGCGCATCCGGAGAATTGGGCGTGGCCGCGCCGCCTTCTAACCTGCGTTTTTGGATGTTCAAGTGGCTGGATCGCAGTTCGGCTGTGATGATGCAGCAGGGGGCTCTCTATGATATGAATATCTTTGCCAAAATCCTGGGAGATTATTTGTTCTTGCTGAAGTTTTTCTCGCCCGACATCACCATCGGTACGAAAAATTATGGGGAACCCTATAATATCTATTCCAATGTAGTGCACGAAATGGCGCACGCCAGCCACTTCTCTCAAGTGGGTTCCCAGTACTGGACACCATATATAAAGCATATACTGGAGGCCTATGCCACGAGCGACTTCACCGCTTCCTATGGGAACGGGACGGAAGATAATGCCGGCTATTGCGAGGTGGGTGAGATGTGGGCCTTCTATCTGGAAAGCAAACTCTTTGAGCAGCGCTATCATTTCCATTGGGCGCCGTTCGGCAGTGGCTATTGGTTCCAGCCCCAGATCTTGACGGCTTTGGAGGAAAGGGGACTGACGACGGCCGAGATTTTCGCCTCCCTCAAGCCGGAAGTCAATACGGTGGCCAAATTGAAGGAGAGCCTGATCGCCACCGTCCCGGCCAAGCGCAACCTCATCAACCAAATGTTCGAGCGTTATGGCAAATAATCGCTCTGCCGTACTTCTGGCCCTGGCGCTTCCCTTTATCTTGCTCATTTCGGTCATAGAACCAGCCAGGGCCCAGAAGTTTTCGGTGGCGACCAATTTGGCGGATTACGCCAATTTCGGTACGCTGAATCTGGATGTCTCTTATGCTGTCTCCCGCAACTGGAGTGTGATGGCTGGGGCTAAATACAACCCGTTCACTTTTCAGGGCGGGGAGTTGCTCAACAAGCAGCGCACTTTTTCGCTGGGCGCCCGGTGGTGGCCTTGGCACATCTACTCGGGATTTTGGGTTTCGTCCAAGGCGCAGTATATGGAGTACAGCAGCGGAGGCATCCGTTCGCGGCAGACGCAGGAGGGAGACGCCTATGGTTTGGGGCTTGGAGGCGGGTATTCCTATATGCTCGGATCTCATTGGAACGTGGAGGCGGGGCTGGGCTTTTGGGGCGGTTACCGAACTTATGCCCTGTATGACTGTCCCCGATGCGGAACCACCCGCGAACGTGGCAGCCGCGGCTTTATTATGCCGAATGATATCATCCTTTCGATTGCTTATGTTTTTTAGTGGTTTTCAAGATAAGCTGTTCCCCCGTCGTGGGTTCGGGGGATGGGCTCCCGGGGGCTGCGGAATGCGTGGGCTGGGCGCGCTGCTGACGGCAGGTCTGTTGCTGACCGCCTGCTCATTGCCAAGGATCCAGCT
>CACZWF010000025.1:0-34665 GCA_902784785.1 uncultured Bacteroidia bacterium
TTGTGTTCGTTGTATTTGTGATGGCTTTGCAACTTCCCCTGTATATCGTAATGCTTGAGCAGGACAGAGGTGGTCCGGGTGTCTTCGGCCAGAATCAAATCCGCCTCCTTGAGCACCCGGATGGCCCGAAGGGTCATATCCTCCAGATTGCCCACGGGAGTGGGCACGATATACAGCATTCCCGCCATCGACAGTGAGGTTTAGAATTCGAGAACGGCCTCGATGGGATAGTGGTCGGAGATATAAGGTTTGCCGGCGTAGGTGTCAGTCAAAGTCTTATAGGAACGACAGGCGGAGAATCCATCATAGAAAATGTAGTCGATAATGGAACTCGTCTTGCCCCAGCCGTGGAAAGTGCCGAGCGTATCCGTCACCTCCGCGTTCGTGCGGGCGTTCTTCATCACTTGGGAGAAATCGACAATGAGAGAATCCGTCTGTTTGATGTTGAAGTCACCGGTAAGCACCATCGGCAGACTGTCGGGATTGCGGCGGGCGATTTCCTCGCGCACCATAGCCAGTCCCTCACGGCGGGCCACGATTCCTTTATGGTCGAGGTGGGTGTTGACAAAGAAAAATTCTTTGCCGGATTTTTTCATCTTGAAGAACCCCCAAGTAGCGGTACGACGGCAAGCGGCATCCCAACCCTTGGAAGGGACATCCGGGGTCTCGGACAGCCAAAGAGTCCCCCATTCCTTCATTTCCACAGTCTTGGTATTCCAGAAGATGGACATACGCTCCCCTTTGTCCACTCCGTCGTCACGGCCGACACCGACACACTTGTAGTCCTTGCAATTCTCCAACAAGTACTCTTCCTGCTCTTTGAAGGTTTCCTGAAGACCGAAAATATCGGGAGCGACGGCCTTGATCATAGCGGGAGAGGCTTCCTTACGGAATTCCCAGGCATTGTCTCCATCCGGACCTTTCATCATGCGGATGTTATACGAAACAACTTTCAGCGTGGCGGGACCGCAGTTGCAGCAAGAAACGGCCGCAACGGCTCCCAGCAAGACGGCGACAGCCGTAAAAATGATTTTTTTCATAAGACTATTAGAACTTAAATAAAACATATCCGAACAAAAATCTTTCAAAGGTAAGGAATAAAATGAATTTCTCAAACAAAGAGTGAAAGAACATCTTCAGGAAAGAATGCCCATTTTTCCAAAAAAAATCCTAACTTCGCTCGATTGAAAAATTTGATGCACAGAGATGGCAACAACGAAAAATAAAACAGTGTGGTTCTGCACGGCGTGCGGATGCGAAAGCCCCAAATGGATGGGCCGCTGCCCCTCCTGCGGAGAATGGAACACGATGGTGGAAGAGACGACGGTGACCGGCAAAAAAGCCGCGTCCACGACCGTTTCATCGGGCAGCAAGCCCGAAAAACTGTCCGAAGTGGACGGACAGTCCGAAAGCCGCATCCTGCTGGGAAACAACGAACTGGACCGGCTGCTGGGTGGAGGTCTGGTGGAGGGTTCGCTGGTGCTCATCGGCGGTGAACCGGGTATCGGCAAATCCACCCTTTCGCTGCAAATCCCCTTGCAAGCCCCTGGCATCAAGACCCTGTATGTGACGGGTGAAGAAAGCGTCCGGCAGGTCAAGCTGCGGGCCAAACGCCTCGGCGGAGACGACAGCCATTGCTATATCTACAGCGAAACCCTGATGGAGAACATCCTGCGGGAAGCCCGCGAAATGGCCCCCGACCTGATGATTGTCGATTCCGTCCAGACGATGTATTCGCAAGGCGTCGAATCATCGGCCGGCAGCGTCACCCAGATCAAAGAAACAGCGTCCCTGCTGTTGCGTTTCGCCAAAGAGACCGGTATCCCCGTCATTCTCATCGGGCATATCACCAAAGAGGGCAGCATCGCCGGACCGAAAATTCTGGAGCACATCGTAGATGTGGTTTTTCAGTTCGAAGGCGAAAACAAGGGCGCCTACCGCTTGCTCCGAAGCATCAAAAACCGTTTCGGATCCACCAACGAACTGGCTGTCTTCGAGATGACAGGAACAGGGCTGCGGGAAGTGAGCAACCCTTCCGAAATGTTGATTCCTATGCACGACGAAGGGATGAGCGGAGTGGCGGTGAGCGTGACGATGGACGGCACGCGCGCCTTCCTCATCGAGACGCAGGCTCTGGTCAGTTCCGCCGCCTAGGGCACGCCGCAGCGCTCCGCCACCGGCTTCGACTACAAGCGGCTCAATATGCTGTTGGCCGTGCTGGAAAAGAAGGCCGGCTTCAAACTGGGCGCCAAGGATGTGTTCATCAATATGGCCGGCGGGCTGAAGGTGGGCGAACCCGCCTGTGACCTGGCCGTCGTCTGCGCCATACTCTCCTCGAATTTTGATTTCGCCATTCCCGCCGACACCTGTTTCGCCGGAGAAGTGGGGCTCAGCGGAGAAATCCGTCCGGTCTACCAGACCGATCGCCGTATCCTCGAAGCCGCCCGCCTGGGTTTCAAACGCATCTATATTTCCTCGTATAGCAGCGTCAGCGTCAAAGGAAGCTCCGTCATTCCCGGGTCCGAGCGCGAATCTGCTTCAGGCATTCAGATCATCAAGATCAAAGACATTCCCGCCCTCTGCAAAAGCCTATTTGCGAACGGGCAATAGTCCCATAGGGTGAGATACAAGGGATATTTGAATCCCAAGGAATCTTAAAGTTTATCCATTTCTTTTTGGGGAATCAGCACGTTCAAAGCTCTCGGAAGCACCTCCAAATCGAACTCCGTGCCGGCCTCGAAGGGATCGCCGTCACAATGCGCCGCTCCGGGTCGCGTACGGGTAATATGGACTTTCGAAGCCGGAAAACGCAAGAAACGACGGCTCGTATTCGCCTTACCGGCCATCAGCCGAGTCGCCAGGTCCGGGATTTCCAGCGCCGAAAACGGATGCACGACCACCACATCCAGCAAGCCGTCACGCAAGGAGGCCATCGGCGCAATCCGCACCATATTCCCCCACTGGTTCGCATTGGCCACCGTCACGAAAATCGCCGGTCCGCTCCACTCCGAACGGACGACACCCGCCGTTCCGTCCCCCGAGCGAACAGCTTCCCCCCACGCGACCTCCGCCGGCGTCTCCATCTGAATGGTATAGTTGTCTTCCGGGTGCTGCTTCCAATCTTTCCAGGCCAGCGAAATGTAATTCCCCAAGCCCCGCCGCTTGCTTTTTGCAAAATCCAGACTGACGCTCGCGTCCAAGCCCAGACCGGCGGTGCAGAAGAAATAAGCTCCGTTCATCCGGGCCACATCCATCTGCGTCCGACAGCCCTCATTCAGCACTTGTACGGCCTTCACGGGATTGCGGCTGATACCCAGATGCAGGGCCAGGCCGTCCCCGCTTCCGCAAGGGATAATCCCCAGACATTTGTCCGAGTCTACAAGTCCCCGCGCCACCTCGCTGACGGTCCCGTCTCCCCCTACGGCCACGACGACGCCCGAAGCGGCCTCACTGGCCATCTTCGTCGCATCACCGGCCTTTTCCGTAAAACGGATCTGCGGGTGGTACAGACGGCTGTCCAAATGTTTTTCAATGGCAGCCACCACCCGTTTTTTATCCTTTCCTCCGGAAATGGGATTGACAATAAAAAGTATCTCCGTCATCCTTCCTAACGCAATTCAAGCCCAAAATTACAATTTTTTTCTCACCGAGCGTCCAAAATCAAGGATTTTTGATTAACTTTACCAAAATATCTAAATCATACCCGATGAAACAATACGATGTCATCATCATTGGAGGCGGTATTACCGGCGCCGGATGTGCCCGCGACTGCGCGATGCGTGGCCTGAGCGTCCTGCTGTTGGAAAAAGCCGACCTGACCAATGGAGCCACCGGACGCAACCACGGGCTGCTGCACAGCGGTGCCCGTTATGCCGTCACGGATTCCGAAGCGGCGGCTGAATGTATCCGCGAGAACCGCACCCTGCGTAAAGTGGCCGCCCACTGTGTGGAAGAGACAGAAGGTCTGTTGATCACCCTTCCCGAGGACGACCTTGCCTATCAGGCCAAATTTATCGAATCCTGCCAGAAGGCCGGTATCGACGCCAAAGCCATCGACCCGAAAGAGGCCATACGGATGGAACCGGCGGTGAATCCGGACCTGATCGGTGCCGTTATGGTGCCCGACGGAGCGGTGGATCCTTTCCGCCTAACTATTTATAACGCGTACGACGCGCGCCTGCACGGAGCGGAGATTCTCACCTACCACGAGGTCACCGACTTTCTCAAGGACGACAGCGGACGGGTGGTCGGCGTGCGCGCCCACAACCACATCGACGGCAGCGATCCCGAATTTCACGCCACCATCACCTTGATCGCGGGCGGTATCTGGGGCACGGTCCTGGCCCAAAAAGCCGGCGTCAATGTGGGGATGTTCCCTGCCAAAGGAGCGTTGCTCATCTTCGGGCACCGCGTCAACAATATGGTGATCAACCGTTGCCGCAAACCGGCCGACGCCGACATTCTCGTGCCCGGCGATACGATTTGCCTCATCGGCACCACCTCCACCCGCATTCCCATCGAAGAGTGCGACGACATCCGCATCACCCCCGATGAAGTGGATTTGCTGTGGCGGGAAGGCGTCAAACTGGCTCCTTCATTGGCTGAAACGCACATCCTGCGGGCCTACGGCGGTGTCCGTCCGCTGGTCGCGGCCGACAACGACCCCACGGGCCGAAGCATCAGCCGCGGTATCGTCTGTCTGGACCACGAGGTCCGCGACGGAGTTCCCGGCCTGGTCACCATCACGGGCGGCAAACTGATGACCTACCGTCTGATGGCGGAAATCGCCACCGATATGATATGCAAGAAACTGGGCAACACCAAGACTTGCGAGACCGCCACGACCCCGCTCACAGGTTCGGACGGACCGGCCCTCAAGACGGACTCCCATACGCGCAGCAGCGTCAAAGCGGCCTGGGGACGGCACGGCAGCCATATCAAGGACATCCGCAGCGAAAGCACCTACGAGACCTCCCTGGTCTGCGAATGCGAAGAAGTGTCCGTGGGTGAAGTCAAGTTCGGCATCGAGCAACTGGAAGCCAAGAACCTGGTGAACCTGCGCCGCCGCACCCGTCTCGGAATGGGCACCTGCCAAGGTGAGGTTTGCGCCTGCCGGGCTGCGGGACTCATCGCCAAATCCAACGCTTGCGCGGAAAGCGCCAAGAAAGACCTGGCCTCCTTCCTGCAGGAAAGATGGAAAGGAATGTTCCCCGTCACCTGGGGCACGACCGTCCGCGAAGCGCAGTATACTTCTATGATTTATCAAGGCCTGTGCGGGCTCGACCAATGGGCCGTTGAAACATCCACCACCCGGGAGAATCCCGTGCTAAGCAAGAAAGAGTTATGAAATACGACGATATCATCATCGGTGGCGGATTGAGCGGACTGCTCTGCGCCATCAGCTTGGCCGAAAAAGGACGGAAATGCCTGATTATTTCCCAAGGACAAAGCACCCTCAATTTCAGCAGCGGTTCTTTGGAATTCATCAACACCCGCGAAGGAGAAAGTTTTGAACAGGCTGTCGCCCAACTCCCCGCCGGACATCCTTACCAGAAAATCGGAGCCGACCGGCTGACCGCTCTGCGTGCATCCGTCGCGCAGTTGCTGGGCCGCGCGGGTATCGACACGGTGGGAGACAAGGAGCGCAATCATTGGCGTATCACTCCCTTCGGTGCCCTCAAACAGACTTGGCTGAGCCTTGAGGAAATGACGCATTTCCAGAAAGAAGAACTGCCCCGGCGTGTGCTGGTAGTGGACATCACCGGATTCTTGGACTTCAACGCCACCTTCATCGCTTCTTCGCTCGGGAAGATGGGCATCAAAGCCGACACCTGCGAAGTGTATGTGCAGGAGACCGAGAGGCTGCGGGAAAACGACAGCGAATTCCGTTCCGCCAACATCGCCCACGTGCTCGACGGCTATGCCATCGACCGATTGGCCTGCGCCATCAACGAGAAAGCGGCCGACGCGGACTTGATTCTCCTTCCCGCCGTCTTCGGTATCGAGAAAGATGAGCCCGCCCGTCGCATCCTGCGTATGCTGAAAAAGCCGGCGGCCTTCATCCCCACGATGTCCCCTTCTGTCCCCGGCATCCGCCTGCAGCGTCTGCTCAAGCAGCGTTTCATCGCGCTCGGCGGCCTGTTTATCAACGCCGACACGGTCTTCAGCGCAGACGTCGCTGACGGACGCATCGCGAGCGTTCACACCCTCAATCACGGCACCACCCGTTTCGAGGCGGACAACTTCATCTTCGCTTGCGGCAGCTTCTTCAGCAACGGACTGAAAGCCACCAAAGATAAAATTTACGAACCGATTTTAGGACTGGATGTCGATTTCGAAGGCAGTCACGGCGACTGGTTCAACCCCGATGTTTATGCCGAGCAGCCTTATATGAGTTTCGGCGTCCACACGGACAACAAACTGCGTGTCAGCCTCGCCGGCAAGACCCTCGAAAACGCGTATGCCGTCGGTCAACTGCTCTCCGGCGCCTCCCCGATCAAGTCGGGATGCACGGGCGGTGTCAGCGCCATCAGCGGCGTCTATGCGGCAGAAATCATCCTCAATCAACAGTAGCCTTATGCAAGATAATAATTTCCAAGATTGCGTCAAATGTACGCTCTGCACGGCCTACTGCCCGATGGCGGCGGTCAATCCCATCTACATCGGCCCCAAGCAGGCCGGTCCGGACGGTGAACGTTACCGTCTCAAAGACAAAGCTTTTTACGACTACGCGTTGAAATACTGTCTCAATTGCAAACGCTGCGAGGGGGCCTGCCCGTCCGGCGTCCGCATCGGAGACATCATCGCCAAAGCCAAACTCGAATCCGGCCAATTCCGTCCGGGTCTGCGCGAGATGATTCTGGCCAACACGGACATTATGGGCACGCTGGCCGTCCCCTTCTCCCCCATCATCAATCCCGTTCTCAAATGGGACATCAGCAAAAAGTTAATGGACGGCGTTCTGGGCATCGACCATCGCCGCACCTTCCCCGCTTATGCCGGTCAGACCTTCACCCGTTGGTATAAGAAGCACGCGAAAAAGCAGCAGGATGCCTTCTCGAAGCAGCTGTATTATTTCCACGGTTGCTACGCCAACTACAACTATCCCAAACTGGGACAGGACCTGGTCAAACTGATGAACGCCTGCGGCTATGGCGTGCAGTTACTGGAGAAAGAAAAATGCTGCGGTGTCGCGCTGATTTCCAACGGAATGGGCGGACAGGCCAAGCGTCAGGCGAAGGTCAACCTCGCCTCCATCCGCAAAGCGGGCACGACCGTCCTCACCACCTCCACCACCTGTACGATGACCCTGCGGGATGAATATCCGCACGTCCTCGGGCTGGACAACGCCGATGTGCGCGACAACATCACCCTCGCGCTCCGCTTCTTGTGCGAAAAGGTGGAAAGCGGGGAAATCAAACTCGCGTTCAAGAGCGATTACCAGAAGAAAGTCGCCTACCACACCTCCTGCCACGCGGAAAAACAAGGCAGCTGGATTTATTCTCTGCCCTTGCTCCGACTGATTCCGGGCGTGCAGCTGACCGTGTTGGAGAGTTCCTGCTGCGGTATTTCCGGTACCTTCGGATTCAAGAAAGAGAATTACGAATATTCCCAGGAAATCGGCTCCAAGCTGTTCAACAACATCCGCGAGGCCAACCCCGACTATGTGGCCACCGAATGCGAGACCTGCAAATGGCAGATTGAAATGTCCACCGGCTTCGAGGTCATCAACCCCATCTGCCTGCTGGCCGACGCGCTCGATGTGGAAGCCACCAAGCAGTTGAATCAGGTCCGATAAGCCCTGACGTTGAACCGCCCCCGGAACGATCAGTCCCTGCCGATGACAGCCTTGGAACAGTTTATTCTGGAGCACGAGAACGATGACATTCCCTCGTTGCTGCTGTCCAAGTCCAAGTTTGCCGAAATCGATGTAGAATCGGCCTGTGTGGCGATTCAATGTCGCCGAAGAATGAAAGAAAAAGTGCCCGCCTACTATGCTGTAGCGGGCATTCGTTATGTCAGCACCCTGTCTGCCGAACAATGCTCCAGCCAAAAGACGGCCCAATTCAAAGCGAAGGTTGCGGCGGAGATATTGGACGCCGGAGGAACGAAGGATTGCGCGACGAGCGGAGAGGCTGGCGACGGCTCAAGAGCGTTTAGGATCGCGGACCTGACGGGCGGAATGGGCGTCGATGCGATGGCTTTCTCCCAAGTCGCCTCCGAAGTCCTCTACAATGAAATGAACCCCGCGCTCGCCGAGGCGACCGCCCACAATTTCGCCTTGCTGGGAATCAGCAATGTACGTTTTTCGCAGAGGGAGGCCCGTGCTGTTGGGACTACGCTAGACGCATTCCGGCCCGACCTGATTTTTCTGGACCCGGCCCGGCGCAGCGACAGCGGAGCGAAAGTATTCCGCCTCGAAGACTGTTCCCCAAACCTTCTGGAGTTGAAAGACGATTTGCTGGCCCGTTGCCCCCAGTTGCTGGTCAAGCTCTCTCCAATGGCGGACATCAGCGCCATCGGGCAGGCGTTGGGACCGAATGTCAGGCAAGTCTATCTGGTCGCCAGCGACGGAGAATGCAAAGAAATGCTCGTCCATATCGACCGGACACACAACGGACCTTATAGCATTACCGTTCAGGAAGAAGGCGGAGACTTCGCCTTCAGTCCCGAGGAAGAAAGACAGGCCATTGCCCGAAAGGCAGACTCGTTGGATGATTGGCTGCAATGTCCCGCCCTGTTCGACCCCGGAAAGGCCCTGCTCAAAGCCGGCTGCTTCAAACTCCTCAGCCAACGCTTCGGTCTGACCAAACTCGCCACCAGCACGCACCTCTACGGCGGTCCCGTCGAGTCTCTGCCCGCAGGTCTCGGACGCTGCTGGCTCATCGACCAAGTCCTCCCCTTTTCCTCCCATACCCTCAAAGCCCTTGGCCGCGAAGTTCCCCCGATGGACGTCACCGCCCGCAACATTCCCCTCACCAGCCAGCAACTCGCTCAACGCATCTGGGGGAACAAGGTTGCAACGAATGGAACATCTCATCTCTTCGCTCTCACCTGCGAAGACAGCCGCGGCCGTTCCGACCGACTTATTTTCCTCTGCCGACCGCTTACGCAAAGAATTCGTCTTTGAAATTGACGAGATAGATTTTCTGGGTGGCGCGCGTAAGGGCGGTGTAGAGCCATTTGAGATCGTCGAGGGTCTGCACTTCCTGCCAGAAAGGATTGTCGATAAAGACGCAGGACCATTGGCCACCCTGCGATTTGTGCGTGGTGATCGCGTAGGCATATTTCAACTGGAGCGCATTGAAATAATCATCTTCCCGTACACACTCATAGATTTTCCGCTTGGTCGTATAGACTTGCGCATAATCGGAATACACGCCCTGATAGAGCATCTCCTGCATATCGTTGCTCAAGCTGGCCTGCTCCGACTCCAGGGTATCCAGAATTACCTTGGCTCGGATTTCTGCATCATCATAATCGGGCAGGGACAGCCGTGCCGTCGCGAAATGCAAGCCGTAGCGCTCCTCGAAACCGCCAATGGAAAGCAACTTCGCCATATCTCCGTTCGCGATGTAATCCGAAGCCTCCAAACCGGCTGCGTATTTATAATTGTTCTTGACAATCATCAGGCGGTCACCCCGCACCAGGCGCTCCTCCTTGAACTGCACCATCGCCCGAACGCCCGCATTGTAGCGGTTCGCCCGTTTGTTGGAACGACACAGGATGATGGTCTCGTCCTCTCCATAGCGAGAATATGCCTCCGACAAGCAATCGATCAGCTCTCCCCCGCCGATCCGTTCGATATCCGGGAAACCATCCAACTCCAAGCGGATGCGCAACGAGGGATTCTCCTCCGTGATACATTGCCGCACCAGCGTAGCATTGTGCAAAATGCCGGAATCCTGCTGTTGACGGACCACCGAAGATAGCGTGGAAAAGGCCGTCGCCCCCATCATCGTCATCACCTCCGGAGACAGTGAAGGAGAACGGTCCAGCCCCACCGGCGGCAACTGGGCGGCGTCCCCGATCAGAATCAGTTTGCAATCCCGTCCCGAACGCACATAGCTCAGCAGGTCTGCCAGCAAATCCCCCGTCCCGAACAAAGTCTGACGCGTGGAAGCATCGTCGATGCCGATGAGCGAAGCCTCGTCCACGATATACAGTGTGTCCTTGTCTTTATTGGGATTGAGCGTGAATTTGCCCCAGCCCTTGTCAGATACGGTGCTCTGGCGATAGATTTTCTTGTGAATGGTAGAAGCGGGCGTATGGGAAAATAACGAAAGCACTTTAGCCGCACGCCCCGTGGGCGCCATCAGCGAACAATTCACCCCCACCTCCTTCATCGCGGCAATAATGGCCGCGAATGCACTGGTTTTCCCCGTTCCCGCATAGCCGTTCACCAGCATCAGGTCATCATCGGCCGTAATAAAAGCAGCCACCTGACGGAAAAGCGCATCCTGGCAGGAAGTAGGCTGAAATCCGAGATGAAGAAGAAAATGTCGGTAATAGTAATCTTCCCTTGCCGTCATCAGCGTCCCCGTTTGAAAAGAAGGAAGATAACGACCAGGACCGGATAAATTTCCACACGACCGAGCAACATATCCGCCGAGAAGATGAATTTAACCCAGGGAGCGAGATGCGCATAATTGCCCGCCATACCGATATCCCCCAGGGCCGGTCCCACATTGCCAACGGACGCGACGGTGCCGGAAAAAGCCGTCCGTCCATCCACACCCAAAGACAGCAGCAAGAGCGTAGACAACATAACGATCAAGCAATACAGCGCCAGATAGGTAACGGCGCCGATCGCGACTTCATCTTTGACCGGGCGCCCTCCGACCGTGATGCGGTGCACCTCGGACGGACTGGCATTGTGCCGGATCTGACGGATGATTACCCGGAATGAAAGCAACATACGATCGGCCTTCAAACCGCCCGAAGTCGAACCCGAACACCCGCACTGGAACGCGCAGAACATCAGCATCACCGAAGCCATCAACGGCCAGGACGCATTGTCAGCAATGGCAAAACCGGAAGTCGTGATATAATTGACGACGGCAAACGAAGCGTCCATCGCCGCCTTTCCCCAACTCTCGTATCCGCCGCTCCACTTCAGAGATACGCAGGTCGCGATGGAAGCGATTACAATCACCGACAGGAAGTAACGGACGACCGGTGTCCGGAGAGGTTTCCACGTCTGCATCGCGACTGCCATATATATCAAGCCGAAATGAATGGAAGACACAATGGTGAATACCATCACGATGATATTGATGATATAGTTGTCATAGAATCCGATGGAAGCGTTCTTGATGCTGAAACCGCCCGTAGCCGATATGGTCAGCGCGTGATTGATGGCATCGAACATAGGCATTCCGGCCAGCACCAGCGAACCGAAACTCAGCACGAGCAAGGCGAGATACACGCGGATAATCACCCGGATAGCCTGGGAAGAACGATACTGATAGCCCTCACGGGTAATGGAAGAAAGCTCCAGGTTGGTCAGTTTCAAGCGCAAAGGACTGTTGTCCGGAAGAATGTAGAGCAAGAAAATCACAACGCCCAAGCCACCGATATACTGGGTAGAACTGCGCCAGAAGAGCAAACTGGGCGGCAAGGCTTCAATATCCCGCAAAATCGTCGCACCCGTGGTCGTATAACCCGATACGCTCTCGAACAACGCATTGATAATGGTGAATTCCCCGCCCCACAACACATAAGGCAGCATACCCATCATAAATGACAGGAGCCAGGAAACCACAATGGTCACCAATCCCTCGTGCATCGACAACGCCGGTGAATTCCGCACGAAAATCAGCGGGAAAACACCCAGAACAAAGGTAACGACGAAGCTCAACAACAAAGGGACGAAAGCCGAATCCCTGCCGTACAACAAGGATATGCCCACCGACAGCAGCATAAATAATGCGCTGACCAGCAGAGCCTTGCCCACATTGAGAGATATGGCTTTCAGATTCATTCTTCTTCGTTGTCTATCATCCGCAGACGACGCTTCAATTGCAGATTCTCGTCTGCCAGATCCCGGATATTCTCATTGAGTTCCGACAGTTCGTCGTCTCCCTCGAAATCCACATGATATTTTTTGAGCCCTTCTTTGTTGAAACCTTCCAACTGCACCAGCATCATGCGCAAAGGATGGACATAATAGACCAACATAAAGAAGAGCAGCAGGAAAATCAGAATCAATCCGACGCCCGTAATCACGACCCCCGGAATGATACCCCGATAGAACCCCTGCTGGAAATCATCCGCAGAGACCATCAGATGCGCATTGACATCGATGCGATAATCCTCGATGGCTTTGATCAACCTGCTATATACGGGCTGTAAAGAGTCAAAAAACCAAGCCCGGGAATCGACGAAATCAGAAACGATAATGCTGTCCAGCTGCATCGAAACATCGGCATAGTCGGCAAAACGAACCTGAATCGTATCCGCATAGGCTCCTTTTCCCCGGACCGACAGCACCTGCGCAGCCGAATCGCATCTTGCCAGGGCCGCCTTCTGGTCGAAATAAACTTCCACGTGAGAATCCGCCGAACCCACTTCCGAGAGTATGCTGTAATTATAACCACGGCAGATATTACCCAGGTTCTCCGCCGCTTTCATTCCATCCAAATCCTCGATAAGACTTCGGCTTACATAATCGCTCAGCCGGCTGAACTCAATGATACTGACCGTTCCGGACACAGCAAGAACGGCCGCAATCGCACAGAGCGAGAGCCACAGTTTCGTCCGGATGGACGTCGGTTTCTTCTCTTTGTTTTCCATCAGAGTTTCAAGATTCTTAGAATTTAAACGAATCCTTCAGCGCAACGGTTTTGTTGAAAACCGCTTTCTCGGGCGTACTGTCCGCATCTTTGATAAAATACCCCACCCGCTCGAACTGCACGGCCAGGTCGCCATCGTCCTCCAGCAAAGCCGGCTCCGCCAACCCCTGGGTAACAATCAGGCTCTGCGGATTGAGGAAATCCTTGTAGTCTTTGTCTTCGGGAATGGCCGACATGTCCGCTTCTGTGAACAACGTGTCATACAGACGCAGCTCGACGGATTTTCCATACTCGGCGATCACCCAGTGGATGGTGCCTTTGACTTTGCGCCACTCCCCGGCTCCCGGCTTGGAAGTCGGATCGTAGGTACAACGCAATTCGACGATATTCCCCTCGGCATCCTTGACCACTTCGTCGCATTTGATGATGTAGGTGTATTTCAGACGCACCTCTCCCTCGGGTTTGAGCCGGTGGTATTTGGGGACAGGCACTTCCATAAAGTCGTCTTTGTCGATATAGAGCGTTCCGGTGAAAGGAATCTTGCGGGAAGGCCCTTCGGGCTCGGCAGGATTGAGCGGCGCTTCGAACCACTCCACCTTGCCCGGTTCCCAGTTGGTCAGCACCACCTTGACGGCGCCTTCACCCACCACCATATAACGGCGGCTGCGCTCATTGAGGTCAGCCCGCACGCAATTATCCAAACGGGCGATTTCCATCAGCTGGTCACGCTTGCTCACGCCGATTTCATCACAGAAGGTCCGCAAGGCTTTGGCCGTGTAGCCGCGACGGCGCACGCCGCACAGGGTGGGCATACGCGGATCGTCCCAGCCGCTCACATAACCCTTTTCCACCAGCTCGAGCAGTTTGCGTTTACTCATTAAAGTATAGGTTAAGTTAAGTCTTGCAAATTCGTATTGATGAGAAGGATAAATTCCAAGCGTCTCGATAAACCAATCGTAGAGCGGACGGTGTACGTCGAACTCGAGGGTGCAGATAGAATGAGTAATCTGCTCGATAGAATCACACTGTCCGTGGGTATAGTCGTACATCGGATAGATGCACCATTTGTCTCCCGTACGGTGATGATGCGCGTGTTTGATACGGTAAAGAATCGGGTCGCGGAACATCATATTGGGATGCGCCATATCGATTTTGGCGCGCAGCACCTTCTCTCCGTCCGCATATTTCCCGGCTTTCATCTCGCGGAACAAGCGCAGGTTCTCTTCTACGCTGCGATTGCGCCAGGGGCTGTCTTTGCCGGGCGTTTCCACCGTACCGCGATTGAGGCGCATTTCTTCCAGCGTCTGGTCGTCCACATAGGCCATTCCCCGCTCGATCAACTGCTCCGCCCAAGCGTACAACTGGTCGAAATAATCGGAAGCATAGCACTCTTTTTCCCACTGGAAACCGAGCCATTTGATGTCCTCTTTGATAGCATCCACATACTCGACATCCTCCTTGGTGGGGTTGGTATCGTCGTAGCGCAGGTTCGTTTTGCCACCATATTTCTGAGCCAGACCAAAATTGATACACAAGCTCTTGGCATGTCCCAAATGAAGGTATCCATTAGGCTCAGGCGGGAAACGTGTCAATATGCCGTCGGGGAATTTTCCCTCGGCCAAATCTTTCTCGATAATCTCCTCCAAGAAATTAAGTTTTCTTCCGGACTCCGCTCCGGTCGCATTCATCTCTTCCATCTTATCTATCTTACTATCTTTGTCCTATAATCTTGCAAATGTACGCGTAACATTTGAGAAAAACAAATAAAAAGAGGTCCCATTCAGGACCTCGTCTTGGGTAAAACGCTTTTATCTCGCTTAGAAGGCGCGGACTGCCCTGACAGAGATTTTTTCGTCTTTGTTTTCGCTACAAAGCCGGCCCCGGTTGTTGAGATTCCATGCTTCGCCCCGATTATATTCGGAACTGGACCAATACCACCCCGAAAAACCTTTCACGCCGCAGGAGTTAAGAACCTCATCAATCTCCCCTCTTTTATTGGCAACTTTAAAAAGATACAACAACTCGGCAGCACTTGGGCAATACCACCCCTCACCCAGCGAACGGCACCAATTGGCCGCAGCTCCATTTTCCGACAATTCATTCAATATGGAATTGGTTTGCTCATATCCCCGGCCCCATGAAGTTTTAAACTGATAGAGCTCGGTTTGAATATTCTCCTCGCTTTCGTTTTCAATGTCCATGATATCCGTCGTTCTGCGATTGTTGTCCCATTTTAAGTTGTTGCCCTCGTCTAACGAGACAACAAGTCCATGGCCATCGTCCGATTTGAAGAAAACAATGCCCCTGGTCCCATCAGGAAAGGAATATTCATCACCAATGTCGAATTGCCGAGAAGACGATGTTCCACTCGGCGCTGTCTTTACAGTAACAACCTGTTGCGAGGTTTTGGGAGTGGGAGTGGGGGTGGAGGTGGAGACGCTAGCAGACGGGCGTGTATTTCTTGAGACACCAAGCAGTTTTTGGGCCAACGAGATACACTCTTGCTCCAGCAACTCTTCATCCGTCACATGCACATTGGAGGTCGCACTTTGAATAATGCGAGCCGTCTCAACATCTTCAAATTGAGCACTGACTAAGATAACATCCGGATTCTTCGGGAAAAGCATCACCTCAATAATCAGCACATACTGAGCACCCGTCATCTCACCGATTTTCTTGATGTCAGCCGCTTTAACCATACCGTCGCGCTGGAACTTTTGTTCATCCAACACGGTGCCTAGATTAATCCGGTCATACGCCTCATACCCATGCACCGTCGTGATACCCGTAACGATATACTGGCGAATAGAGAATTTGTAGGCCCTGTCAACCTCATTGTCTCGATCAATGGCCGGTAAAATGGCCACACCTATATTCTCAGCAAACAGGCTCACACACAGCGTTAGCCCGGCTACAAACAATAATAATTTTTTCAGCATAACATTATGAGAATTAAAATCATTCGGAAACGGGACGTATAGGGGCACCAGCGCAGCGGAAAGCAGAAGAAATCATAAATCCATTTTTATTAATACTTAGCGTCATTGCTGCATTAGGTTCAGTTTTAGAGAGAGACGATGACCAAAAAATACATCCAAAGTTGATAATTTTTTGTTTAGGATTTCCTATCGACGACTGGACCATCGGGAGAAAAATACTTTCACCATTCTCCATATTTCTAACCTTGTACCCCATAACACCATTTAAACTTGTCCATTCCCATTTACAATAACTAATCAACTCTTTCCACTCCTCCTCCGTTGGAATGCGGCAACCTCGACCATATTTAACTGTAGCGACATCATCGCTTTCTTCAAGAGTGTACAAATCATCAACTTGACCACTTTTAGTTTTATAATTGTACTTAGTAATGGTTATTTTCGGGAATAGAACCGTCACTCCAGAGATTGTTCCCCACTTATAGGTATCCCAGCCGAACAGTTCTTTGCGTTTAATCTCACCCCAAGCATATAATTCACCTGATTCTTCTGGTGAAGAGGCGCCCAAATTGCAGGTGGCCCACTTGACAGACAACCCCAAATCAACAAAGTCCGTTACGACCTGGTTGGATGCTTTCGGAGACTTTTGCGACGAGGAGGCATTCGATGCTGAGGAATACGGATTTTGGGCTTTAGCAGACGGGCGTATACTTACTGGGACCCCAAGCAGTTTCTGAGCCAATGAGACACACTCTTGCTCCAGCAACTCTTCGTTCGTCACATGCACCTTGGAGGTCGCACTTTGAATAATGCGAGCCGTCTCAACATCTTCAAATTGAGCACTGACAAAGATAACATCCGGATTCTTCGGGAAAGACATCACTTCAATAATCAACACATACTGAGCACCTGTCATCTCACCGATTTTTTTGATATCAGCCGCCTTAACCATACCGTCACGCTGGAACTTTTGTTCATCCAACACGGTGCCTAGATTAATCCTATCGTAGGCTTCATAACCATCCACCAAAGTGATACCTGTAACAATGTATTGGCGAATCGAGAACTTATAGGCCTTATGCACTTCATTTTCTCTGTCAATAGCAGGCAAGACTGCCACACCGATGGTCTCAGCAAACAGGCTCACACACAGCGTTAGCCCGGCTACAAGCAATAATAGTTTTTTCAACATAAGTTTATGAATTTTATTCTTTTATATTCTGCTCAATAGCGTCATACATAGGCTTGAGCAGGTTGCCAAAAGCCTCTATCGCAGCTTTCTTGTAACTGCCCGTATCTCCGCCTTTCATCGCCCAGGAGTTGGAATAGACCGACTGCGCCGTCGCAACCTTCACGATTTCCATCGTAGCATCCACGAAGGAGAAATAAGCCGTTCTGCCGTCTATTGAAAAGGTGTTGGCATCACGGGCTGCTGCAGTAATCCTCACTACCCAATCCGCATCCCAAGCCTCACTGACGAAACTCCGGTCCGAGGAAGCCAATTTGGATTTGAGATTGTTAAGCAAAGGAAGATACGGTTCGCCGAAACAATCCGACTGATATTCGATGCATATCGCGATGCCGTGTCCCAAAGACAAAACGGCGTCATCCATTCTCTTCACCACAGACTCGAAACGGGACATAAAACCTTGCCAGACAGACTGAGAGCAAGCAGCGGTACGAAGCCATACCAACGGTTCGTCCATTTTGGAGAACTGGCCCTGCAAAAAGGCCAACTGTTCCTTGGCTTTTTCTTTGTACCCCATCCGGATCATCTTTTCCACTTTATCGACAGCCAGTTCAAAATCAAGGAGCGTCTTATCGGCCACGCCTGACCAGTAGGTCCTTAATTCGGCCTTGTCGAACCAGGCGATAGCGGCTCCTTTTTTTGTAGCCACATCATAATGGCTGTCGGTACGCAACAAATGCATCGAAGCATCCGTCGAGCATCTTGAACTGGAAAAATAGCGCGTACTGGCAGTGCCGTTCAAAGACTGCTGAAACAATATTTCCTCCGAGGCGATGTGAACACTCACCTGCTTGCTTACATTCAACCTGGCTTCATTCAACAGCTGTTTCAGAAAATCCGTCTGGGACAAGTTCCCATTGTTCACACCCTGTTCTACGGCATAAATAGTTTCGCCGGCAGAAATAAACAACCACTGCGGAAGAACCGTCTGGGCAGACATCGCTCCACAAACGAATACGACCAACAAAAATGTCAGCAGATACTTTTTCATATAGATAGAGAAGTTTGATAAACACACAATAAGCCCGCCCCGTGAGAGCCACAGGACCGGAAAATAGGAAACTGTCTATTGGTTAAATAATTATTCCCCCCCCCTATGAGATTTTGAAGGGGAGACACTTACAGGATATGAATGACTTGCGCACATTGGACGCAAAGTTATTAATATTTTTGCACTTACGCAAATAAAAAAAAACACGCCGAGTACGTCATCCCCGACACAATCGGGGGGACTCAATACTCAAGCCGGAAATGACAAGGAACTCAAGTTTCGCAAGTAACATCCGGTGCAGAACCCTGCCTTGCAGGGCACTCTGCGGGGGTGAAGCGCACCCAATACCCATTTTAAATGACCATCGGGTGCAGTACCCCGTAACACAGGCACTTGTACGAGGGGGCCTTGCGCCGGATGGTTTCACGACATATCCTATTGGAAAGCACCAATCACTTGCGAAACTTGATCATGGAATTTAGCGCAAATTATAACTCCATTATTATCAAACACTTACAAGAAATACCCCCTTATCAACCACGGGCAGCATTTCTCACATCTCACTATAAATAAACAAGTTACACTTTACATTCCAATTACAAGGCGGCTCAAAAAGCAAAGACTGGCTACACTCAAAGGCATGACAAGAAAGACCTTCTTGCATAGACATGGAGGGAGCGGAATCGCCTGGCACCTATCATCATATCATTCAACAAATTAAGCAAAACGACCTACCCAAAATCGAGCAGGTCCTTTTGCACAACATATTCAACATCAACGGAGTATCAGCCAGCTGGACAAACAGCCTATCAACTAATCCAAAACCGTGCGGCAGAAGAGGAACTTGTACCAGTTCTCGTAGGCATCGGGGGCGTCGTACCCAACGGCATTGATGCGGACCAGATGCGAGGAATGGATGAAATGGTCCTCTCCAAGATACAGTCCGATATGCGTCACGCGGCCGTTCAAGCCAAAAAAGAGCAAATCACCGGGACGGGCTTCGGCCAACGGGATTTCGCGTCCCAAACGAGCCATCTGCGAAGCGTTACGCGGCAGGAAGAGGCCGTAACGCAAATACACCATCCGCACCAAACCGCTGCAATCAAAGCCCTTGGGCGTCATTCCGCCCCAAAGATAAGGCGTCCCCAGAAAGCCTTTGGCATACGCCGCCAACTGCTCCCGATCCACTTTCTGCAAATTCGCTTCAGGCGTGAGCTCCGCCTTGCGTAAATCCGCCCCCTGTGCCAGCCAGGCCTTTTCGCACATCAGCTCATCCTTGGGCATCCAACCCTGGCGACCGTCCGGCAGCAACACGGCGACGAAGCGGCCCCGCGTCAACGGACGGGCAATTTTCTCGCAGAAAACCACGCGCAGACGGTCACAGAGCACCACGTCGCATAGTTGGGCAGCATTCTTCGCCGGACGGTCCAGCACCCGGGAAATCGGAGCGATACAGACATATTTCGGGGCGGCCTTGTACGCTTCCAACTCTTCCCCTGCCATCGGAACCAACACCCGGTCCGTACACCAGGCCGTATAGGGCTGCGGACTCTCCACCTTGCACCAATAGCGGTCCGTATCCAGAATTTTAACGACGGTTCCCATCAATTCCTGCGTCTCCAGGGGCGATTCATAATCCGCCGCCGCCCGCAGATACGCCGCCGAGACACCGATCACCGCCTCCCGGACAACAGACTCGGTTTGCACCGGTGCAGGTTGCATAACAGCTTGTGCCATAGCGAGCCAACCCGACAGCATCAAAGCCATCCCGGCCAAAAGAGTTTTCAAGCGTACCATAAACGTAAAATTTGGGTGTTCAGCGTTCTTTTTCGAGCAAATATAAATATTTTTTCCTCTCATTTGAAAAGGAATGGTTATTTTTGCAAAAAATAAAACGCTATGGTAAAATCTATGACCGGGTACGGACGGGGCGAGGCCATCGTCGAAGGGGGAAAACTCATTTTCGAGATCCGCACCTTGAATTCGAAAAACGCGGACATATCCATCAAGAGTTCGCTGCTGCCGAAAAACAAAGACCTGGAAGTTCGGAAGAAACTGGTCCAGAAGCTCACTCGCGGCACCATCGACTTGTATATCACCTGGGAACCAGAGGCCAAAGACAGCGCCAAGGCGCTTAACACCGCATTAGCCAGCCAGTACTACCAACAATTGGCGGCCTTGGCCGGCGAGTTGGGGATGGGTTATACCCCCGAACATCCGGAAACCCTGCTCGCCGCCGTCCTGCGCCTGCCCGACGTCATTGACAGCAAGAACCAGGAAATCATCACGGAAGACAACTGGAGCGTCGTAGAAGCAGCCATAGACAGCGCCATAGAGCATTTGGACGTTTTCCGTCAGAAAGAAGGAGCCATTTTGCGCAACGACGTGACCGAAAAAGTGGAACGTATCCTCGCGATGGTCGATAAAATCGAACAATACGACCACGAGCGCGTCCCATCCATTCGCGAAGACATCCTCAAGAAGCTGGAAGAATTGAATATTTCTCTTGACAAACAGCGCTTTGAACAAGAGATGATTTATTATTTGGAGAAACTGGACATCAACGAGGAAAAAGTTCGTCTTCGCCAGCATTGCCGCTACTACCTCGACACCTTGAACAATGAAGAGGCCCCGGGCAAGAAACTGGGCTTCATCGCCCAGGAAATGGGTCGCGAAATCAACACCACCGGCTCGAAAGCCAACCAAGATTCAGAAGATTGTCGTCCGTATGAAGGACGAACTCGAAAAAATCAAAGAACAGAGCCTTAATATTTTGTAAAGCGTAGTACCGAGCGCGTTTTTCCAGGAATGATACGGACAGAATTGTCGATACGACGACCGAGGAGAGCCCAGACGTGCGCACGCTCCTCCGCAGTATGTTCGTGCCCGAATTCAGCGTCCGAGGAAGCCAGCACCCAGGTGTCGGCTTTATCAAAAGCGTCGTAGCCCAAGTCCGCAAATAGGTCGCTGAGTTTCTTGCGCCGGCCTTGCATTCCGAGCGGGCGCATCCAATCCCCTTCCCGCCAACGACGGACCACCCAGCCCTTCGGCAGCGCCTCCGCATCGACAGCCGTCACACCCTCGGGTTGTTTGACAGGCATTTCCTCCTGCCACGCCAGCGTTTCTATCATTGGCTGCGGTGAGGCATACCCCTTTTCCCGCAGACGCAGGACACCGCCCCGGACCAGTAAAACCGAAGAATCGGAATAAAAACACTTGCCCTCCGTAAGGCCTTCTTTCAGCAAGGAAAGAACGGCATCTACCGTCTCGGAACCGAAATCATAAGACGAAAGCAAGCGGAACAAAGCTTCAGGCAAGACCGCTGAAGGCAAGCGAGAAGCGTCATAACGGGCGGAATGGGCATCAGGGAGAGAGACGGAAGCCCAACTTTCCCGGACATAGAAATCCAGCGCCTGACGGCTGCGACGGAAGTTCTCGCTGTCGCGGCAAAGCGTCTCGACAGCTGAAGGATTGATTTTGTTCAGCAACGGAAAAACCCTGTTGCGCAGCAAATTGCGCTGATAGATGGACTCCGCGTTGCTCTTGTCTTCGCGGAAGGGCACGCGCCGCACGATCGTATAGCCGTTGATTTCTTCGCGCGAATAACCCAGCATAGGACGCAGCAGCAAAGGACGCGCTGACGTGGGGGCACTCCCCCTTCTCGCCGGCTGTTCAGCAGCGTCAGCGTCCCCGGCCGAAGCGCCAGCCGGGCTTGCATCGGAAGAAGCCACGGGCAGCACACTTTCCGCCGTCATCGCGCAGGCGCCGTCCAGCCCGCAGCCCCGCAGCAGATGCAGCAGCAAGGTCTCCGCGTTGTCATCGGCCTGGTGCGCCACCGCGACGGCCTCATAGCCGAACTCACGGCAAAGACGGGCAAAATAAGTATAGCGAAGTTCCCGGGCCGCCATCTCGACGCTGATTCCCTTTTCTGCAGCATACTCCTGCGTTTGGAAATCTGCCCGATGGAAAGGAAGCCCCTGTTTCTTCGCCCATTCTTCCACCAACGCGGCGTCTGCATCGCAATCGCCCGGACGCAGGTGGAAATTACAATGAGCGATCCCGAGAACAGCGCCCCGGAATCGCTCAAATCCATCTAATTCCTCCCCTTTCGCAGCACGCAGAGCCAGATCCGACATCGTCATCGAATCCTTCCCGCCGCTGACTGCCAGGAGGATTTTCATTATTTATTGGCAATCTTGTAGGTCAGGCCGATACCCAGCATTTCTTTCCACTGAACAGGGCAGAACTCGCCTCTTCCATCGTTATTGTCAATGCGGACCTTGCTATCCCACAACATATTGCTGATGAAGTTCAGGGAGATGTACTTGGTCAGGGTGAAGTCAATGCGGTTGTCCCACGCGACACGGCCGTAACCGCCGTCTTTCTCGTTCATCATCAAATAGTCGGTGAAAGCGACAACCTGGCTGGTGAATTTGAACTTGTCGTTGATGGTCACCTTGAAGTCCAACTTAATCTGGGCACCAAGTTCAAAACGGCTGCTCTTATAACCGAGCCCTTCATTGTTTTCATCAACCAGCGCCATACCATAGGACTTACGCAAAGTCTCTTCCGTCACAATCACGAAACCACCGGTCAAAGGAGCGACAGACATAGAGAACCAATTGGTCGGTACCCAATCCACACCTAAAGCCAAATTGGTGTAGGCAGGGGCCAGCCAGCCGGATTTCAACACACGGGCATCTTCCCAAGCGCGAATCTTTTGTGCTTTGGACAAACTTTCCAAATCAGGGGTAGGATCGGCAGGATCCGATTTGAACTGATCCAGAACAGCCTCGCCCGGAGTCTTATAGTCATAACCCTTGGCGAACTGGCTCTTGAAGTCGAAGTTGGCGGACAGGAAGAAGTTTTCCCCAATGCTGTAACCGAACTTGGATTCAAGATAAATACGGTCATCGCTCTTTTGAAGGATGGGCTTGGAAGAAGCATAGAGGAAACCGAAGTCCAACTGAAGACGGTTGTTCCAGAAAATCGCGTCCTTCTTGTAGTTGGCGTTGGCGTCGATGAAAGCCCGCAGGTTGTGGGAGAATTCATCACCACCGGCCGCCCAATTCTGGTGGAAGGTACCGCCATAATTGAGGTTGCCATTGAAATCGAGATACCAGAACTCGGAGGGTTTGGGCTTCTCGGGAACGACAGGCGCGGAATTGGCGATTTCAACCGCATCCTGCTGTGCGGAGTTCGCCTCCTGCGCATAAGCCGACAGCGAGAGAAGTGCTGCGGCAATACTTAAGATAAACAGCTTTTTCATATTGATTAGAAGTTATTTGAAGTTTCAACAAAAAGTTAATAGGAAATAGCAAACACCACCCGACGGCTGGAAGGTTTGCCACTATAAATGCACTTCCCTTCTTCCTCGCAAACATAGGAATCCATCGGGATGCAGCGGATGGTCGCCTTGGTCTCTTCTTTGATTTTTTCTTCGGTCTCGGCGGTACCGTCCCAGTGACAGAGCAGGAAGCCGCCTTTCTGAATCTCGGTCTTGAAAGTCTCCCAATCGTCGCATTTGCGGACATTCGCCTCACGGAATGCCAGCGCTTTCTGGTAAATGTTGTCCTGAATATCGTCAAGCAGTTTGGCAACGACGGGTACAATCCCCTCCAGACTCATCGATTCTTTGGTCAAGGTATCGCGACGGGCCACTTCGACGGTGCCGGCTGCAAGGTCGCGGGGACCGATAGCCATACGCACAGGCACGCCCTTGAGCTCCCATTCGGCAAATTTAAAGCCCGGACGCAGGGAATCGCGGCTGTCAATCTTGACGGAAATGCCGGCTGCTTCAAAGTCTTTCTTCAGTTCCGCCATCTTGTCCAGAATGGCGTTCATTTCCTCTTCTTTCTTGTAGATAGGCACCATTACGACCTGAATCGGAGCCAAACGCGGCGGCAGCACGAGGCCGTTGTCGTCTCCGTGGGCCATGATCAGCGCGCCCATCAGACGGGTGGAAACGCCCCAGGAGGTCGCCCACACATATTCCTGCTTGCCGTCTTTGCCGGTGAACTGCACGTCGAAAGACTTGGCGAAATTCTGGCCGAGGAAATGCGAGGTACCGGCCTGCAAGGCCTTTCCGTCCTGCATCATCGCCTCGATGGTCATCGTATCCAGAGCTCCGGCGAAACGCTCGTTGGGACTCTTGTGCCCCACCACGACCGGCAGCGCCAGGGTATTGCGGGCGAAATCCGCATAGACCTGCACCATTTCGAGGGCCTTGGCCTGCGCCTCTTCGGCCGTCGCGTGAGCCGTATGGCCTTCCTGCCAGAGGAATTCGGCGGTACGCAGGAAAAGACGCGTACGCATCTCCCAACGCACGACATTGCACCACTGGTTGCAGAGGATGGGAAGGTCGCGCCAGGAAGTCACCCAGTTCTTATAAGTATTCCAGATAATGGTCTCAGAAGTCGGACGGACGATGAGCTCCTCCTCCAATTTGGCGGAAGGATCCACTACGACGCCTTTCCCGTCCGGGTCATTCATCAGACGATGGTGCGTCACAACTGCGCACTCCTTGGCGAAACCGGCAACATGCTCTGCTTCGCGGCTGAAAAAGGATTTGGGGATAAAGAGCGGGAAATAAGCGTTTTGCACACCCGTTTTCTTGAACATATCGTCCAGCACGCGCTGCATTTTCTCCCAAATCGCATAGCCGTAAGGCTTGATGACCATACATCCTCTGACGGCCGACTGTTCGGCCAGATCCGCTTTCACAACGAGGTCATTGTACCATTGTGAATAGTTTTCTTCCCTTCCGGTGACTTCTTTTGCCATTGAAAACTTTGTTTTTCTAAAAAAATCTTGCTATCATTGTAGCCGTATCGGCATGACAATTGTAGTGCATAAATGCGGTGCAAAGATACACTCAAGCCGAGAGAAAAACAAATTTATTTGTTATTCAAAATTTTGAACCATGAAAACGAGGCTTATAATTTTAGCATGCATCGCCCTGATGCTTCCGTCCTGCGGTTCGTTTACGCAATTGTCTTTCGACGATTATGCGTATAGCGACGGGATATACGCAGGCGGCGCCGGCTACAGAAAAGCCGCGCCCGAACCATTTGTCCAAAAGAACTTCGCCACTTTTCCCGAAAGCCTTCATCTGGATGCCTACACGTTGATTGCCCGGGAAGATCTGGGAAATGTGACCAACTATTATTTCGTGGACCGCTGGTCGTCCCCTTTCTGGTACGACTGGTATCGTCCTTATCGCCTCTACAGCTGGTATGACCCTTGGTACCGGCCGTTTTCCTGGAGCCGTCCCATGTACGGATATGGCCCCTGGTATTGGAATGACCCGTGGTACTGGCACCATTCCTGGTACTGGAACGACCCCTGGTATTATGGTTGGAATTCGCCTTGGCGTTACAACCCTTGGGGATATCGCTATATGCCATGGGGAAGACCCCACTACCCTTACGGACCTCGCCACGGCAGGGTCATTATCCCGGGTACTCCCACCCATTACACGAATGGGCCACGCACGCAGGGCGGCATCGGAAGCACCCGTCCCGGCGGTTACAGCCCGTCTCCGAGGAGTGGCGGATCTTCTTCCGGAAGCTCTTCATCGGGCGGCTCGGAGACGAAAGTCAAGCCGTCCTGGAGCCGGGATGCCAGTCCTTCCTGGAACAGCGGAAGTTCTTCTTCCGGTCACTCTTCAGGCAGTTCCTCATCGGGTAGCTCATGGAACCGGAGCAACAGTTCCTCCTCGTGGGGCGGCGGCAGTTCCAGCTCGCCTCGCAGCAGCGGAGGTTCCTCTTCGGGCGGCGGATGGAGCCGTGGCGGAGGCTCTTCCCCCTCTTATAACGGGCATTCCGGCGGCATCCGCCGATAGTTTCACTTCTTGTGCATTACGACCATGAAAATGAACTTAAAAATTTACGGAATAGCAACTATAACAATTTTGTTACTTTCCCTTCATGCGTCCGCCCAGACGGCGGAAGACGCTTTGACCATCGGGCAGAACCAATACGGAGGCACGGCGCGCACTATCTCCATGGGAAATGCCTTCACCGCCCTTGGCGGCGACCTGGGAAGCATCGCCATCAACCCTGCCGGCTCTGCGGTTGCAGGCTACAGCCAGGTCACGTTGAGCCCCGGCATCAACATCAGCGCCAGCCGAAGCCGTTCTACCAATTATTACAGCGGTATGCGCGTCGATCAGAACAAGGCGGATTTCATTCTGCCCAATGTCGCCTTCAATATCAACTTCGGCACCAACAACAGCATCTTGAAGAGCTTCAATATCGGGGTCGTATCCAATATCAGCAACACCTTCACCGAGCAGTCTGTTCTGGGAGGCCGCACCAACGAAAGTTCCTACTTTGGGGCACAGGCTCAGGCAGCTACAGATTGGCGGATCGAGGCGGCCGACATGGAGAAAAGCGATTGCTACGAGCGTTATCCCTTCGACTTGTGTCTGAACTACAAAGCCTTCCTTTACTCCCCCATCACAGGCGAAACCAACCGCTACGTGGGTATTACGGAAAATGCAGAAGGACCGGACGCGCAAGGGAACTACAACATTACGATGCGCGAGGGCGGCATGCTCAAACAGAGCTGGGGACGCGAAGTGACTGGCAGCAAGAATGAATACCTCTTTAATCTGGGCTTCAACTTCATCGACAAAGTGTTTCTGGGTGCCAGCATCGGCCTGACAACTTTCAACCGCAGGTACAACGACTATTTTAAAGAAGCAGCTATGGATCCTTCCCGCTATCCCGCGTCTTTTACCAGCAGCACCGGAGTCACCTACAACACCTTCTGGCGGGACGGCAGCTACAATTACAAGATTTCGACGTCAGGCACGGGTTTTTACTGCAAGTTCGGTATCATCTATGTGCCGACTCCCTGGCTGCGTTTCGGAGCGGCCATCCAGCTGCCCAGCAACATGCAGATTACGGAAAACTACGGAGCCTCTGCCAGCAGTTCGTTTGACAATGCGATGTTCAGCAGCAATGTCAGCACGGATAATTACCAGAACAAATACAACCTGCGCATTCCGATGCGGGCCAATTTCGGCATCGCCGGCATTATCGCCAAGCGTTTCGTGCTCAGCGCAGACTACGAGTTCTGCCCGTACGGCGATATGGTATTCCAGTACAACAAGGTGAACGCCGAAGATTGGCTGCAACAAAACCAAAGCGTCAAATCCAGCCTGGGAATGGGACACAGCCTGCGTTTCGGCGCGGAAGCCCGCATCAACAGCGCGTTCTCCGCTCGCCTGGGATACATCCTCACCAGCAACCCGTCATTAAATGGTGTCGACAGTAGAAACAACCTGCCTATCAACCATTTTGCCAATTGGGGGAAACACGGCGAGAATACCGCTAGCTTCGGTCTGGGCTTCAATTCAAAAGGGAGCTTCTTCGCTGATGTGGCGGTAGCAGCCCGTATCTTTTCTACCGGATTCTTCTATCCCTACGACAATATGCACGACATAGACGGCCGGGTTGTGGTCCGCGCGCCTGAATATGTCATCGACCGCACGCTCTGGACGGCCGTCGTGACGCTCGGCTGGCGTTTCTAAGGAGTTCTATCGGGAACTTACTCCCCTGGCCGCATCGAAGCCAGCACGGAGAGACTGTCCGGCCCTTCGTTGAACAGCAGGTCCACGACGGAAAGTCCTTCGACAAAACCGAATTTCGCAGAGAACACTTGATAATAAGGCCTCCCGCCATGATACAGGGGGGCCTTTTTCGGATGCAGGCGCTCGCGTAGGTCCAAAGGAGTTGTGACATTGGCGGCAACCGACGAGGCCGGAAGCGGCTTGATAAAGTCCTGGCTATCCGCAATACAGGCGGGAAGATGCAATTTACCCAACAGCCAGTCTATCAAACGACGGTTGAAGGCATACAAACGAGGCTCTCCGCTTTCGAGCAAAGCGAACAGTTCATCCTTATAATATTCCAAGTAGGCGGAAGTCCCGTAGGCGGAAGCGATGGCTTGTTCGTGGGCGTGCACCCAATCCACCGAATAATCGATGCGAACCTCCCGAATGGGAATATGGGACACATTGCGATCCAGCGGAGCAGCCAGGCTATCAGCGGCGGGAGCCTCCCCTGCCGCGTGAACGATGGGAATGAGCAGGTTTTCTTTGCCGGAGGCCGTCAGGATGGTGCAGCGGTTGCGCCAGGTCTGCTTGCGATAATGTTCGCAGGCCTCCAAAACGACACTTGCCGGCGAAATCTCACCGGCAAGAGAAGCGTCTGACGCAACGGCGGCGAACCAATCCACGGGCGGAAGGTAGGCCGTAGACAGCAACAAGGCCATTAGTCCAAATCGCCTTTGGAGCCCGCTCCGATGCCACGGACAATGCCGCGTTTGGAGCCGTTGATGAACTTGAGAATGGTATCTTTTTCCTCGCTGGGCGCAAATCCGATTTCAATCTTGGCGCAAGCGTCGGAAACGGTCATCCCGCTGTTGTATATCATATCGTACATATCCTTGATCTCGCGAATCTGCTCGGAAGAGAAACCGCGACGACGCAGACCGACGATATTGACCCCGGCAAAAGAGATGGGGTCGCGGCCGCAAAGCGAATAGGGCGGGATGTCTTTGTTGATTTTGCTTCCCCCGCTAATCATCGCGTGCTTGCCGATACGGCTGAACTGGTGCGCGACAGTGCCGCCGCCGAGAATCGCCCAGTCGTCCACGTCCGTCTCGCCGGCGATGCCGACATAACTGACCAAGATGCAGTGATTGCCCACGCGGCAATCGTGCGCCACGTGGGTGTAGGACATCAGCAACACGTCGTCACCGATGGAGGTGACGCCCTTGCCGCTGGCCTTGGTACCCCGGTTGATGGTCGCACATTCACGGATATTCACGCGATTGCCTATTTTCACCCAGGTCACTTCGCCGTCAAACTTCAAATCCTGCGGGATGGCGCCCACGACCGCACCGGGAAACACACTGCAATCGTCACCCATCTCCACATAATTGAAAATCGTGGCGTGGGGAAGAATCTTGCAACGGTTGCCGATGGTAACAAATTCGTCTACGAAAGCGTAAGGCCCGATTTCCACATCCTCGCCGAGTTTGGCATTGGGATGGACGGTGGCCAAAGGGTGAATCTTAACAGACATAACTTTTTATTTGGATTCGATAATCATACGGGCGACCTGGGAATTGACGAAGTGCCCGGTCTTCACGGCGCTCACACGGGCCTTGAGAAAACCGCCGCACAGGCGCAGGTCCCCCATCAAATCGAGCATCTTGTGACGGGCGCACTCATTGTCGTAATGCAACTTGAGACCGTCCAGATAGCCGACGGAAGTATTGGCGGGAACAGGAATTGAAAGCCCTTTGCACAAGGCCTCCACCCGCTCACGGGGAACGGGATGCTCGACAATCACGATGGCGTTGTCAATATCGCCGCCCTTAATCAGGTTATTGTTGAACAAGTATTCAATTTCGTGGAAGAAAACGAAGGTGCGGCAGCAGGCAATCTCACGGGCATAGTCCATCGAAGGGTCCCAATGCGCGTTCTGGACGCCGACCACCTTGGAATTGAAATCTACGCAGATATCGTAGGAAGGCTCCTCGGCGGGCGTCACCGTCACCTTGATGCCTTTGACCGCATCCTCATAGACGATTTCCTTGTCCAGCGTGATATACTGCCGCTCGGCCTCCTGCTCGCACAGTCCGTCGGCCAGAATCGCCGTGCAATAGGGTTTGGCGCTACCATCCAGAATGGGAACTTCCTCATTGTCCAGGCTGACGAGCGCATTGTCTATGCCCAGTCCCGTAAGGGCGGAAAGGATATGTTCGACGGTAATGACGGAGATGCCGTTCTGCGTGAGGGTGGTGCTTCGGGCGGTGTTGGAAACATTCACGGCCAATGCATCAACAAAAGCGTCCGACCCTATGTCCGTGCGGACAAAGCGGATGCCGCTATTGATGGGAGCGGGAGCAAGGGTCATTCGCACGGGCTTCCCCGTATGAAGGCCTTTTCCTTCGAATGAATAGTTCTTTTTTAAGGTTTGTTGATGCATTTTCAGGTCCTGTATCTTCAAAACGACCGCAAAGATAACAAATTATTTCTTATTATCCCGCCCGCTTTGCCGAAATCTCACATACGCGCGCAAAAATTCCTTGTGATCGAATCCGGGATTGCCCTGAAGAATCTGCCCTTCTTCGGTGACAGACTTGATGACGGAACTCTTGGCCGCCACGGTCGTGTGGTCCGCAATCTGCAGATGGCCGACGACGCCCACCTGGCCGGCGAGGGTGCAGGAACGGCCGACTTTGGTCGAACCGGCGATGCCGGTCTGCGCGCAAAGCACCGTATTCTCCCCGATTTCCACATTGTGGGCCACCTGACAGAGGTTGTCAATCTTGGCGCCTTTCCGGACGATGGTGGACCCCATCTGGGAACGGTCGACCGTGGTATTGGCCTGGATTTCCACGTCATCCTCGATGATGACATTGCCCGTGTGGGCGATTTTCTTGTAGGAACCGTCCGGAAGCGGTGCAAAACCGAAACCTTCCCCTCCGATCACCACGCCGGGCTGCAGAATCACATGGTTGCCGATGACGGTGCCGGAAGCAATTTTAACCCCGGGATAGAAAACACAGTATTCTCCGATGGTGACATTGTCGCCGATGTAGACCTGCGGGTAAATCTTGGTATAGGAACCCACTTTCGTATGTTCGCCGATATAGCACTGCTCTCCCACATACACTTTTTGGCCCAATCGGGACGACCATTTGATGACGCTGTAACGTCCGCGATAGCGCTTGTAGGCTTTTTTCCGGGCCGTCACATAGTCGAGCAAGGCCGCCACGGCGCTGTAGGCGTCTTTCACGCGCACGAGCGTAGCCGAAACCGGCTGCTGGGGCACAAAAGTCTCGTTCACCAGAATGATGGAGGCATTGCTGGTATAGACATATTTTTCATACTTGGGGTTGGCAAAGAAGCAGATCGCGCCCGGTTTTCCGCTTTCAATCCGGGCAAAAGTCTTGACACTCACCTCGGGATCTCCATCCACGCGGCCCTCCAAGACCTCTGCAATTTGTTTGGCTTTCAGTTCCATCACGCTAATTTTGCATAAAAATACGCATTTGCATGCATATATTAAAAATAAATGTTATCTTTGCAGTCGAATAGACGAGGGGACAGGCGGTCCCCTTATTTTGTACCCGACACAATTGTCAGATGAACATTATTGAGATTAAGGATGCAATAGAGAAGGAAATCGTTGCACGAAAAATGTTTTTTGTTGACATTCAAGTCAACGCGGACAACGATGTTGTCCTGACCTTGGAAAAAGAGGAAGGCAGCGTGAGCATGGATGACTGCGTGGCGGTATCCGAACTCTTCGAGGCCGCTTTCGACCGGGAGAAGGAAGACTACTCCCTGACGGTCAGTTCCGCCGGCCTGGACCAACCCTTCAAGGTGCAGGGACAATTCACCAAAGCCCTGGGCTCCCGCGTGGAGGCCTGGATCAAAGGCGGACGCAAACTCGTCGCCACCCTGGAAGCGGCGGACGAGCAGCAAGTCACCCTGCATTATACAGCGCTGGAAAAGGCGGAAGGGAGCAAAAAGAAAGTAAAAGTCGAAAAACACGAAGTGATTCCGATGGAACAAGTGGTTTCCATTCGGCCCTATATCGAAATAAATTAAACAATTAATACCATTATGGAAGAAAAAACAAGTCTGAAAGATGCGTTTGCAGAGTTCAAAAAACAGAAGAACATTGACCGCAACACGATGATGGGCGTCCTCGAAGACGTCTTCAAAACCCAATTGGCCAAAACCTACGGAAGCGCCGACAACTTTGACATTATCGTCAATGTCGACCGTGGCGATTGCGAAATCTACCAGAAATTCGACGTGGTCGAAGAGGTGGAGGATCCCGTGAGCCAGATCACCGTGGCCGAATTGGAAGCAATGGGAGAAGATGACTTCGAAGTCGGAGACGAGTATGTGAAGAAGATCTCGATGAAGGATTTCGGCCGTCGCGGCATCCTGAACCTGCGCCAGAACCTGCAGGGACGCATTATGGATATCGAGCGGGCCAACCTGTACAACAAGTACCTCGCCAAGAAGGGCGACCTCTTCACCGGCGAAGTGTATCAGTCTTGGAACAAGGAAGTCCTGCTGATGGACGAGGACCACAACGAACTGCACCTGCCCAAGAGCGAACAGATCCAGGGCGAACATTTCAAGAAAGGCGACATCGTCCGCGCCATCATCAAGGATGTGGAGATGAAAAACAACGCGACGCCGTACATCATCCTCTCCCGTACCTCCAACGAATTCCTGGAGAAACTCTTCGAACAGGAAGTTCCCGAGATTTTCGACGGACTCATCACCATCAAGAAGGTGGTCCGTATTCCGGGCGAACGCGCCAAAGTGGCCGTGGAGAGCTATGACGAGCGTATCGACCCCATCGGTGCCTGCATCGGTGTCAAGGGAGCCCGTATCATCGGCATCGTCAAGGAACTCCGCAACGAGAACATCGATGTGATCCAGTGGACGACCAACACCCAGCTGCTCATCCAGCGCGCGTTGAACCCCGCCAAGATCTCCTCCATCGTGATGAGCCCCGAAGAGAACAAGATCAAGGTGTTCATGCTTCCCGAGGAAGTCAAGAAAGGTATCGGCAAAGGTGGCTGCAACATCCGCCTCGCCAGCATGCTCGTCGGCAAGGAAATCGAGGTCTGGAGAGACGCTCCCGCCCAGGAGGAAGAGGAAGACGACGTTTTGCTCAGCGAATTCTCCAACGACAACCCGAGCAACGAGGAATACGGCAACGGCATCGACCAGTGGATTATCGAGCGCCTGCAGGCCATCGGTTGCGACACCGCCAAGAGCGTGCTCGCCCAGACGCCGGAAGACATCGCCCGCCGCGCCGACCTTGAAGATGAAACCGTTGCGGAAGTATTCGCCATCCTCCGCGCTGAATTTGAAGACTAAATAAAGAAATATGGCTGAAATCAGAATCAGTAAACTTGCAAAAGAATTCAACATCGGTCTGAGCACCGTCATCGAGTTCCTTCAGAAAAACGGCGTCAGCGTCGAAGAAGGGAACCCGAATGCCAAGGTGGAAGTGCCCGATGACGTACGGGGAAAATTGGTCTCCGAGTTTGGCAGCGAACAGAAAGCCAAACAGGAAGCCGAGAAGACCGTCATCAAGTACAAAGAAATTATTGAAAACGCCGGGCGCAAGAAAGAGGCGGCGGAAGAGGAAGAAGGCCCGAGCGAAGTTGTCATCAAACAGAACATCCTGGGCGGTGAACCCAAAGAGGCTCCGAAAGCCACCTCCATGGCAACCTTCCAAACCGGTGGCCCCGAAAGTGGCTAAGGAAGAGCCCAAGAGCGAGGAAACGCCGAAAGAAGATCCGGCCCTCTCCCTGAAGATCACGGGAAAAATCGACCTGGACCAGTTCAAGAAAAAGAAAAAGAAGAAAGAGGACTCCCCTGCTCCCGAGGCAGCGGCTCCTGTTCAGCAGCCGGCCGAGACGCCGGTGGAGGAAAAGCCCGCCGAGGCTCCTGCGGAAAAACCGGTGGAAGAGGAAAGCGCTCCTGCCATCCGCGAAGTGGCCATCGAGGTTCCCAAGTTGAGCGGCCCCGCCGTCGTCGGCAAGATTGACCTCAGCCAGTTCGCCACTCCGAAGAAAGGCAAAAAACGCGAACGTATCGGCGGTGGCAAGGTGGACATCACCAAAGTCAATACGGTGGACACGCCTTCCCGCAAAGACAATCGCAAGAACGAGAAGAACAACGCCCCTGCGCCCGGCCAAGGCAAACGCCGCCGGGGCAAGGAACTCGCCAAACCCGTGCTGACCGCGGCCGAGGAAGAAGAGATGCAGAAGGAAATCCAGAAGCAGATCAAGGAGACCTACGCCCGGATGAACGAAAGCAAGAGCAAAAACACCTTCGGAGCGAAATACCGCAAGGAAAAACGCGAAGCGGCCGCCAACAAGATGCAGGAGGAGATGGAGCAGCAGGAAATGGCGGGCAAGGTGCTCAAGGTCACGGAATTCGTGACGGTGAACGACCTGGCCACCATGATGAACACGCCGGTCACCTCCGTCATCGGTGCCTGTATGTCCCTGGGCATCATGGTATCCATCAACCAGCGTCTGGATGCGGAAACCCTGGTGCTCGTCGCGGAAGAATTCGGCTATCAGGTCGAATTTGTCACGGCGGAACTCTCCGACATCATTTCGCAGGATGAGGAGGAAGATGGAGAGCTCGTCTCCCGTCCGCCCGTCATCACGGTGATGGGTCACGTGGACCACGGTAAGACCTCCCTGCTCGACTACATCCGCAAATCCAACGTCATTGCCGGTGAGGCGGGCGGTATCACCCAGCACATCGGTGCCTACAATGTCAAACTCGAAGACGGCCGTCATATCACCTTCCTCGACACGCCGGGTCACGAGGCTTTTACCGCCATGCGTGCCCGCGGTGCCAAGATGACCGACGTAGCCATCATCATCATTGCGGCGGACGACGCCATCATGCCCCAGACCGTGGAGGCCATCAACCACGCCCAGGCGGCCGGTGTCCCGATGGTGTTCGCCATTAACAAGATCGACAAGCCCGGTGCCCAGCCCGACAAGATTCGCGAGCAACTCTCGAACATGAACATCCTCGTCGAAGAATGGGGCGGCAAATACCAGTGCCAGGAAATCTCCGCCAAGCAAGGCATCAATGTGGGCAAGCTCCTC
>CACZWF010000025.1:34692-48603 GCA_902784785.1 uncultured Bacteroidia bacterium
GCCAGCGGCGCCGTCATCGAATCCGCCCTCGACAAGGGACGCGGTTATGTGGCGACCATCCTGGTGCAAAACGGCACGCTCCACGTGGGCGACATGATGCTCAGCGGCAGTTATTACGGCCGTGTCAAAGCGATGTTCAACGAACGCGGGCAAAAGATTAAAGAGGCCGGTCCTTCGACCCCGGTTTCCATCCTCGGTCTGAACGGTGCCCCGACGGCCGGTGAGAAATTCAACGTCATGGCCGACGAACGGGAGGCCAAGGACATCGCCAACAAGCGCGAGCAGCTCATCCGCATCCAGGGTATCAAGACGCAGAAGCACATGACCCTGGAAGAAATCGGACGCCGCATCGCCATCGGCAACTTCAAGGAACTCAATGTCATTGTCAAAGGCGACGTGGACGGTTCCATCGAAGCCCTCTCCGACTCCCTCATCAAACTCTCGACCGAAGAAGTGCGCGTCAATGTCATCCACAAAGCCGTGGGTGCCATTTCTGAAAGCGACGTGTTGCTGGCCGCAGCCTCCGATGCCATCATCATCGGTTTCCAGGTGCGTCCCGGCTCCGCCGCCCGCAAACTGGCCGAGAAAGAGGAAATCGAGATCCGCCTCTACTCCGTCATCTACGATGCCATCAACGAAATCAAAGACGGTATCGAAGGTATGCTCGCACCCGAGCAGAAGGAGGAAATCACCGGTACGGCCGAGGTGCAGCAGACCTTCAAGATCAGCAAGGTCGGTACCATCGCCGGTTGTATCGTGCGGGAAGGCAAGATCAACCGCACCAACAAGGTACGGCTCATCCGCGACGGCATCGTCATCTATACCGGCGAACTGGGCAGCCTCAAACGCTTCAAAGACGACGCGAAAGAGGTGGTCAGCGGTATGGAATGCGGCTTGAACATCGAGAACTTCAACGACATCAAAGTCGGTGACGTGGTCGAGGCCTTCACCATCACGGAAATTAAGCGCACGTTGTAATGAAAAATTATCTGGCGGTTGACCTGGGCGCGACCAGCGGACGGGTTATCCTGGCTGTCTGGGACGGCAAGAAAATCGACATGGAGACGCTGCACCGCTTCCCCACCCCCTTGGTGGAGAAAGAAGGCAAGTTCTTCTGGGATATCCACGTGTTGGAAAAAGAAATCCTCGAAGGACTGTCCAAAGCGGCCGGCAAGACCATTGAATCCATAGGTATAGACACCTGGGGCGTGGATTTCTGCTGCGTCGACGCGGACGGAAAAGTCGCGATGCCCCGCGCCTACCGCGACCCTTACACCCAGGGTGTTCCCGAGAAATTCTTCCGGGAAATGCCCCGTGAAGAGTTGTACAAGCGCACGGGTATCCAGATCATGAATTTCAACAGCGTCTTCCAGGCCTACGCCCGCAAGGACGAAATGGCCAAGGCGGACAAGCTGCTATTCATTCCCGACGCCCTCTCCTATCTGCTTACCGGCAAGATGGTCTGCGAATATACGATTCTGTCCACCAGCGCCCTGATGAACCCGCGCACCAAAGAGTTGGACGAAGATATCCTCAAGATTTGCGGCTTGCGCAAGGAACAGTTCCCTCCCCTCGTGCTGCCGGGAGCGGTCATCGGTCCCCTCTCGAAGGAAGTCGCCGACAAGACCGGTCTGGGCCCCGTCCCGGTGATGGCTGTCGCCGGACACGACACGGGCTCCGCCGTAGCGGCCGTCCCTGCCGTCGATGCGAACTTTGCCTACCTGAGCAGCGGCACCTGGAGCCTGATGGGCATCGAGAGCGCCCAACCCGTCATCAGCGACGAGACCTTCCGCTTGAACTTCACCAACGAGGGCGGTGCCAAAGGCGACATTCGCCTGCTGAAGAACATCACCGGAATGTGGATCATTGAGCAGTGCCTGGCCCAGTGGCGCAAAGAAGGACGTACCTATAATTATAAGGAACTGGAGGCGATGGCCCAGGGCTGCCCCGACCGCGAGACTTCCCTGCTCGATCCCGACGACCCCGCTTTCGCCGCTCCGCAGAATATGCCGGCAGCCATCCTGGCAAAAGTCGGACACAACCTGCGGGACGACCAGATGATCCGACTGATCTACGATTCCCTCGCGGCCAAATACGCTGAGGTCTTCCGCAAACTCCAAGGCCTGGCCCCCTTCTCCATCGACACCTTGCACATCATCGGCGGCGGTTCTCAGAACGACCTAATGGACCAGCTGACAGCCGATGCCTGCGGCGTGCGCGTCGTGGCCGGACCGGGCGAAGGAACGGCCCTGGGCAACATTATGCTCCAGGCCGGCCTTTCCAGACAAGATATTTTAGCATCAATCAACACCCAAATTTATCATCCCCATGAGTAAGATGTACGAACTCGCGCGTGAAAGATACGCTGCCCTGGGCATCGACACCGAAGCGGTACTCGCCCAATTGCAGAATTTCCACCTGTCCATGCACTGCTGGCAGGCAGACGACGTAGCCGGTTTTGAAGCGACCGGCGAACTCAGCGGTGGCATCCAGGCCACAGGCAACTATCCCGGCAAAGCCCGCAATATCGACGAGCTTCGTGCGGACATCCTCAAGGCCAAGAGCCTTATCCCCGGCAATCACCGCCTGAACCTCCACGAGATCTACGGCGAATTCGGCGGCCAGAAAGTGGACCGCGACGAGGTGGATGTCAAACACTTCCAGGGCTGGATGGACTGGTCCCGCGAGAACAACACCCCGCTGGATTTCAACAGCACTTCCTTCTCCCATCCCAAGAGCGGCAGCCTCTCCTTGTCCAATCCCGACAAAGCCATCCGCGACTTCTGGATTGAGCACACCAAACGCTGCCGTACCATCGCCGACGCGTCTTCGCCGAGAAGAAAGAGAATATGAAAGACTGCATCGAGGGCAAGGTCTTCGGCATCGGTCTGGAAAGTTTCACCGTGGGCAGCCACGACTTCTACACCGCCTACGCGGCCAAGAACGGCAAGATTCCCACCATCGACACCGGTCACTATCATCCCACCGAGAGCCCGGCCGACAAGGTCAGTTCCCTTCTTCAGTTCGTGCCTGAGCTGATGCTGCACGTCTCCCGCCCCATCCGCTGGGACTCCGACCACGTCACCTTGATGGACGACAGCACCATCGACCTGTTCAGCGAAATCGTTCGCGCCGGTGCCTTGGAGCGCGTCCACTACGGTCTGGACTACTTTGACGGCGCCATCAACCGCATCGGTGCCTACGTCATCGGTTCCCGCGCCGCCCAGAAGTGCATGCTCCGTGCCTTGCTCGAGCCCACCGACATCATCCGCCGCTACGAACTCGAAGGCAAGACCGCCCAGGTGCTCACCTATCTGGAAGAGGCCAAAGCGATGCCTTGGGGCGCCGTGTACGATGAATTCTGCGAGCGCAACAATGTGCCCGTCGGCGAGTCTTACCTCAAAGAGGTGGAAGCCTACGAGAAAGAAGTCACATCAAAACGCTAAATAATGAAATCCGTATTGGAAGGAAGAGCAGGACTGACCGTTGCGGTGGCACAGGCTGCCGAGGTGGCCGGAATGCTCTGGCAGAAAGGCTGGGCGGAACGAAACGGTGGCAACCTCACCGTCAATGTGACGGAATTTGTGGACGATGCGATGCGCGCGTTGCCCGCCTTGGGCGAACCCGTCTCCATCGGCATCGAACTCCCCGCCCTCAAGGGCTGCTGGTTCTACTGCAAAGGGACGAACATGCGCATGCGCGATCTGGCCCGCGACCCGATGGCCAACGGCTGCATCATCCGCATCTGCCCGGACTGCGCCTCCTATGAAATGGTCGCCGACGCGCCGGTCAAACCCACCTCGGAACTGCCCACGCACCTGATTCTGCAGAACCTGCTCATCAGCAGCGGCAGCGGTTACAAGGCCACCTTGCACACCCACCCCATCGAACTGGTGGCGATGTCGCACAACCCGCATTTCCTGGATGAGGACATCCTCACCCATACCCTCTGGTCGATGATTCCCGAGACCCTGGCCTTCGCGCCCCTGGGTCTGGGGGTCGTCCCCTATGCCCTCCCCTCTTCCGTGGATCTGGCCAAGGCCACCCTGGAGAAAGTGGAGAAATACGATGTGGTCCTCTGGGAAAAGCACGGAACCGTCGCCGTCGGCAAAGATATGATGGATGCCTTCGACCAGACTGACGTCCTCAACAAGGCCGCCTGTATCTATATGTCCGCCAAGAACATGGGCTTTACCCCCGACGGCATGACCGACGCCTCCATGAAAGAAATCCAGGACGTCTTCCACCTCCCCAAAACGAGGGTGTAAATCTTGGATAAGCGCATATTTGTCAAGTTATGAAAACATCTGTTCAACTCTTTTTGTGCGGAGTACTTTTCACCGCATTGCCTCTTATCAGTGCCGGCCAAAGCAAAGGCCAATGCCCCCATTGCCAAGAACAAGGTCAAAGCGAAGTCGTCGCCTGCGGAGAAATCCGCCCCGACCGCAAGGACGACCTGATCTGGGAAAATGAATTCAGCGGCTACCGGGCGTTCGGACCTACCTTGCAAGCCAAAGGCGAGCGCAGTTACGGATACGACGTATTCACCAAGAGCGTGACCCATCCGGTGATGCACGACCGTTTCGACAAAAGCAAAGGCCCCAACCGCATTTCCTTCCATATCGACCACGGGGACGGAATGGATTCCTACGGGGTCGGCCCCACGCTGGGTTGCGGGACTGCGGCGCTGCTGGACAACGCCGGCGGCATTGTCTATCCCTGGTGCTGGAAAGAGGCCGAGATACTGGAGAACGGTCCCAAGCGCTTTCAAGTCCGTCTGACCTACTCCCCCATCGTCGTGAACGGACGCGAGGTGGTCGAACACCGGCTCATCACCCTGGACAGCGGCAACCGCCTCAACCGGGTGGACATCAGTTATGACGGGCTGGAAGGCCCCTGCCCCATCGTCGTAGGCATCGTCGTTCACGCGGAGAACCCTTCGGGCTACTATGTTGACGACAAACTGCTCGCGGTGGCCGACCTGGGCGACCGCAACATCGGCAAGAACGGGGAGATTTACTGCGGCGCGGTGCGCCCCGAAGGATTCGAGCGTTCCGCTTTCGTGGCATTCGACGAGCCCAAAGGAAGCGCCATCGGACACGTGCTGGGATACGGCACCTACCGCCCCGGCGAGACCTTCACCTATTGGTTCGGCAGCGGCTGGTCCAAGGCGGGCATCCAGAATCTGGACGAGTGGATTCAACTGATTAGAAAGTAAAACAATAAAATAATCAAGGAATGGAACAAGTATTTTCTTACATCATCGGCCTGGGCGCCGCCGTGATGATGCCCATCCTGTTCACTATCCTGGGACTGTGCATCGGTATCAAATTCGGCAAAGCCCTCAAGAGCGGCCTGCTGGTAGGCGTCGGCTTTGTGGGCCTGAGCGTAGTGACGGCCCTGCTGACCTCTTCGCTGGGCGCTCCGCTCAAGGAAGTCACCGACATCTACGGTCTGCAACTCGGCATCTTCGACATGGGATGGCCCGCGGCGGCTTCCGTGGCCTACAACACCACGGTCGGGGCGTTCATCATCCCCGTCTGCCTGGGCATCAACATCCTTCTGCTGTTGGTCAAGGCGACGAAGACCATCAACATCGACCTGTGGAACTACTGGCACTACGCCTTCATCGGCGCGGTCGTCTATTTCGCGACGGACAGCATCTGGTACGGGTTCTTCGCCGCCATCATCTGCTTTGTCATCACCTTGGTGATGGCCGACCTGACCACCAAAAAGTTCCAGTCCTACTACAAGGATATGGACGGCATCTCCATCCCCCAGCCTTTCTGCCAGGGCTTCGTTCCCTTTGCCGAAGGCCTCAACTGGTGCTTTGACAAGATTCCCGGATTCAACAAGTTGGACATTGACGCGGAAGGGCTGAAGAAGAAATTCGGCGTGCTCGGCGAACCCCTGCTGCTGGGCGTGCTGGTGGGCATCCTCATCGGTTGCCTGAGTTGCCGCACTTGGGCCGACTTGGTGGACGGCATTCCCCGCATCCTCGGGCTCGGCATCAAGATGGGGGCCGTGATGGAACTCATTCCGCGCATCACCGGGCTCTTCATCGAAGGCTTGAAACCGATTGCCGAGGCCACCAAGGAGATGGTGTCCCGAAAATTCAAGAACTCCGCCGGCATCAACATCGGCATGAGTCCCGCCCTGGTCATCGGGCATCCCACCACGCTCGTGGTCTCGTTGCTGCTCATTCCGGTCACCCTCTTGCTGGCCGTCTTCCTTCCTGGCAACGAGTTCCTGCCCCTGGCCTCGCTCGCGGGCATGTTCTACGTGTTCCCGATGGTGCTTCCGGTCACCAAAGGCAATGTGGTGAAGACTTTCCTCATCGGTCTGGTCGCGCTGGCCGTCGGCTTGTATTTCGTGACGGACCTGGCTCCTTTCTTCACCCAAGCGGCGCAGGATGTATACGCCCGCACCGGCGACAAGGCCGTAGCCATTCCCGAAGGCTTCCAGGGCGGCGCGCTGGACTTCGCTTCCAGCATCTTCTCGTGGGTCATCTTCCACCTGGTGCACGACTTCAAACTCATCGGTTGCGGCCTGCTGGTCGTCGGAACGACCGTCCTGGCCATCTTCAACCGCAGGGCCATTATTAAGAAAAGTGTTGTTGAAACCAAATAATGATTAGCGATATGAAAAAGATTTTTACTTTTGCCGTGCTGCTGTGCACGCTTGCCGCGAACGCGCAAACCCGCTACACCATCCAGACCGCCTGCCATCCCGAAGATGTGAAAGGCTATGACACCGAGACCCTCCGGGCCCGCTTTATGATGCCCGAGGTGATGGTCGCCGACCAGATCACCCTCACTTATTCCCTCTACGACCGCTTCATCTTCGGCGGCGCCGTACCGGCGACCAAAGCGTTGAAACTGGAGCCCATAGACCCGCTGAAAGCCGATTATTTCTTGGAGCGCCGTGAACTCGGCGTGATCAACGTGGGCGGCGAGGGCGTCGTCAGCGTGAACGGCAAAGACTATGTGTTGAAGTTCAAGGACGCCCTCTATGTCGGACGCGGCAACAAAGAGGTCATCTTCAAGAGCAAAGACGCCTCCAACCCTGCCAAGTTCTACATCAACTCCGCCACAGCCCACAAAGCCTATAAGACGCAACTCATCACCATCGACGGCCGCAAGGGGTCCATCAAGGCCAATTCCTTCGCCGCCGGCAAGATGGAAGATTCCAACGACCGCGTTATCAACCAGTTGATTGTGAACAATGTCCTGGAGGAGGGGCCGTGCCAGTTGCAGATGGGCCTCACCGAACTCAAGCCGGGCTCTGTCTGGAACACGATGCCTGCCCACACCCACAGCCGCCGCATCGAAGCCTACTTCTACTTCAATGTGACGGAGGGCAATATGATTTGCCACTTTATGGGCGAACCGCAGCAGGAGCGCATTGTCTGGCTGGCCAACGAGCAGGCCATTATGTCTCCGGAGTGGAGCATCCACGCGGCGGCCGGCACTTCGAACTATATGTTCATCTGGGGCATGGCCGGGGAGAACCTCAACTACGGCGACATGGACAAACTCCCCTACACCGAAATGCGGTAGGACCCCTTCCGGACAAGCGCATACTTGATAAGTTATGAACGCGATTCAAACAGACCAAGCGCCGGCTGCCATCGGGCCGTACAGCCAGGCCATTGACTCTGGAGCGAGCCTCGTCTTCGTCTCCGGACAACTCCCCATCGACCCCACTACGGGCGCCTTCGTCCCGGGCGGAATCCGGGAACAGACCCGTCAGAGCCTGACCAACGCCCAAGCCATCCTGGCAGCCGCCGGGCTCAACCTCTCGAACGTTGTGAAGACCACGGTGTTCCTGGCGGATATGGGCGATTTCGCCGCGATGAACGAAGTGTACGCCCAGTTCTTCGCTGCGCCCTACCCCGCCCGCAGCGCCGTCGCCGTCAAGACCCTTCCCAAAGGCGCCCTCGTCGAAATCGAATGCATCGCCGCGAAAGGGTAAACAAAGAGATGCCCGGTCGGAGCCGGGCATGACGAGAAAAGCTAGGCATAAAAAATATCGGGAGTCGAATTCGGCCCCCGATATTTTTTCAGTACACGGAATTAGCGAGCGGCAAGACGCTTGTAAGTCTCCAAGCGAATCTTGGCAAATTCTTCGGTCTTGGCAAGCAACTCGGCCGCGCGGTCCGGGAACATCTTGTACAAGGAAGCGAAACGCACCTCACCTTTGAGGAAGTCCTGGAACTTGCTCCAATCCGGCTCCTTGGAATCGAGGCTGAACGGATTCTTGTCCGTACCCTCGAGCGCGGGATTGTAGCGATACAAGTGCCAGTAACCGCACTCGACCGCGAGTTTCTCCTCTTTCTGGCTGAGACCCATACCGGCCTTCAGACCGTGGTTGATACAAGGAGCGTAGGCAATGATGAGGGACGGTCCATCATACGCCTCGGCCTCTTTCAAGGCATTGAGGAACTGGGCCGGGGAAGAACCCATCGCCACCTGGGCAACATAGACATAGCCGTAGCTCATCGCCATCATGCCAAGGTCTTTCTTGCGAATCTTCTTACCGGAAGCCGCAAACTTGGCGATGGCGCCGGCAGGAGTAGATTTGGAAGACTGACCACCCGTATTGGAATATACCTCGGTATCGAGCACGAGGACGTTGACATTCTCACCGCTGGCCAGCACGTGGTCCAGACCGCCGTAACCGATATCATAGGCCCAGCCGTCACCGCCGAAGATCCACTGGCTGCGAGCCGGGATGAAGCCCTTGTATTCGAGCAGGGCGCTGCAAATCTCGCAACGGCACTCTTCCATCTTCGGAACGAGCGCGTCAGCGACCTCACGCGTCACAGCGGGATTGTTGCGGTTCTCCAGCCACTGGGTGAAGAGCGCTTTGATTTCGGAAGAGCAGCAATCGCAGGCAAGCCCCTTCTCCATCAGGTTGGCCACCGTCTGGCGGGCCCGGTCGGAACCGAGTTTCATACCCAGACCGAACTCGGCGTTGTCCTCGAACAAGGAGTTCGCCCAAGCCGGACCGTGTCCGTCGGCGTTGGTGCAATAAGGAGAAGCCGGGAAGGAAGCGCCGTAGATAGAGGAGCATCCGGTCGCGTTGGCAATCATCATGTGGTCGCCGAAGAGTTGCGTGATGGCCTTCACATAAGGAGTCTCACCGCAACCCGCGCAAGCGCCGCTGAACTCGAAGAGAGGCTGGGAGAACTGGCTGTTCTTCACATTGGCGGTCTTCGACACAACCGTATCCTTGTATCCGATCTTGTTGTTGAGATAGGCGAAATTGGCCTGCTCGACGGTGTCGCTGTCGTAAGGCACCATTTCGAGGGCTTTCTCCTTGGCGAGACACACATCCACGCAGTTGCCGCAACCCGTACAGTCAGCGGGAGAAACCTGCATCGTGAACACATATTCTTTGAGCAGCGCCTTGCCCTGCGCCTTCTTGATGGAAGCGGGAGCGGCGGCAGCCTCGTCGGCCGTCATCAAGAACGGACGGATAGCCGCGTGCGGGCAGACGAACGCGCAAGTGTTGCACTGGATACAAGTGTCGGCGTTCCAGGAAGGAACCTTCACGGCCACACCGCGTTTCTCATAAGCGGATGTGCCGCTGGGGATCGTACCGTCGGCCATACCCACGAAAGCGCTGACCGGCAGTTTGTCGCCCTGCTGGGCGTTCACCACATCGGCGATGTTCTTCACGAACGCGGGAGCCATACGGCCGGCGTTGGGGTTCTCGAACTTCGCGGAAATCTTGGCCCATTCGGCGGGAATTTCGACTTTCTGATACTCTCCGCCACGGTCCACGGCCGCATAGTTCATCTTGACCACGTTCTCGCCTTTCTTGCCGTAGCTCTTGTCGATGGCTTTCTTCATATAGGTCACCGCCTCCTCGTAAGGAATGATGCCTGTAATCTTGAAGAAGGCGCTCTGGAGGATGGTGTTGGTCCTTCCACCCAGACCGATTTCGGCCGCGATCTTGGTCGCATTAATAATATAAAGAGTAATTTTCTTCTTGCCGATGACCGCCTTCACCGGATCGGGAATGCGGGCAAGCGTCTCTTTCTCATCCCACAGGCTGTTGAGCAGGAGTGTGCCACCCTCTTTGATACCTTCGAGAACATTGTACTTCGTGAGGTAGGAAGGCACGTGGCAGGCCACGAAATCGGGCGTGCTTACCAGATAAGGAGCCTTGATGGGGCTGTCGCCGAAACGAAGGTGGGAGCAGGTGTAGCCGCCGGACTTCTTGGAGTCATAGTCGAAGTAGCCCTGGGCGTATTTGCTCGTATGGTCACCGATAATCTTGATGGTGTTCTTGTTGGCGCCCACCGTACCGTCGGAACCCAGACCGAAGAATTTGCATTCGGTGGTGCCGGGCTTCACGATGGAGATTTCCTCTTTCAAAGGAAGGCTCTTGAAAGTCACATCATCCACGATGCCGATGGTAAAGTCATCTTTCGGCTCGTTCATATCGAGGTTCTCGAACACCGACACGATTTGTGCGGGAGAGGTGTCTTTGGAAGAAAGGCCATAGCGTCCGCCGACCACGAGGGGCGCGTTCTTACGGCCCTGGAACACGGCTTTCACGTCCACGAACAAAGGCTCGCCCACGCTACCCGGCTCTTTCGTACGATCGAGTACCGCAATGCGTTTGACGCTGGCGGGAAGAGCTTTGAGGAAGTATTTCGTGGAGAAAGGACGATACAGACGAACCACCATCAGACCGACTTTCTTGCCCTTGTCGGCCAGATAGTCGATGGTCTCTTTGATGGTCTCGGTCACGGAACCCATCGCAATGATGATATTCTCGGCCTTCGGGTCGCCGTAGTAATCGAAAGGACGATACTCACGGCCGGTCAGCTCGCTGATTTCACCCATATAACGGGCCACGATGTCGGGAACTTCCGCATAATAGCGGTTGGCCGCCTCGCGGGCCTGGAAATAGACATCGCCGTTCTGCGCGGTACCGCGGGTGACGGGAGCGTCGGGGGTGAGGGCTTTGGCGCGGAAAGCGGCCAGCGATTTCTCGCTGATCATCGCCTTGAGAGCCTCTTCGTCGAGCAACTCGATTTTCTGAATCTCGTGGGAAGTACGGAAGCCATCGAAGAAGTGCAGGAAAGGCACGCTGGCTTTGATGGCGGAAAGATGCGCGACGGCGGCCATATCTTCGGCCTCCTGAACGGAAGCGGAGGCCAGCATCGCAAAACCGGTCTGACGGCAGGCCATCACATCCTGATGGTCGCCGAAAATGGAAAGAGCCTCAGCGGCCAAGGCACGTGCTGAAACGTGGAACACCGCAGGAAGCAATTCACCGGCAATCTTGTACATGTTGGGAATCATCAGCAGCAATCCCTGCGAAGCGGTAAAGGTGGTGGTCAGCGCACCCGCCTGCAAAGAACCGTGAACAGCACCGCTCGCGCCGCCTTCACTCTGCATCTCGGTTACTTTCACGACCTCACCGAAGAGGTTTTTCTTGCCCTGCGAAGCCCACTCGTCCACATACTCCGCCATCGTGGAAGACGGGGTGATCGGGTAGATGGCGGCGTGCTCGCTGAAAAGATAGGCGATGTGGGCGGCTGCCCAGTTACCATCACAGGTAGTAAATCTTTTTTCTTTAGCCATGTTGTTTATTATTATGTTATTGAGTATACACTAAATTCTATAAAAGGAACGTCGGAATTCCTTTTTACAAAAACCTTACAAATTTAATGAATCACTTAAAGAAAAACAAATATTTTGCGGCCAAATTTACACTCGTTTTTCGATATTTTTGCTTTCTGCAGAAATATAGGTATCTTTGTACTCTATAACTTGTGTAGCTATGTCTATTTTTAAAGGAAAAACCTTGTTGATTACCGGTGGGACCGGCAGTTTCGGAAACGCCGTACTCAACCGATTTCTCCCTACTGACATCGGGGAAATCCGCATTTTCTCCCGCGACGAGAAGAAACAGGATGATATGCGTCACTACTTTCAGGCGACCTTGCCTGAACTGGCCGGAAAGATTAAATTCTATATCGGAGATGTCCGTTCCCTCGACAGCGTCCGCAGCGCGATGGGCGGAGTGGACCTGATTTTTCACGCCGCTGCCCTCAAGCAGGTTCCCAGTTGCGAATTCTTTCCGATGGAGGCCGTCCGGACCAACATCATCGGCACCGACAACGTGCTGACGGCGGCCATCGAAGCCGGCGTGGAGGCGGTCATCTGCCTGTCCACCGACAAAGCCGCCTACCCCATCAACGCGATGGGCATCTCCAAGGCGATGGAAGAAAAAGTAGCCGTGGCCAAATCCCGCCAGAGCGGCAAGACGCGCATCTGCTGCACCCGATACGGCAATGTGATGTGCTCCCGAGGTTCGGTCATCCCTTTGTGGATCGACCAGATTCGCAGCGGCGCCCCCGTCACCATCACCGAACCCACGATGACGCGTTTCATTATGAGCCTGGAGGAAGCCATCGACCTCGTGCTCTTCGCCTTCGAGAACGGCCGCAATGGGGACATTTTCGTCCAGAAAGCCCCCGCCTGCACCATCCAGACGCAAGCGGAAGCCGTCTGCCAACTCTTCGGAGCCGACAAATCCCGCATCAAGGTCATCGGCATCCGCCACGGAGAAAAGAGCTACGAGACCCTGTTGACCAACGAAGAATGCGCCCGGGCGGAAGATATGGGGAATTTCTACCGCGTCCCTTCCGACAACCGCAGTCTCAACTACGATAAGTTCTTCACCGAAGGAGACAAACAGCGCAGTACGCTCAGCGAATTCAACTCGCACAACACCCGCCAGTTGACTTTGGAAGAAACCATCGCCACCATCCAGGCGCTCCCCTACATCCAAGAAGAATTGGCCAAATGATGAACATTCTTGTCACCGGAGCCGCCGGTTTCGTCGGCAAAAACCTCTGCGCCGCCCTTCGCAATGTCCGGGACGGCAAGGACCGCACGCGCAAGGTGACAATAGGAAGCATTTTCGAATACGACCTGGGCTCCACGCCCGAAGAGTTGGAACGCTACTGCCAGGAGGCCGACTTCGTCTTCAACCTCGCCGGCGTCAACCGTCCGACGAATCCCGAAGACTTTATGAAAGGAAACTTCGGTTTCGCCTCCACCCTGCTGGAAACGCTCGAAAAATGCGGCAACCGCGCCCCCTTGATGCTGTCCAGTTCGCAGCAGGCTTCACTCAGCGGCCGTTTCGGAGATTCGGAATACGGACGCAGCAAGAAAGCCGGTGAAGAACTTTTCTTCGACTACGCCGCCCGCACGGGAGCGAAAATGTATGTCTATCGTTTCCCCAACCTGTTCGGGAAATGGGGCCGGCCCAATTACAACAGCGCCGTGGCCACCTTCTGCCACAACCTCGCCCACGATTTGCCCATTCAGGTCAACGACCCTTCCGTCGAGATGGAACTCCTCTATATCGACGACCTGATTGACGAAATGTTCCTGGCGCTCGAAGGCGGGCCGCACCGCTGCGAATTCGACGGACTGGAAGCCCTCCCCACCCCCGACGGCCGCTACTGCTTCTGCCCCGTCACCCATAAAGCCACACTGGGAGAAATCGTCTCTATGATCGAGGCCTGCCGGGACTTTTCCGCCACCCATACCCTGCCCGCCCTGCCGGACGGCTCGCTGCAGAAGAAGCTCTTTTCCACCTACCTGAGCTTCCTGCCCGCCGAAAAGGCGGTCTTCCCCCTGAAAATGAACTGGGACGACCGGGGTTCTTTCACGGAACTGATGCACCTGCCCGATGCCGGACAGATCAGCGTGAACATCTCCAAACCCGGTATCACCAAAGGACAGCACTGGCACCATAGCAAATGGGAACTCTTCATCGTGGTCAAGGGACACGGTCTCATCCAGATGCGCGACGAGAGCCGTCCCGACGCCCCCGTACTGGAATATGAAGTGTCCGGAGAAGAGATCCGGGCCGTCT
>CACZWF010000026.1 GCA_902784785.1 uncultured Bacteroidia bacterium
CTCAAGATATCGTGGACAATATAGAATTTTAACAGATATGAAAACTGAAGAGATTAAGGAATTGTTGGCGGATGTGCTTCCGGCCGTGGATTTTGACTCGGATTTTCTTTTTGCGGAACTGGATTCGCTGGGTGTGGCGACCGTATTGTATGTGTTGTCTGAAAAATACAATATCCGCCTGGAAGCGGAGGATGTCACCCCCCGGAATTTCAAGAATGTCGAGGCGATTACCAATCTGGTGCGTACGAAGATGTCGATGGAAAACAAAATCCGTCAGTATGCCCTGTCTACGCCGGACAAAGTGGCCGTCATTTGCGGGGAGGACAGTATGACTTACGGACAGTTGTGGGATGCTATCACCCGCAAGGCGGAGGCTTTGCAGGCGGAAGGCCTGAAAGCCCGTCGTGCCTATGTCTATCGCACGAATCAGAACATTGATTTCCTGGTCACCTATTGCGCCGTCCACTGTCTGAAGGCCGTCGCAGTGCCCGTCGCCCACGATGCTTCCGAAGAGTTGTTCAACAGCATCCGTCAGGAAGTTGATTCCTATGAATTCCCGGTCGGGGTGTCGGACACGCTTTTCACGACGGGTACGACCGGCAAGTCCAAGGGCGCGATGCTATCCGAGTTGTGCCTGACCTCTTGCTCGGAAAACTTCCAGGAGCGTTTCCCGTTCAGTGACAAACTGCTGTTCATCGTCAGCGGTCCTTTGAACCATATCGCCTCTTTGTTCAAAATCAACCCCACCCTGTGCGCGGGCGGCACCGTCTGTATCCTCGACGGGCTGAAAGATATGAACGCGTTCTTCAAGACCTTCGACCTGCCCTTCGAGCAGTTCGCGGCCTTCCTGGTTCCTGCGAGCCTACGCATCATTATGCAATACTCTTACGAGAAACTGTGCTCCCTGGCCTCGAAAATCGCGTTTATCGAGACGGGCGCCGCACCGATTTCCAAAGCGGATATGGAGCAACTCAGCAAGGCCCTGCCGCATTCCCGTCTTTTCAACGGCTATGGCGCGACGGAGTTCGGCTGCGCGGCGGCTTACGATTTCAATGACGGCAAGTATATAGAAGGCTGCATCGGCCGTCCGTTCAAGAACGCCATAGTGGAGATCGGTCCGGATTCCAACCTGATTATTTCCGGTTTCGGTGTGATGAGCGGCTATGTCAATGACGAAGAGACCACTCGCGCGGTCCTCGCAGACGGCCGGATTCATACCTCGGACCTCGGCTATTTTGACGAAGAGGGGATGATTCACCTCACCGGCCGTGCCGGAGATGTCATCAATGTAGGCGGTTTCAAAGTCAATCCCGTCGAGGTCGAAAATGTGGCGGCAGCCTTCCCGGGCATCAAGGACTGCGTCTGCGTGGCTGCCACCCATCCCGTCATCGGTCCGGCCTTGAAACTCATCGTGGCCTGCGAAAAGGATGTTCCCTTCGACAAGCACGCGCTGGCGGTCTTCATCAAAGCCAAACTGGAAGCCCACAAAGTACCCACGATGTATGAGGTCGTGGATGCCATCCAATATACCTATAACGGGAAAAAGGATAGGAAATACTACCGTTAGTCCAGCGGGCAGTCGTTAGTCCAGCGGGCGGTCGGGGTAGATCCCCTGCAACCAACGCAGAAATTCCGCCCGCCATTGGCGGCACTCCGGACTTCCGAAATAATCGCTGACCCCGAATCCGTGCTTCCCCCGGGCGTATTGCAGATACAGATGGGGGATGCGCTTTTCAGTCAGGGCCGAGTCCAGCAGCACGCTGTTGTGATAGTCCACGACAGGGTCATCGACGCAGTTGATCAGGAAAACAGGCGGACAATCTGATGGAATGTGTCTTTCCAGCGACAGGGAATCCTGCATTTTCTTGTCGTTGCGGCGGAAGTTGCCCAGCAGCCCGCGCTGCGAGCGTTTGTGCACATAGGGTTTGCGCATCGTCACGACGGGATAGACGGGCGCGACAAAGGCGGGACGCAGGCACGCTTCCGTCTGAATGCCTGCCGCCTGGAGGAAGTTGGTCGTGTGGAAACAGGCGCAGGACATTACCAGATGCCCGCCGGCCGAGAATCCCATCATTCCGATTTTGTCCCGGTCGATGTGGTACTTGTCGGCGTTCTCCCAAGCCCATTGCAAGGCCCGTTGACCATCCGTTATCATATCGGGGTGGCGTTTCCCTTTGAAGACGATGCGGGTGTTCCAGATAAATTCCGCCGCGCCGGCCGTCCGATAGAAAAGCACGAAGGCGGTGATTCCGTGGCGGCTCAGCCATTCTCCGACCTCGGTCCCTTCCGTCGACTGGTCCAACCAGAAATAACTGCCGCCGGGGCATACGACGACGCTGAGCCCGTTGGGCTTTTCGGGACGGAAAACAAACATAGATACCTGGTCGCGGAAACGGACCTGCGTCCCTTGCCAGGGTTTGAGGGTGTCGATTTGGAACGATTCCGCCTGCGCCGTCCAAGCCGTGGCGGACAGGAGCAGAAAGAGAATGAACAACCGCAGCGGAGACCTCATCTTACAACAACTGCTCTTTCAGGAAGCGGCAACTCAGTTCCCGCGCTTCCCGGCTCCTCATAAAATGTCCTTCCCCTTCGAGGAGGTGGAGTTCGCTGTCCGGATAGCCCTGGTTGTATTTCTCACTATAAGATACGGGGACGATGGAATCTTTGGTCCCGTGGATGAGGCATACCTTTCCGCTGTAGCGGCAGGAGGTCTCGTAGATGGGCAGTTTCTGTGCGGCCAGGATGAAGTCGCGTCCCAGTTTGTGGAAAAAGACATTCACATAAGCCGGAGGATTGGACGCGTCGTAGCGGGCGTTCATGCACTGACCGGCCAGGGCGTCGTCCTTGAGCACGGCGGCGGGAGCCAGTTGGAGCAGGCATTTTCGTGACATAGGGGAGCGTCTTGACATAATTCAGCACGGCGCGTGCGTCTTCTATCTCGTTGGCGATGGTCATGTTGATGAATTGACCCTCGCTTTTTCCGTGGGCGTCGAAGTCGAAACGGATGGAGGCGATGCCTTCCTCGGCCAAGGCTTTCGCCAGGCCCTTGATGGGAGCCATGTTCTTGTTGGCGATGAACCCGTGCATCAAAATCACCATCGGGCACTTGTCGGTCTCGGGATTGAAGCCCTTGGGCAGCGTGATGGCCGTGGAAATTCCGCCCTGCGGTCCGAACACCTCATACGACGGCTTCCTGCATAAAAAAGAGAAAATACCCATGTGTTTTTATTTTTTTCAAAGATAAACATTTTTTCCTTTTTTGCGCTAAACTGATTATTTTTGTGCATTCATTCAAGAAAATGCCTTATGATGCGCGAAGAAACTGTTTTTGGACCAATCCGCTCCCGTCGTCTGGGGGCATCCCTGGGTATCAACCTGCTGCCTCGCAAGGGGAAAATCTGCAACTTTGATTGCATCTACTGCGAGTGCGGTTTGAATAAGGACGGGAAAGAGGATACGGTATTGCCGACCGTCTTGCAGGTGCGCCGGGCATTGGAGGACAAGTTGGCGGAATTGATGCTGGAAGGGGGGCACATCGATTCCATTACCTTCAGCGGAGATGGCGAGCCGACCCTTCATCCGGATTTTGCGAAAATCGTGGAGGATGTGGTGCTGCTGCGCAATGCCTATTTCCCGGACGCCAAGGTGTCCGTGCTGAGCAATGGCACCCGTTTGGGGGACAAAGACGTGGTTGAGGCGCTGAAGAAGGTGGACAACCCGATTCTGAAACTGGATGCCGCTACGTCCGAAGATGTCGCGCTCATCAACCGCCCGAATTTCCCGTACGATGTTGAGGAGGTGGTGGAGAACATCCGCCAGTTTGACGGGAATTTCATTTTGCAGACGATGTTCCTCAAAGGTCCCGGTTTTGATTCGACGACACCGGAGCGCGTTTCCGCCTGGATGGACTTGGTCCGTGAATTACAGCCGCGTGCCATTCAGTGTTACAGCCTCGACCGTCCTGCTCCGGAGGAAGGATTGGAAAAGATCCCCGTCGAACAGTTGAGAAAACTCGTTTTCCCGCTTGTGGAAGAAGGTTTTAAGGTAGATTGCTATTAAAATTATATCAAGAAAACGAAATATTGTGTATCTTCGTGCCCCGGAAAACTTATTGTGTCTATGGAAAAATTATTGAAGTATAAAGTTTCACTTCCCGGAATCAAGGGCTTTGCCCGTTTTTATTTGCTCAAACCCACGACTTCTCTCTACAGTTTCCACAAGTTGATGCGTGCGGATATGGATTTCCCGCAGGATCAGACGGTCGTCTTCAAGGCGGTGGATGCCTTGGGTGAGGCGATGGCCCGTTTCAGCGACAGCAAGAATCTGGGAAAGGGTACCATAGACAAGGTCTGCGCGGCACTCTGCCACAAGGAGGGCTGGGACCACTTCATCTATTTCTACGATACCATCAACCGCAAGAGCGTGCTGGTGGATTTTGTCGAAGAGACGGTCGGAGATGAGGATGTGCGTTATCCGATTCAGTTGGAGGCGGAAGCCAAAGGCCCGAACCCCATCGAGTTCGAACGGGGGTATGTGGCGATGGAAGATATGCCCGACGACAAGCGTCGCCGTCTGCTCAAGGGCAATGAAGACGAGGACGACGAGGATGTCGATGATGAGGAGGAGATGGACGACGAGGAAGAGCTTGTCGCAGAAGACGAAGAGGCGTTTGACGAGGACGAAATGTAGTGGTGGCCGGGCGTAGGAAGCTGCTGATTCTGCTCGGTCCCACGGCTGTGGGCAAGACCGACCTTTCCGTATCGTATGCCCGCCGATATGACTCTCCGATTATATCCTGTGATTCCCGGCAGATTTTTCGGGAAATGAGCATCGGGACGGCCGTTCCTTCGGAGGATCTGCGTGCGGAGATTCCCCACTATTTTATCCAGGACCATACGATTTTTGAACCTTACACCGCCGGTAAATATGAGGTGGAGGCTCTGGCTTTACTGGAATCACTGTTCGAGCAGGGGCACGAGACCTTGGTGATGGTGGGCGGTTCGGGCTTCTATATCGATGCGTTGTGCGAGGGCTTGGATGATTTTCCGCCGGCGGACCTCCCGCTTCGGGAGGAGTTGATGCGTCGGCTCAAAGAAGAGGGGGTGGAATCCCTGCGCTTGGAGCTTAAGGCACTGGACCCGGTCTCGTATGAGGCGATTGATATCGCCAACGGCCAGCGCGTGGTCCGGGCCTTGGAAGTGTGCCTGATGACGGGGCGTCCGTTCTCTTCCTTCAAGACCGGTGCCCGCAAAGAGCGGCCTTTCGAGATTGAAAAAATCGGGTTGACGCGTCCCCGGGCCGAGTTGTACGCCCGCATCGACGCCCGTGTGCTTCAAATGGTGGAGGATGGCCTGATAGAGGAGGTGCGTCGGCTCTATCCCCACCGGGCGTTGACGGCCTTGCAGACGGTCGGGTACAAAGAACTCTTTCCGGTGCTGGAAGGGGAGTATGGTCTGGAACGCGGCATCGAACTGGTGCAGCGTAACACCCGCCACTATGCCAAGCGCCAGCTCAGCTGGTGGGCCCGCGACAAATCCATCCGGTGGCAGGAGTTGATTTGATAAATTTATGAATACGATTTGGATAGTGCTGCCCATACTGACGCTCCTGATGTTCGATCTGGGGCTGACTTTGCGTCTGGGCGATTTTGTAAAAGTTTTCCGGAACCCCCGGCCCATCGCCGTGGCGCTGGTCGGCCAATTGGTCCTGCTTCCGCTGCTGGCGCTGGGGCTGGCTATGCTTTTCAAACTGCCGCCGGTATTCTTTATCGGACTGGTGCTGATTGCCTGCTGCCCGGGCGGGAGTTCTTCCAATGTGTTCTCCCGTTTGGCCGGGGGAGACGTCGCCTTGTCCGTCACGCTGACGGCTCTCAGCAGCGTCATCACGCTGGTCACCATTCCCTTCATTATGGCTTGGACCACCTCCCTGGTAGGGGAGTCCGCCGGAATATCCCTTCCCGTGGGCAACCTCATCGGGCAGAACCTCTTGCTGATGCTGCTGCCCGTGCTGTTAGGCATCGGACTGAACTATGCCTGGCCGAAAGGAGCGGAAAAGGTGGACCGCGTGCTCGCCAAACTGGCCTTCCCGTTGCTGCTCGTGCTGATCACGGTCTTTTATGTCCAGCACCGGGTGGCCATTCTTGATCATATCGGCACGCTCGGCCTGTGCGTGACCCTGCTGATTCTGCTGGCCATCGGCTGCTCCGCCCTCTTGTCCCATCTGGTGAAAAACGATGTACGTCAGCGCCGGACAGTGATTATCGAGGTCGGTATGCAGAACGCCGCCCAGGCCATCGCCATCGCCTCCAGCCCCCTGGTCTTCGCCAACGAAGAAATGGCCATCCCCGCCATCCTCTACTCCCTGATGATGAACATCGTCCTACTGATCTATGTGGGAGTGACAAGAAGGACGTGACGTGTAGTTTGCCCAGTTGCTGTTTTTCGCTGGCGCGTAAGGTGTTTAAATATAGTGAGTTATGTAAAAGGACCTACTCCAAACAGGGTAGGTCCTTTTGTTCATTTTGCTGATTTCTAGGCTGTTGTCTGTCATGGCTCATCAGTCGGCTCGAAACGGCGAAAGACTCTGCCGTCCCGCTCGACTGTGCCGAAGAACATATCGTAGGGGCGAACCCAGAAGCCCTTTTCTCCATACATCGCCTGGTAGACGACCATCTTTTCCAGCGTCTCGCTGTCGCTGGCGACGCAAATGAGTTTGTAGATATTGCCCTTGAAGTGACGGTAATATTGAGATTCTGCCATAATGTGGAATTTCTTTGGTACGAAGATACGAATTTTTCAGAAAGCAGTCGCGAAGGCGGCTCCCTGTGAGAACTGCTTACTCTTTGACCGCGACCGCGTCAATGGAAGAGATTTGCACGGAGGCAGACCTCTCGTCGGAACCCTGCTTGACCTCGACGTTGTTGTAGACATAAGAGGCGTACTTCTTTTGCGTGGTGCCGTCGATTAGGTCAAAACGGACGGAATATGTACCCACGGGAAGGGCGATTTTGGCAACCTGGTCCTTGCTGAAGGAGTTGTAGAGGACATCCATCTTCTTGTTGCTCTGGTTGTAAACGGTAACGTGCGCCATCTCATAGGTAGAGGCGTTCTTCAGGGCAATGATACCCCAGGGAACGCGGTTGGGCGCGACCAGCGGCCAACTGATTTCGGGGAACGTGGTTTTATACGTCCGTTTGTTTCCATCAAACTCAGCCGCCGCGCGCCAGTGATACCAGGTGGCGTAGGTGATGTCCAACTTGTTCTTCAACTTGAACGTGGTGATTTCATTGTCGGAGACGGATGGTACGTGCCAAACCCAGTTGGTGTTGGCATTGAACTGATTGCGGGCGGTGCTGGGGAAGTTCTTATCAATTTTATTCTGTTCACCCCAGTCATCCGTGAGCTTAATGTTTTCCTCGTTGGTATAATACCGGTAATTGACGGTAGGCGTGGAGGAGTCCATATCGAAGTCAATGGTGCTGAGATCATAGCTGGTTGAACTGTTCCAACCGCCACCGATGCTCAGGCCTATCCCTGCACTGGGCCCTTTATCGCTGGCGCCACTGCTGAGCGAACCGCCGATATTGAAGCTCTTGCCTTCGGTATATTTCTTGGAAATATTCTTGTTCTCAGGGATGGGCGTGTCATAGAAATTCAGTCCGGAGATGTCGCTGTCGTTTTTCGCGACGAGACTGGTAGCCACATTCATTTCTTCGAACCAGTAGCCGTATGCACGCAGTCTGCAGAAAAATCTGTAGGGCCAGCAGGTAGGTTTCCACATTCTCTGGTTATACGGGATAATTTTGGAGACCACGATGTAGTAGTCGCCGGCCTGGTCGCCATTGGAGGACTGCTTGTAAACGGGGAACACACGGATGTCGACGCTGATGGTCGTGCTTCTGTTCAGCGAGAAATCTTTGTCAATCGTCTTGTTCAGATTCACGCTGTAACTGTAAGTATAACGTTTGCCCAAATCTTCCAACCGGCCTTTCATACCGACAACATATTGCGATTTCGTCGCTTCTTGCTCGGACAGGTCGTTGTTCAGCCAATTGACAAATGCGGAGAGGAGGGACTCGTAATAATTCCATTCGTATTCCTTGAGGGGATCGTCCGCTTCGGGGCCGAGTTTTTGATTTTCCTCGATAAGGGCTGCCCATTCATCATCGGACCATTTCTCATTCTCCTCCGGCTGCGGAACTTCAAAGTCGGTTTGTCCGAACATCGTATAAGTGAAACCTTGTCCGAAGCCGTTATAGCAGCAGAGCAACGGCTCGTAGCCGGTTCCCGAGAATTCGGGAATGTCCAGTTCGACACCCAACGCGGCGAAATCTTCTTTCGCGCCGTCATAGGCAAGGAAGACAATGTATGCGTCATTCGCAATCGCCTTCAAGAGGGCCGGGCATTTTTCTTTTACATCGGATTTATCGACAAACACCACCTGAGCGTTGTTCATATCGGCAGTCAGCGGGAAAAACGTCTCGATGGATTCTTTCAGTTCCTGATCATAGGAATTAATGCCGCCGAGATAGACGGAACCCCGGAAATAATTCCAGTCGAGTTCGGGGGACTTTTCCTCTTTCGCAGGATCAGTGTCGGGGGTCACGGATAGGGGCTCCTTCTGGCAACCGGCCAGAAGCGCGAGGACGGCGAGCGCTGGGATGAAATGGAAAATTTTTCTCATACAATAGCGTTTAAGTGATATTCGTGGTTGGTTCGCAAGTATCGCGTATTCTTACACCTCGATAGGGGCTACTTCTTTTCCTTCAAAACATTTTTCAAAGATACAATTTTTTTATGAACCTTTCTACATACTTACTGCTTCATATCCCTTCCCTTTGTGCAAAGGAAAGGAAAAATACCGAGTACTCGAAAGAGGATACAAAAAACCTCAAAAATGTTCACCGAGAGTAAGAGATGAATTTTTGACCGAAGCGAAGGCGCATCAGCGCCGTGCCGGAACGTCAGCGAGATGCGAAGCATTGAAGCAGTGGAGGCACCCGGCGGATTGAAGCGAAGCCGGCATGCCCCCCGGGGCAGCCGCAAAGCGGCGGGGGATAAAAAAGGATAGCGTCGCAACATTGCGACTCTAATCCCGAACGAACCGCGCAGCGCTGAGTGAGGAAAAACTACTTTTTTAGCCTCTCAACCAGCGTCTCCCGGACAAGATTCCAGGACGCCTCTGGATCAAATGAGATTTCCGGTCGCAGGAGCTTGGTGGTGTCGCCAGTAAACTCCGGGTCATTCATCTTTTCCTCCATGTTTGCCATAAACTGCTTGTAGGTGGGCGGCGCATCCACGACAAAACTCATATACTTGCGGTAACAACGGATGATTTCATCCGGGTTTACTTCAGCATTCTGAAGGGCATAGGTAAGGTCGAAGAGGTCACGGCCTTTCTTGCGCTGGTAGAGGGCGCGGAGTTTGGTCCCCAGAAGTTCATTTAACTGGTAGGTTGTGATGTTGCAAGAGCCTTTTGCCCAGAGGCTGTCATAAGAGAATGGAACTTGGATCAAGCCCAGTTCTGTGAAGTGCTCGTAGCAGTTAATTTCCACCTTCAGGCGCAGCTGGACTACCGGTGGGACTTCCGATTGGATGCGGAATAGCATCGTGTTGTTGAAGCGCTTGGGCTTGATGACTTTGTCTGGGAGGTAGCTGAGGACTTCTCCTAGGCGAAACAGGATAGGCTTGATGGGGCCGGGATTGATCTGAACAAGGTCGATATCTTCAGAATAGCGGGGTTGTGGCGAAAGGTAGAGCTTGTGTAATGCGGTCCCTCCCCGGAATGCCAGTTCCTTGGAGAGGAATTCATCTGCAAAGATGTCGGTGAGGGCTCGGGTAATGATGAGGTCCTGCTCTACGTTGGCAATGTCTTCCCAAGGGACCTGTTGGTTCCAATGTGTGATGGCTGAACGGGGTATCATACTTCGTCGATTTCTATTTCTGTGTTAATATAGATGTTCCAGCGCTTATCAATCTCTGCGCCGTCTGTGCTCTTGCGGGAACTTAGTGGAAAGCGGTTAAGTTTAGGGGTGGCGAGGCGTAGTTCTCCATACAAGGTATCTGCCTGTTCCTGATTTTGCAGGACGTGCTCCAAAATGTAGCCAAGGCGCTGGACGGTGGCAAGCGTGCTCTGGGCAATGAGGCCGTTCTGGGCGACACCCTTCCAATTAGTTTGCTCCGAGAGTTCCTCTATGATGGTAGCTGCCCTGGAGAGACCTCCGATGCGCTGCTCGTATTGTACAAGGTCTAGTGCGGTGAGTTCTGGCCCGGAGAGAAGGACTGTGCCTGTTTCTGAGTTCCTAGTTTGAAGAAGGGCGCCGTTGATAGCGGCTCGGTAGGTCCAGTCTACGGTGCTCTGCTTTTGGATGTGGAGTTGAGGGAGTGTGGTCATCACGCAGAAGAACTGCGGACGCTGATGAGCGGCGCCCAAAAGCTCTGCGGCACTAATAAGCCCGATGTAGTAGGACTTCTTCAGGTGGACCATAAGCTGGTCGATAAAATAGACCGGCGGGACAAATCCCTTGGCTGCGTAATGGGGCGGAATGATGACGTAGAATCCCTTGTAAGGCTGGGATACTATATTGGCCGTGCAAGCACGATAAAGGTTGTTTCTCACCAATTGGGTGCTGAGTCCCGGAAAAGCCTTTGACACATCTTCAGTCGTGAAGGTGGCTCTGCCTTGGATTTCCTGCTGATGTATCCAGTCTCGAATGCTCATTTTCTTAAAATTTGCGCAAATATAATCAAATTCTGATTATTAAGGAATAAAAAATACGAAAATTGTGCAATGTTTAGAGGATTTTTGAATTTCAGTACCACACAAAAATAGGAACTCAACCATTAATTTCCAAATTAAAAGTACAACAAAAGTGCATTGAAGAAAAGGGAAAACATTTGCGGATTTAAAAATTGTTGTACCTTTGCAGTGTGGGGGGGGTACCACGAAAGTGGAGCCTCCCGTCCTTTTTATAATTCAAACTCCAAGATTTTTTCATCAAATAATGAAAAAACTACTATTTGTCGTCATTGTTTTAGCCATAATGGCATGTGAAAAGAATCCCTCGAAAATATTCAAGGGTACATACAAAGTCTCGGGTACGGTAGAAAAATGCCCGTTCGTCCAAGGCTCTACCATCAATATGCAAACAATGGATGAAACTTTGCATGCAACTGGGAAAGTCTTTATGGAGACAATAAAAGACGATGCAGGTAGTTTTGATTTTGGCTCACAGGAGTTTGATACTCCGTATGCAAAAATAACCGCAACGGGTTATTTTTTCAATGAGGTAAAAGGAGTGCTATCGCAAGGCATGATTAGCCTGAATACTCTGGTAGACCTATCCGACAAAAGCAGCGTCAATGTTAACCTGTTGACACACCTAAAGAGTCAACGTATACAAAAACTCATTGAAAGTGGCAATACTTTTAAAGTTGCCGCCTCACAGGCGCAACTGGAACTGATGTCCGCGTTTGGTCTTCAGAAGTACGCCGGAAAGGACGTATCACAATTCTCCATTATGTCCGGTACGGACGAAGCGGCAGCGCTGATTGCCGTTTCATCACTCATTCAAGTGGACCGCTCCGAGGCCGACATGACGGAATTTATTTCCAAACTCACCAACGATTTCGGAGTTAACGGCACATTCTCAAAGGAGTCAAAAGAGGCACTTTCCTTAGGGCGCAACAAGCTAAAGGGACAGCTTTCAAATATCGCCAACAATATCGTTACACGGTATAGAGACCTTGGAAAGACGATTACGGTTAAACCCCTGCTGTATTATTTTGATTGGGATGCAAACGGTGTGGCAGGAGATGAAGCTCTTCCAGAAGGGACAAACGTATCCCTTGACGTCAATGAAATCAACGCCCCCGCAGAAGGGGGAACATATACGGTCAACATATCGTCTCCCGTTACCGTCTATCTTAACGGCAATGAAGAAAGTCCCATAAGCGTGATTAGTTATGAAACTATTGATATTTATGAGGACGGTGCCAAGAAAGGGATGTTGCTGGAAACAATCCTTGACAATAATGTATTGACCATTATCGTCAAACCTGCGAAATTTCGATTGGCTGGACATATTGAAATTAAACTATTCGACTATTTGGGGACGCAGTTATCATCTATAACTGTTAATCAGGACCCCAACCCCAACGCGGGGCTTCCGACATTGAACGATACTGGGAGAACTTTGCTGAACGGGGTTATGCAATCCGTCGGGAGGGGTGTACTGGCCGCCGACCGCCTGCAAAGAATGTATACAAGAAACGGTAGCGATGTACAACTAACAATTCCTTTGGGCGGCAATGATGCTCGTCTTAAACAAGCGTGGAGCGCTACATACAGTACCATACGGACTATTTTGTCTGCCCGCCAATACGATGACGCACAGTTGAAAATATATGGCCCTTTGTTTGATTTCTACCTCGCTCTCTGCTATAGGGGAATGTCGGATCTTTGGGGAGGACTTGTTTACTTTAAGGATATGGACGATTATCAGGATTATATGAATAATTCCTTCAGACGTACGGAAAGGGCGGCCATTTTCGGTGACCTCATTTCCCGGCTCGAGAAAACGCTCGATATCGTAGAAGACAAGAGGGTTTACGGCTGTCAGCTTACTCTCGATGACTGTTTTTTTATGCCGAAAAATTTCGTGAAAATACTGCTCGGTTATCTTCTGATGGAACAAGGTCGATATGGTGATGCTGAAGAATACCTGCAGGAAGTATGGGAGTCGGGGTATTATTCCCTAAACGAGTCTCTTCCAGAAGATGCCTCAAGTGGAAGTAGCCAATATCTCTTCGGAATGAACCAAAGTAGTAACACCTCGCAGCATTTCGTTATATTCAGTTATGGCGATGTCCTTCTTTCTCTAGCCGAGTGCAAGTTCAAAAACGGAGACGAGTCTAGTGCCTTGGCACTTGTCAACACGGTTGGGACCACCAAAGGATGGAACTCAAATAAAACGGACACCAAACAGGTGATTTCTTACATATTGGAACTCAGAAAACAAGAACAATATCCGTCACACTTCGCCTTTTTGAAACGGAACAATTTGGCCCAATCAGAGTTGGGAATCACCAACGACAACTGGCTTCTTCTTCCCATTCCCGAGGATGAAATCACATTGACAGGAGGTAGTATCACCCAAAACCCTGGCTATTGATCATCGGTCCAGTTCACCACTTTAAGTATGGCATTTAATGGCTTCCATCAACGGAATCACGGGCCACTTTAGTATAAATGATTCCTTCAAAAATGATGCTGATGCCGAGTTCGTTTATTGTACAATCATCGACTTTCTTCGTTGGGGTGGCACTAAACTATCCTTCTCGGTGAGGTGCCCATCGTTTGCGATGGAAGTCTGATTGAAGTGGCCTTCCCGCCCGTGTCGGGCCTGACGGATGGATTCAGCAGGCGGGGGAGTATGTCAATCAGTCAAACAGTTTTGACGGATTTGCGGAGAGGAAGTCCTCCGGCTTCATACCGCCATTGCCGACAACAATAGATTGGATGGGTTTGAATATTTTTTTGAAAGTCATCAATCCTTCGCTTTTTTCATCATCGTTGCTCTTGACCTCGATGGCGATAAGCCTGCCCTGCTTTTCAAGGATATAATCAACCTCGCAACCCGGATTCGTACGCCAGTAATATACCTTGTATTTTCCGGCGTATGCCTGGCTCATGATATGGGCTCCTACCGCCGATTCAAAAATCCTTCCCCATAGTTTGCGGTCCAGCACGGCATCCTCAAACGGTTTCTCGCAGTAAAGCGTTTTCAGAGCGTTGTTGTACACCTGATGCTTCGGTACCGAATTTTTCTTTCTTGCCATGTCGTTGGCATACTTGTTCAAGCCGCCAACCAGCCCGGCCTGCGACAGCAGGTTCAGGTAGCCAGCGATGGTGGACGCGTTGCCGGCATCGGACAACTGCCCGACCATCTTCGTTAATGAGAGTTCCTGTCCGGAATAAGCAGACGACAATTCGAACGCCTGGCGCAGCAGTGCCGGCTTTGCAACATTCTCGTTCACGAGGATATCTTTGTTAATCGTAGCGTCCACGATGGAACCGCTGATGTAGTCTCTCCAACGGTCCGTGTCGTCTATGAGTGAGGCTGCTCCCGGATAAGCGCCGAAATAAACGAACTGTTCAAGTGTAAAACCGAAAGCATCCCGCATTTCCGCAAAAGACCAATGGGAGAGAATGATGCGTTCGAACCGTCCTTGCAAGCTGTCTGCCAGCCCCTTGTCAAGCATTACGCGGGAGGAACCGAGAAGGACTACTTTCAGGGGAATATCGTAAAATGTGTCGCTGTCCCATTCTTTCTTCACAACCTCACTCCAGTTCTTTATTTTTTGAATCTCGTCGATGACAAGAATCATTTCGGAAAGGCCCTCCATCTTCATTTTAGCCCTTGCGGCACTCCAGCAATCGCTAATCCAGCCGAAGTTTGTCACCGGAACGCCGTCGGCGGTGTAAAAGAGATACGAAATGTCAAGATCCCTTACGACCTGTTTCATCAAAGTGGACTTGCCTACTTGCCGAGGACCCATAATTATCTGAATAAAGCGACGCTCTTCGGTCATTCTCTTACGGAGAATATCGTATTGAACTCTTTTATACATAATTGTTTATCTTTATTTACGAATAATTTATTCAATGAACTGCGCAAATTTACTCAATCTACTGAACAAATCAAAATTTTTTGCACAATAAAGGGCGAAGCCGCCCGCGAAGCGTCGGGACTGATGGACCTGCAGGGCACGGGCCAGACGCGCCGCATCCTCTTCCTGGATCCGGCCGTCACGCCGACCACTTCCGCCCAGAAGAAGGCCTTCGTCCGCCTGAAGAACCACTTCAGCGATGTCGTGGAAATCTCAGTCAGCAAGGGACAGTCCTTGAAGGAGGCTATCGGGAAACGCGTTGCGATTGCCCCGGGTAATGTCCGCTATGTCTATGTCGGCACGCAGCCGCTCGACGACTTCCGCTGCGCCATTTACCCCAGTGATTGGGGACATTTTTGTAAAAAGACGTAAAATGACGCAAAGTGTAAAATGCTGTCTTACGTTTTCTGTAAAGTGTAAAGCGCATTTTACAACATTCATCCTAAGAGGAATACATTGACTGTTAATGCATTACGCAGTTTGGCACGGAGGGTGTTTGGGATGAGGGCAAACGACAATGAATGTTAAACAATCTAATGATTTCAAGAGTTATGAAACGCGTATTTGTTCTTCTGATGGTGGCGCTGATGAGCACTTTGATGGTAAACGCCAAGACCGTGCGTGGGGTTTTTGCTTGTTTTTCTTCTTGGGAAAAGTTATATTTGTGGGAAATTTCTAACAAGTATAACTATTATGCAGGAACAAGACGGCAAATACATCTTCGGCGTGGTGAAGGTGGGGGATAAGGGACAGTTCGTTATCCCCAAAGACGCCCGCAAAGTATATGGTATAGAACCTGGCGACGCCCTCATGCTGCTGGGAGACCAGAAGGGCATGGCGCTCCTCAAGACGGAAATCTTTCAGGCAGTTATAGACCAGGCCATGGAGGGGCTCACCCAATGAGAAAGCACTGGCTGGACAATCTGCGCTGGGTCACGGTGCTCCTGGTATTGTTCTATCACGTAATTTATTTCTACAACAACAAGGGCGTTTTCGGCGGTATCGGCGGCTTCGGCCCTTATCCGGAATTGCATCAGTACCAAGATGTTGTGATGTACATCCTCTATCCCTGGTTCATGCCCCTGCTGTTCATCCTGGCCGGTATCAGCGCCCGATACGCACTGCAGAAGTACAACACCCGCGAATGGTTCAAGGCCCGCACGCGGAAACTGCTGGTGCCGGGTACCATCGGCCTGTTTGTATTTCACTGGATGGTGGGGTATTTCAATACCGTTGTGGCAAGCCGGCAGGGCGTTTTTGACGGGGTGCCCGGGCTAATCAAATATGGAATCATGGCCGTCAGCGGGACCGGTCCGCTCTGGTTCATCCAGGATCTGTGGCTGTTCTCCCTGCTGCTTCTGCTCATTGTCCGGCTGGATGCCAAGGATAAGTTCTGGAATGCCTGCGGCAAGCTGAATATTGTGTGGATCATCCTGTTGGGGGTGTTTTTCTGGGTAGGGGAGCAGACGCTCATCCGGCAGCCCAGGCCGGATTCGGCCGACGGGCTCCTGAATCTGTACAAGCCGCTGTTTTACCTCATTCCCTTCCTGATGGGCTACTTCGTGTTCTCGCACGAGGAGGTGCAGGAAAAGCTGAAGAAAGCCTGGATTCCGCTGCTTGCCTGCGCCGCCGTCTCCGGCATCGTCCTCATCGTTACCACCTTCGGAGAGGACAATACTTCTCCGCAGTACCTGGGCAGCCCGCTCAACTGCATTTACGGCTGGCTCGCCTGCCTGGCGCTCATCGGCTGGTTCCAGGCGTGTCTCAACCGGACATCGGCCTTTGCGGGCTACATGACCCGCTCCAGCTTCGGCCTTTATATCGTTCATTATCTGGTGGTTGCGGCTATCGGCTATATGCTTAAGACGTACACCCAGCTGCCGCCGTGGTCCATGTATGTGATCCTTGCCGTGGCCGTGTTTGCGCTGTCTCCGCTGCTGTACGAGCTCCTGCGCCGCATCCCGTTCGTGCGCTGGGCCGTGCTAGGAGAGAAGCGCCGCGCGTAGCTCTTCCACACTGTTGACTATGGGGTTGCCGCACAGTTCTTCCGCTGTCCGGTAGCCCCATCCCACTGCCAGGCCTGGATGCCGCCGTTGGCAGCCGTCCGCATATCGGTAGGGGAGTCGCCCAGGCGATTAAAATAATATAGTCAAGCTACCTTTGCAGGTTCAAAGACTAACACAATCTGTAATTGTCAGTGTTTGTCGGTAGCGAGAAGTTGGCTGATAAGTGCCCAATAGTGGAATGCCTCGGGCAGGATACCGCTGAGTTTGTTCAGTTTGTTTGAGACTGTAGGGAGTAATGAGGGGACGGAAGATTTTGCGTCATAGCGCAGGATGGCATCGGCTCCTTTCTCGATGACAGTAGCGAGACATGCCGCTTTGGCAGCATCGGTAATGGCGTCTTCGATGTGGTATTTACCCTGATACATAAAGGGACGGATGAAGTTGACTCCTTTCTGTAGGGCGTCAAAGTCTCCTTGACCGGCTTTCCCTCTTGTAGCAAGGCATAAAGCCGTATCGCGGATGTCCTTGAAAACGGGTGCGGGGTCGCTGGAAAGGTGCTTATAGCTGAGTTCTATGGGTATGATGCGGTCGAAAACTGATTTCACGATGGAGAGATCGGTCATATTGTCAAAGAGGCGGCCAACATCGTAGAGTTGCTTGATTACTTCAACGAATTTAGGTTCTCCGTTCTTATAGTAGGGAATTCCTGAGGTGTTGGGTGCAAAGGCGGTAAGTTTGTCAGCCAGGATGTCATCGACCGATGGAACATTAACCGTGAGAGGCTGGCCATCAATACGGACGAACGGGCTCTCCACATTCAATGTCTCGACCTTTTCATATTGCGCGTCTTCGTAGAGAATGTCCAGCAGAATGCTTTCCGTGCGGTCCGTTTGGGAAAGGTACGCCACCCGATAGTGGAGTTTCTCGTGTGACTTAGGAACAGAAGTGCTACGCTGTTCCCGCTCCAGAGTCTCGCGGCCTGTAAATCCGTATTCCGGGAACTTCGCCAAGTATTTTTCAATATCAGTTCCGGGAGGACACACAATATCAACATCAATACTGAGTCGGTGCAATCCTGAACCCAAAAGCAGCATCAAACAGGATCCACCTTTCCAAATGTAAGGACAGCCGGATTCACTGAGCATTTCCACAAGGGAGTAGGCTCGAATGACCTTTTCGATGAGATTGACATCATTATAGTGAAAGCGATTGCGGACCGTTTCGATCCATTCTTTTGTGAAGCATTCTTTGCGAATCATGGTGCATAAGGTTTGATGGCGTTGGTGATTTCCTGCAGTTTTCCACGTCGGCCCGCATAGCGGAGCAGGCGCGACTGATTGACGGTGAAGAGGCTAAATGCGTTCTCAACCATATACTGCCATTCACCGCCTTGAAGGTAACTAAAATCTTCGTCACAGAAGGTGTCAACGAGGAGTTTTTCCAGTGTGGGCGTTGGAATACCACATTCTGTGGTGAGTGGAGAGCCGGAAATAAGCGGCTTAATGATGATACCCTGCTGGGAGAAGTCAATATAGTTTTGCATTACTTCATAGGAAGGCTTGAGCCAAACTCTCTCGCCGGCATCCTGCAACTGATGGAAGAGAATGTCAGTGAGTTCACGTGACACTTCTATATAGGTAAGCGCATTGTATGCAAGATGGTGGAGTAGGGGGGATAAGATTGTACCATTATAGAAGCATGCCTTGACAGTGGGATACTTGCCGATAATCTCCTTGGCCCGAGCAATGAGAGATTCATCCGGTACATCCCTAAAAGGCTGGTTCCCTCGAACAGAATATACGCCATGCCCCAGACGGAACAATTTCCCGCCGGTAGTAAGCTTACGCAAGGTCCAGTTCACAGACGTCTCGGAATAGCCCGCCTCTGACGCCTCCATAAGCAAATCTGCTGTACGGAACGAGGCTCGCGCGGACGCATACTCTGAAATGTATTGTTCACAAGTTGTCATAACGAGGGCAAAGATAACTATAAAATGTCAATTATTCAAAAAATTGACAAAATATAGTCCTTGCTCGAACTTTCTTCGGATGATGGAATTGCCTGAAATCGCACCGTTTGTGATAGTTTTTGTATCTTTGTAATCGTCTTTGACAGTGCGGCTTAAAAAAGTCGCGAATGAGGGCAAAAAATTACGCCCAACATTCTAGTATTGGGCGTAAAAGTGGGCGTAAATTTTTTGATCAAAGAATATCGAGGTTGAGGGATTAGCCCGCTGCGGGCTTTTCCCTTACTCCTCGCCGGAGGGGCCCTTGCAAGCTGTTCGCGATGGAGCCATGCCGCTGCGCGGCAGGCGTTTTTTGCGGATAGGGGCGCCTGGAAAGCAAGCTTTCCGATCCCCCCTACACGCAAAAAGCCGGCTAATGCCGGCTTCCATCGCTTAACGCTTGCGGTGAGTGAGGGATTCGAACCCCCGGTACGGTCACCCGCACACCTGTTTTCGAGGCAGGCTCCTTCAACCACTCGGACAACTCACCAGTGTTTTGACGGGCAAAGATAAGCAATTCTTTTGATTTTTTAGTACCTTTGCCGGATATTTAATAATAGAAAGAATGACTGATTTGTTTACAGGCACCGGGATAGCCCATAGTATTTTGCTCTTTGCGTTTGTGATGGGCAGCGGGTTGTTGCTCGGCCGTTTTCACGTGAAGGGCGTCTCCATCGGTTCGACGTGGATTTTATTTCTGGGTATTTTGCTGAGTCACTTTGGATTCAAGGTGCATCCGATGGTTCTGGCCTTTATGAAGGACTTTGGACTGATTCTCTTTGTATTTTCGATTGGTTTGCAAGTGGGTCCGGGTTTCTTTCAGTCCTTTCGCAAAGGTGGCGTACTGCTGAATCTGCTGGCGGCCGGGTTGATTCTGCTGTCGGTGGGCGTGACGGTGGCCATTCATTTTATTTCGGGTGAGGACCTGAATACGATGGTGGGCGTGATGTCAGGTGCGGTGACGAATACGCCGGGCCTGGGCGCGGCTCAAACTACGTTGGCGGAGGTTTTGCTGGAGGAAGGAACATCGCCTCAGGATGTGGATGCCATCAGTGCGAATATGGCATCGGCTTATGCGGTGGCCTATCCTTTGGGGGTACTCGGGGTGATTGCCGTGCTGATGCTGATGAAATCGCTCTTCAAAGTGGATCTGCAAAAGGAAAAGGAGCAGTTGGATCAGGAAAATTCAGCCCGTTCTGAATTTGCCCGCCGTATGCATTGTGAGGTGCGCAACCCGGCTGTTTTCAACAAAACGATTGGGGAGGCCGTCGGGGAGATGAAAGGGATGTTCATCGTTTCGCGTCTGATGCGGAACGGCCAAATTTTCATTCCGGATGGACATACGATACTGATGGAGGGAGACAAACTCTTGATTGTGACTTCGCAACACCACGTGGATTCGGTCCGGGTGATTTTCGGGGAGGAGATTCCGATGCATTTGCAGGATTGGCAGTCACTGGATGAACATTATGTCGGCAGGCGTTTGGTTGTCACGCGTACGAAGATGAACGGCAAATCGTTGCGGGATCTGGATATCCGTGCGAATTTCGGAATTCAGGTGACGCGCGTGATTCGCGCCGGGATGGAACTGGTCGCTATCCCGAACCTGATTCTTCAGATGGGAGATGTGATTCAGGTGGTCGGTAGCGAGGCTGCTATCAAGCATTTGGAAAAACTGGTGGGCAATCATCCGGATTCGCTCAACAAGGCCAATCTGATGCCGATTTTCTTTGGAATTGTGCTTGGAGTTCTCCTCGGTTCGATTCCCATTCATTTTCCCGGTATTCCCCAGCCGGTGAAATTGGGTCTGGCGGGCGGACCGCTCATCATCGCCATCCTGTTGGGTTGTTTCGGCCCTCGGTGGAAAATAGCCACTTACACGACCGTCAGCGCCAATCAGATGATTCGGGAACTGGGCATCAATATCTTTTTGGCAGCCGTCGGTCTGGGGGCAGGGGATAACTTTGTTTCTTCTTTGCTCAACGGCGGTCTGTGGTGGATACTCTACGGTTTCCTCATCACGGTGATTCCCGTACTGATCATTATGATGGTGGCCCGTTATTTTTTCAAGGTCAATTTCTACAAAATCTGCGGTCTGATAGCCGGTAGCACGACCAATCCTGCAGCGCTTTCCTTCGCACAGGAAGCTTACGGGACGGAATATGCTCCTATCAACTATGTGACGGTCTATCCGTTGAGCATGTTCTTGCGGGTGCTGGTAGCACAGATTCTGATACTCTTTTCAATCGCGTAAACGATGGCCGACAATTATCTGGAGAAGAAGCAGGAAGAACTCAATCAGCGTCCGTCCAAAGTCGTTCGGCACAATGCTTCTTTGGAAACCTTGCTCAAGCGCAACCGGAGCTACCGGGGCTATGACGCCCGGCGACCCGTTACCCGGGAGGATTTGCTTGAAATGCTGAGAACCGTCACTTGGGTGGGTTCCGGGATGAATGCGCAACCGCTTCGCTTCCGTCTGGTCGTTGGAGAAGAGGCTTCGACCGTTCATCCGCTGGTCAAGTTGGGGGCCGCGCTTCCGGAGGAACATCTGCCCCATCCCGGCGAGGAACCTTCTGCTTATATTATTATATGTACGGAAGGGGCGGAAAACCGCATCGTCGATATGGATTTGGGCATCGCAGCCCAGAGCATTCTTCTGCGGGCCGTCGAAATGGGATTGGGCGGCATTTTCATCCTTAATTTCCAGGTGGATGCGCTTCAACAAAGTCTGGGGCTTTCGCTCAAACCGCTGGCTGTTTTGGGTATAGGAAAACCCATCGAAAAGATTTTCCTGATGCCTTGCCACAAAGGGGACTCGCTCCAATACTATCGCAAGGACGGCGTTCATTTCGTCCCCAAATTGCAGGTTGAAGATTTGCTGATTTGACCTTTCCGGTTTTTTCTGAAAGGCTTTACTTCTTCTTTTTCACCTCGCTGCTGAGTTTCTCTGTCTTGATGACCGTGCGCGGGGGATTTTCCCAGAAGATGGACCAATAGAACCCATCCCAGTCGCCGCTGTCCCAGATTTGGACCAGTTCCTCAATCTGATTGTCTTTGTCTTGCGGGTCGTAGCGCCTTTTGAGGTCGGCGTCAAATAATCTGGCGATGAACTGCCAGAATCCGGCGGCAAATTCGCCCTCATAGGTCTTGATGATATCGTATGGGGGCATTCCGCACTCGCGGTCTACCAGGCGCATCAGCACCATTCCCTGACTGATAGTCATCTTGCGGATGTCTTTCTCAAAAATGCGGAAGAGTTCACGTTCTACACTTTTAATATAATGGTTGCGCTCACTCCTTTTGAGGGGTTCGGCCGCCAGGGTGCTGTCTACCTGGGCCATCATTTTGCGGCCGACCAGGGCATAAGGATAGACTTTGTTGAAATTGAAAACCAACCTGTAGTACTTGCGCCATTCTTTCCCTTTCTGCTTGGAAACGCGGGCGAAAACCCGTGCGGGACGCAGCTCTTCCGTGAATATGGTGTCTCCGTTCTCATTGATTTCCCATCGCATCAGATACAGGTCGTCAGGTGAACTTTGGCGAATGGCGCGTTCAGCGAAGGCGGCGATTTCCTTATCCAGGTCATCCTGCGGGGTAACACCGTGCGCTGCAGGGCTCGCCATCAAGGAGATGACCAGCAGCAACAGGGCGTATGTGAATTTTTTTCGCATAAATCGGTCGCAAACTTACACAAAAATTCAGCCAAAGTCAATCGGTATCGGGATTTTTTGTAATTTCGCAGGAAAATAGAGCAGGATTATGGAAATGGATATTGAGCAGGAAGCAATGCGCCGTTCAGATATGGCTCGGGCTTTTTTTAGAGAGGGTTACAACTGCGCGCAGAGTGTTGCGCTGACGTTTTCGGATATCATAAACGAAGAACCGGAACGGATTGCGACGGCCTTGTCCGGCTTCGGCGGCGGAATGGCCCGGTTGCGGGAAGTCTGCGGCTGTGTCAGCGGGATGGCGTTCGTGGCCGGGTATCTTTCACCGGCGATTCATCCTGAGAAGATGGAGGAGAGAACGGCCAATTATGCGTTGGTTCAGGAATTGGCGGGCACTTTTAAAGAGGAATATGGCTCGATTGTCTGCCGTGAATTGCTCCAAATGCGCAAAAATGAGAAGGTTGAGTCTCCGGCGCCTTCGGAACGTACGCCGGCTTACTATGCTGTTCGTCCTTGTGAGCGCCAAATCGGAAAGGCCGCTGAAATTCTGGCACGCAAAATTCTTGCAAAAAAAATTTGCTAGTTTAAAAAAGTTGCGTATCTTTGCAGCCCGTTTGGGGAAAACGCGATTTTCCCAGACGTAATTCAGATCTTTGGGATAATTTTTATTCAGAGCAAGGAAGACAAAGCGATGAGATGTGAGCGACCTTGTCGGTCGTGACCATTGAAGAGCAAAGTCTGACGCAGCAATGGATAAAAAGAACCGAAGAGAAGTTCTTTGACAATATTGAAAGAGTAGAAATTTATCATCCAAAAATTCATTTGCACGCGAGTGCTTTTGTCCGGATGATAGATTTCAACAGATAACGAGGTA
>CACZWF010000027.1 GCA_902784785.1 uncultured Bacteroidia bacterium
ATCCCTAGTGCTACCATTACACCACAGTTCAATTCCGGGGTGCAAAGTTAATATAATTCTGCGAATTTAGAACAGGGTGGGATGATTTTCTTCCAACTCCGTGAGGACCTTGTCCATAATGGCTTCACGGAACAGACTGGCCTTTGCGTGCACCTTGAACCGGCTGCAATATTCGTCGATGGCGGCCATTTCGGGATCGTTGAAATAAATCACTTGACGGTGCTTGCGCAGCAATTCATCCCTATGACGGACAACAAATGCGCTTTTGGCCGAGCGAGATTTCTTGGAGGATTTTTTGATGCGGGACATATCGGGAGAGCTTAGTAACTTATGAGTCCAGCCGTTTCCCCGCTCCATCATAGAATTCGTACTGCAATACGGTAAACTGACTGCTTTCTTCCAAAACGATGGAACAGCCGTATTTCCGCTGCCATTTGGACAAGATGGAACCGGTATTGAAAAGTCCTTTGCCCCGTTTGAGGTAGGCGCCCAGGAGCGGTCCCACCTTGAGAACCCATTTCTTTTCAGGCCGGGAGGATATGATGGTGGATAATTTTCTCTCTATCGCCTCATCAATCACGATGCTGGAAGTGATGTGCCCCGTGCCGTTGCACAACGGACATACCTCCGAAGTGTTGATTTCCGTGGCCGGACGCACCCGCTGGCGGGTAATCTGCATCAGGCCGAACTTGGTCAGCGGCAGAATATTGTGCCGCGCCCTGTCCTCTGCCATCAACTCCTGCATCTTCTTGTAGAGGGCGTTACGATGCTCGCTGGTCGCCATATCGATAAAATCGACGATGACGATGCCACCCATATCGCGCAGCCGCATCTGACGGGCGATTTCCTCCGCCGCATTGCAGTTGATGTCAAAGGTATTCTGCTCCTGTTCTTTGTTCTTGGCGCGGGTGCCGCTGTTGACATCCACGACGTGAAGGGCCTCGGTGTGCTCAATGACCAGATAGGCTCCCTGACGAATGGGAACAATCTTGCCGAACGAGCTCTTGATCTGCCGCGTAACCTCGAAATGGTCGAAAATGGGCTGTTTGCCGTCGTAGTGCTTGACGATTTTTTCCATTCCGGGGGCGATGAGTTTGATATAGTCTCTCAACTCTTCAAACTCGGAGGGGTCCGCCACATAAACATTGGTGAAAGACTCATCCAGCAAATCCCGCAGCAAGGCGGTCACCTTGCTGCATTCCGTAAACAGAAGCTTGACATTTTTGTCTTTGGCGATTTTCTTCCAGGAATTCTCCCACTTCTCCACGAGCGTCATCAGTTCGTTGTCGAGAATGGACGCACTCTTCCCTTCGGCGGCCGTACGGATAATGGCGCCGTAGTTCTTGGGGAGAATGTTTTTGACCAGTAGTTCAAGCCGGCGTTTCTCCTGACGGGACTTGATTTTTTGGGAGACACTGACCTTGTCAGCGAAAGGCAGTAGGACAATATTGCGGCCGGCCAGGGAGATCTCGCAGGTCAGACGGGCTCCTTTCGTAGAAATGGGCTCCTTGCTGATCTGCACGATCAAGGGTTGTCCGACCGTCAGGATATTCTCGATGTGCCCGTCTTTCTCAACCGTTTTCTCCCGCTTCTGGAATTCATCGAAAGCAAAAAAATTGACACCCAGGTCGAGATAGTGCACGAAGGCCTCTTTCTCGTCCCCGATGTCAACAAAAGCCGCATTGAGGGACGGTAACAATTTCTTGACTCTGCCGAGGAAAACATCCCCGACAGAGCAAGATTTTCGGTCGCAAGATTCCTCGTTGAATTCGACAAGGCGATGCTCTTCCATCAGGGCAACGGAAACCTTGTCCTTCTGTACGTCAACGATTAAATCTTTCTCTCCTGGCATTGAAACCGGCAAATGCGGACACAAAAAGAAGAGAAACTACTTTCTCTTCTTGTGACGATTCTTACGCAAGCGTTTTTTACGCTTGTGGGTCGCCATTTTGTGACGTTTGTGTTTTTTACCGTTAGGCATAATATAATAAGGTTTGGATTATTTCTTTACTGCCTCCATAAAGGTTTTGGCGGGCTTGAAAGCGGGAATATCGTGCGCAGGAATCACGATAGTGGTGTTCTTGGTGATATTGCGGGCCGCTTTCTGGGCTCTGCGTTTGATGATGAAACTGCCGAATCCACGAAGATAAACAGCCTCTCCCTTAGCAAGAGAACCTTTCACAACTTCCATAAAGGACTCGACGACTGCGAGCGCTTCAACTTTCTCCACTCCGGTTGCTTTTGCAACTTCGTTAACGATGTCTGCTTTTGTCATAACTATATAATTTTAAAGTTAGGTTAATAAAATCATGCAAAAGTACTCTTTTATTTTCAATTTTCAAAATAATTTGTGGCACAATCATTGTCCTATATAGTTTCCTATAAACAAATCTGCCAAATTGGCAGGACTGATAGAAACGATATGTTAAAAGATTTATTAGCCCCTATTGCGGCCGAAGTCAATATCATTCCCTTCCAATCAGAAGGGCTGAATCCCGATTTCGACGCCAGTCAGCTTCCCCCGGACCTCCCGGTCCTGGCCCTGCGCAACGCCGCATTGTTTCCCGGATGCATCTATCCCATCAATATCGGCCGCGACAAATCCCTGGCCCTCATCAAAGCGGCTGAAAAGCACAATTTGATTTTCATCGCCGCACCGCAGCTCGACGCAAGCGTCGATGAACCCGACCGGAAGGATCTGGCCAATTTCGGTACGCTGGCGCGTGTCATCAAGACCATTACGATGCCGGACGAGACGGTCACGGCCATCCTGCAAAGCCTTACGCGCGTAGAATTAAAGGAATTGGTGTCCATGCGCCCCTACTTGACAGGACGCTATGTACTGGCCCCTGACAAATTGGCGGACTCTTCGGATGCAAAAATCAAGGCGATGGCCGACACCATCAAGGAAAAGGCGACGTCCATCCTCAAACAGGGACCTTTGGCGAGCAAAGAAAGCATCGCTTCCCTGCGCGGCGTGGAAGATTACAACTTCCTGGTGAATTTCATCGCCACCACCATCGAGGTAGAAAACACCTTGGACAAGATCGCCCTGCTCGAGACCGACGACATGGGACAGCGGGGCATGGGCTTGCTGACGCTGTTGGAGAAACAGGTCAATTTCGCCCGCATCAAGCAGGAAATCAACGCCAAGGTCAAGGAGGAAATCGACCAGCAGCAGCGGGAGTACTACCTCAACAACCAGCTCAAGACCATTCAGGAAGAATTGGGTATGGACGAAGGGGAAGAAGTCAAGCAGTTCCGCGACCGGGCCAAGGAGAAGAAGTGGTCGGAAGAGATGCAGAAGACCTTTGAGAAAGAATTGGCCAAGCTGGAGCGTTACAACCCCAACTCCCCCGACTACAGCATCCAGTACAACTATATCGAGTTCATGCTCACCCTGCCCTGGGGAGAATTCAGCGAAGATAACCTGGACCTGAAAAACGCCCAGAAAGTGCTGGACGAGGACCACTACGGGCTGGAGAAAATCAAAGAAAGGATTATCGAGTACCTGGCCGTCCTCAAACTGAAAGGGAATATGAAATCCCCCATCCTGTGCCTGTACGGGCCTCCGGGCGTGGGCAAGACGAGTCTGGGCAAGAGCATCGCCCGGGCGCTGGGCCGCAAATACGTGCGTATTTCCCTCGGCGGCGTGCACGACGAAAGCGAGATTCGTGGTCACCGCAAGACCTATATCGGCGCCCTGCCGGGACGTATTCTGAACGGTATCGCGCGGGCTGGCACATCCAACCCCGTCATCGTGCTCGATGAAATCGACAAGGTGGGCGCCGACTACAAAGGAGACCCGGCCGCCGCCTTGCTCGAGGCCCTCGACCCTGAACAGAACACGACATTCCACGACAACTACCTGGATCTTGACTACGACCTCTCGCACGTGCTCTTCATCACCACGGCGAACGGCATATCGACCATCCAGTCCGCCCTGCGCGACCGTATGGAGATGATCAACGTGACGGGCTACCTGGCCGAAGAGAAGATGGAAATCGCGAAAAAGTACCTGCTTCCCAAGCAGATCGGAGAACACGGACTGCAGAAGGGAGACCTGAAACTGGACAAAGCCGCCCTCGCCGCCATCATCAGCGACTACACCCACGAATCGGGTGTCCGCGGACTGGACAAGCAGATTGCCAAGCTCGCGCGGGTGACGGCCAAGAAAATCGCCCTGGACGAAGAGCGACCGGCCGTCATCAAGAAGGAAATGCTCAAAGAGTACCTGGGCCTGCCCATCAATTTCCACGACAAAGTCAAAGGCAACGAGGGCGTAGGCGTGGTGACCGGGCTGGCCTGGACCGAAATGGGCGGAGAAGTGCTTTTCGTCGAAAGCAGCATCAGCGAAGGCAAAGGCGACCTGTCGATGACCGGCAATCTGGGCGACGTGATGAAAGAGTCCGCCACCATCGGGTACAAGTACATCAAGGCGCATCCCGAACTCGCCGGAATGACCTACGAGCAGTTCTCCAAGAAGGACATCCACATCCACGTACCCGAAGGTGCCACTCCCAAGGACGGCCCTTCCGCCGGTATCACGATGGTCAGCTCGATGGTGTCCGCCCTCAGTGGCAAAGCGGTTAAAAGCGGCATTGCGATGACCGGTGAGATGACCCTGCGCGGCAAAGTGCTTCCGGTGGGCGGCATCAAGGAGAAAATCCTGGCGGCCAAGCGTGCCGGGGTGCACACCATCGTTATCAGCGAGGACAACCGCAAGGATATCGAGGACATCCCCGCCATCTACATCCAGGGCGTGAGTTTCCATTATGTGCGCAACATTGACGAGGTATTGGCCTTCATTTTTGATTAATTGACCAAACTTTACTAATTTTGTCGTCTCAAGGCTCGTTTTTTCCGGGACTTGAGACGATTTTTATGAACGTTCGCATAGAAGAATCTTGGAAGGAAGTCCTTTCGGACGAATTTGAAAAGCCCTATTTCCGGGAAATGGTCGCCTATTTGCACCAGCGCAAGGAACAGGGGGCTGTCATCTACCCCCGTGGGAAGGACATTTTCAAAGCGTTCGAGCTAACCCCTTTCGACCGCGTGAAGGTGGTCATTCTGGGACAGGACCCCTACCACAACCCGGGCCAGGCGATGGGACTCTCCTTTTCCGTTCCGGACGAGGTGGATGCGCCCCCCTCTTTGAAAAACATTTTCAAGGAAATCGAAAGCGACCTCGGGGTGCGGCTTTCGGGTCGGCACAACCTCGAGAAATGGGCCTCGCAGGGCGTGCTGATGCTCAATGCGTCGCTCACCGTCGAAGCAGGACAGGCCAATTCGCACAGCCGCATCGGCTGGCAGACTTTCACGGACAAGGTGATCGAGAAACTCTCGCAAGAGCGCGAGGGCATCGTTTTTCTGCTTTGGGGACGCTTTGCCCGTGAGAAGAAAATCCTCATCGACAGTTCGAAGCACCTGGTGCTGGAAGCGGCTCACCCCTCTCCCCTGGCCGGCGGCGCCTTCTTCGGCTGCCGTCATTTCTCCAAGACCAACCAATGGCTCACTTCGATGGGCAAAGAACCGATAGACTGGACATTATGAAAAGAACTGCCTTGTTCCCGGGGTCCTTCGACCCTTTTACCGCGGGACATTTGAACATACTGAAAAGGGCGCTGACGATGTTTGACAAGGTCGTGGTGGCCATCGGCATCAACCCCGACAAGAAAAGTTTCTTCGACAATGAGAAGAAACTGGACATCTGCCGACAGGCAACCGCGTCTTTCGGCGAGCGCGTGGAGGTCATCACCTACGATTGCCTGACCGTCGAGATTTGCCGTCGCCTGGACATCCATCACATTGTCCGGGGTGTGCGGAATATGGTGGATTTCGATACAGAGAAGAGCATTGCGGACGCCAACCGCCACATCGCCCCCGACATCGAGACCCTCATCATCCCGACCAGTCAGGAGTATGCCCACATTTCTTCTTCCGCCGTACGGGACATCATCCGACACAACGCCGATGCTTCTGATTTCCTTCCTGAAGGAGTGAAGCTATGAAAAGGCTGCGGCATATTTTCTTCGGCATCATCCTGTGCCTGACTTTTGCGTTCCCGGTAAAGGCCCAAAGCGATTTGGATTCGCTCGGACGGCTGCTCAATGAATATACCCGGGCTTTGGATGAATACGGGGCCACATACAAAAGCGCAGAATGCGATGATATCATATCCTACTGCCGCGATGAAAAGACCCGGAATTTCGCCGCCCGCCACCTCTTCCAACACTATATGGATTCGCCCCTGATGGGCGATGAGGCCGTCGCTATCCATCTTTATGACCGGTGGAATATTCCTTTCGCCTCGGAAGACGAGGCTTTCTCTGCCAAGATTTTCGTGGATGCCAACCGCCAGTCCCTGCTGGGCATGCCTGCCCCTGCGCTGCAGTTGTACGACAAGGACGACAACGAAGTGACGCTGTTCGGTGCGCCGAGGGCCGGCATTGCCGCTGACGGCCGCCTGCGCGTACTGTATTTCTACGCAACGGACTGCTCGGTCTGCAAACTCTACTCCAAGCAACTGGAAGTGTTGCTGTCCCGCTGTATCCAGCCTGTCGACCTGATCGCCGTCTATGCGGGGAAAGACCGGGAGAGCTGGGAGACCTATGTGCGCGAAAGATTGAGTTGGACGGATGAGAAAGTACGAATTTTCAACCTTTGGGACGCAGAAGGCAAAGGAACCTTCGTCACCCGCTACGGGGTGCTTTCCACGCCGCGTCTTTTCCTCATCGATACAGACGGCACGATTATCGGACGACGCCTCGACCCCGATGCCTTGCGGATGCTGTTCGAGTTGATGGAGCAAGACAACCAATATGCCTACGGGGACGAGCACAGCCGCAAATTGTTCGAGGGTCTGCTTCCGGTCGATGATCTCACGATTCCCGCCATCAACGAGATGATGAACCTGATTCAGCGCATCAGCCAGGATAAAGGAAATCCGACGGTGTACCGACACATGACCGGGGACCTGCTCTATTATCTGAACAGCCACGAGGATGAAAAATCCATCGAGGTGTGCGACTGGTTCATCAACGAATATATTCTTTCCGATAAAATCACTTGGAAGGGCGAGAACGACAGCCTCAGCGTGCTGCACCTGGCCGAATTCCTGCGCGGGCTCCACAGCAAAGCCGCGCTCGGAACTCCGGTTCCCGCCGTCCGGGCCTATGTCGAAGAACTGGTTGCAGTCACCAAGAAGCCCGCAAAGGCGGGAAAAACCGCATCCGGGGTGGAAAGCTCCGATGCCCCCGCAACGAAAATCGGTCTCAAAGGGAAATATCGCCTGGACGCCTTGAAGAAGCGTTGCGCCTTCAAAAAGCGCGAAATGCTGCTGGTTTTCTACGACCCCGCCTGCAGCGACTGCCAGGAGCAACTCGCCAAAGCCCGCGAACTTGCGAACGGCGCGCTATCGGTCGCCGGTTCCGGTCAAAGCGTATCGCCCCTGGTCGGCGGGTCAACGTCATCCGGAGTCCCGGTCGTTATCCTGATTAATGTGGAAGACAATACAGCCCGGCTGAGCGAAAAAGAACGCCAGGCCCTGCTCGACGCCTTCGACCTCTCCTCCCTCCCCTACCTGCTCCGCCTCGCCCCCGACGGCACCATCACCCGCAGGTATTTCAAACTTTGAGAGTCTTATTTGGTGTCACTCTCCACCGGTACTTACAATAGTTTTTTAAGTTCCTCGATGTCGGGCAACGCTTTCTGAAATTTCTCCGGCATATCTTCCCGGGTACGGAAGGTAGCCACACCCATCGGTTTGTTGTAGTCCTTGATAAGATATTCAACGACAGACTTGTCAGCGCTCTTGCAGAGAATCAGACCGATGGAAGGATTTTCGTTGGGCTTGCGAACGTAGTCATCCAGAACCGTCAGATAACTGTTCAACTGACCCAGATAAGCCGTTTTGAAAGGGCCACGTTTCAACTCCACGGCCACAAGTGCCCCAAGTTCCCGATTGTAGAACAACAAGTCTATCTTGAATGTGTGGCCTTTGGCCTCAACGACATACTGATTCTTGATAAAGAGGAAATCTTGGCCAAATTTAAGTATGAAATCTCGGATATTGTTCACAATCTCATTTTCCAATACACGCTCATCCACATCTTCCACATCTCCAGCATCGAGTTCTTCCACATTGATGAAGTCCAGTAGATATTGATCCTTGAAAGCTCGAAGGGCACGACGGGCGCTCTTTGCATCAGGTATCGTTGAAATGAAGTTATTGGGCAAAGAGCCGTGGTGATGGTAATCGTCTTCCTTGATAGACTTAATTACAGCCTTTGTGCTAAGATGAGAGTGGGCAGTCAAGCGGATGTAGAAGAGGCGCTCTTCTCGGTCTTTAACCCCCTCGATGATTCTGATATGCTGAGTAAAAGGTACTGCAAAAAAGTCACTTAAAAGGCAGTCCTCTAAAATTGGCAAGTGCACTTGCCGATTTTCAAGCAATTCTTTTTCAGAACTTTGCAATTCGCCAATCGTGATTGGCGAATTTGATGGCTCTATTGGCCAGGCCTCATAAAAGATCCGCATATTCTTTAGACTGCTAACCCCGAATCCCATCAATCCGGGCAAATCATTTTTCAACTGACAGCTGATGATCTCTAAAGCTCCAGTGCCCCAGTAACCGCCCCGCGAGTTTTCCGAGATGTAGCGGCCGATGTCATAATACAACTGTAACTGTTCCTGATTGGCAAGCCTGATCGCATTATACTGGCTTTGGAGAATGACGGTCTTGATTAATTCGACTGCGTGAAGATACTTGGGCTCAATTTTGTCCATACTGCGGTAAACATATTAAATGAAACACAACACCGCACTCTTCAAAAGAAGAATGCCCGGCCCTCCGTCAAGAGGACCAGGCACCAAAAGTATAGTATTATTTCCTAAAAAGTCAAAAAGTCAAGAAAAATTTTTCTTTTTCTTGACCTTTTTGCGTTTTTCCCGAAATTTTTGTGAATTTGCAACAAAATTCCACGCATCAAGCCCAGCTCATTTCCATGTCATGCTCAGCTTGACTTTCCTCGTCATGCCCGGTCGGGCCGGGCATGACGAGGGAAAGCGGAGGCCGGGCATAACGGGAATACAGTTTATAGCGCAAGGACAATGGCGGGATCGATATCCAGACGAGCAGAAATGATACGGGCTTGCTCGAAAGTAGGATTCACTTTCCCATTCAGAATAGCATTGAGACGCGACGCAGTAATACCCAGAATGGCCGCCTATTCCTTTTGCGTCCAATGATGCTCCTTCATCCGGGAATTCATCGTCGTTACAAGAGATGGGACCTCTATGGGAAAGTGCTCTTTCTCATATTCTTTCACCAAAGAAGAGAGTAAGTCCAGCTCAAGCAAACGAGGGTCGTCAGCAGGCGTTTTTTCGTCCGTTTCAAAGAACAATTCATCAATACGGGCCATCATCGCCTTGTACTGTTTTTCACTTTTAATCTGCGACATAATTCTATCCTTTAGCGTGCAAAAGTAAGAAAAATAATTTATTTCCCGTAGCCCCAGCCGTCGATATAGCCGTTGAAGCGGTAACGGGTGAATTGGTCGTTGTAGTAGAGCACGGGAGAGCCGGCGCCAGAAACGGTGTTCGAGGAGCCGGAGGCAGAAGCCGAGCCAGCGCCCGAGGAGCCTCCGGGCTGCTGGAGGGAGAGGATGAGGTGCCCGGCGAGGTAGCCGAAATGGTCGGGAGAATAGGGTGTGAGGCCTTCGGGGAGAGGGATATGACGGTTGTTGGTGTAGATGGACCAGGTGGACTTGCCGTTGTCGCGGACCAGACAGGCCCAGGCATCGCGGTAGGAAGCTGCCAGCGGATTGGAACAGAGGGCGTAGGGCATATCCGGGGCACTGGTGTAAACCGTCTGTATCTGGGTCTGGGCATGCAGGTAACAGAGCTGCAAGGCATTGCCATTGGGATTGCACAACATATAGGTGCCGCCTCCGAATCCGGACAACTCCGTTTTGACGCCCGCGCGCACCGTCCACAAAAGGTTGTGCGTCACATCCTGCACCCCCGTCTGCGAGCCATTCTCATAGACATACCAGAACATATCACCCATCCAGCCTGCCAGATAGGGTCTGCGGTCATTTGGAACAGTATAGCTCGTATATTCTTTCGCATCCAGCCAAAGCGTCAGTTTCTGACCGTTCATCGTCACGAAAAACAACTGCGGCGTCTCCATCCCGCTTGTCGTCGACCGCCCGTCCAGCGTACCGTCATTGACTGCCAGATCGTGCAGAATCGTCCCCTCGCCTTCCTGATAGACCGCCCCGTCGCGCCGCAGGATCCAATGATTGGACCCGCGAGACTCGCACAAAGTATAGAGGTCGTTGTTTTTCAAGACCAGCCCCCGCAAACGCTCTCGCCCCGTCGCACGGTAGCACTCCTCCCCGTTGCAAGCCAGAATGGTCTCGGTGTCGGTGGAATACTCCGTGTAAAGCTTACCCGCCACAATGCGGTGCATATCCGAGTCGGAAGCCCGGTTGTGCGCCACCCCCACGGGAAGTTCCAGCACGCTTTCGCCGTCACGCAATAAAAACAAAGTACACTCGACGTTCCCCTTCTGCGGGTCTTTCTGCCAATCGTAGCCATCGGGATAACGGACACCGCAGAGATACAGATGGTCCCCGTCGGCGTCACCCCGGGGCTTGAGCGTGCCGTACATATTCGGATCGAAGACACCGGACTCACCCCGATGACCGTTCCCCCGGTTCGGTCCCTGATAGGTCAGCGGCTCTTCCGTGCAGGCGGACAGCGTCAGCGCCGCGGAAGCAAGTAAGGAAATACGAGCGACGACCAAGCGGGCCGACCTCACCCAACGACAAAAAACATTCATTCGTCCCATAACAAAGCAATTGATTTTTTGCCGCAAGGTAAGCCGGAAAGGGGACAAAAATAAAAAAGTCAAGAAAAATTTTTCTTTTTCTTGACCTTTTTGTGAATTTGCAATTTTTCAGACCCTCAAAAGTCCGAATTCGTGCAATAGGAACGATTCTTATTCGCTAAGGGTAAAGCGTTTGAAGACGACAATCTTCGCATCCTTGTCCACACCGGCGAGGAATTCCTTCACGGACTGTTTTCCATCGCCCATCTGGTAGGCCTGCTCTTCCAGCGTGCTCTCCTTGAAGAACTTCTGGACACGGCCGTTGGCGATGTTCTGAATCATCTGCTCGGGCAGGTTGGCAGCCTTCTGCTCAGCGACGGTCTTCTTGATCTCGCGAGCCTGAGCGGCCTGCTCGGGCGTGAGCCAGCCTTTGGCGGTGTTGGATTCAATATGGTCTTCGCTGTCCACGTGGGCGGGGTTGATGCCGGCTTTCTTGAGCGCGGCTTCAACAGCCTTGCGAACCTGCTCCTCTTTGGTTTTCTCGACGGCTACCTGATACTCTTGGTCGACGACTTCCTTGGGGCAGTCTGCGGCGGAAATGGAGACGGGCGCCATCGAAGCGACCTGCATCGCGATACCTCTGGCGGCATCCTCGGCAATGACTTTGTTGAAGCCGACGACGGCTCCGAGTTTGCCGGTGATCTTGTGGATGTAAGCCACGATGTAGGGAGCCTCCACGAGGGAATAGTAAGCAAGAGCGTGTTTCTCGCCCGTCTTGCCGGTCTGGGCCGTGATAGCCTCTTCGACCGTCTGTCCGTCAGCCATCTTGACAGCCTTGAGGGCTTCGAGGTCAGCGGGTTTGGCGGCGATGGCGGCATCGGCGATACGGTTGGCGAGGTCTTGGAACTGCTCGTTGCGGGAAACGAAGTCGGTTTCGCAACCGAGGCTGACGAGGATGGCCTTGTCACCGTCGATACGGGCAAGGACAGCACCTTCGCTGGTCTCACGGTCGGTCCGTTTGGCGGCAACGAGTTTGCCTTTTTCACGGATGATTTCCTGGGCGCGGGCATAGTCGCCTTCGGCCTCGACGAGGGCCTTCTTGCAGTCCATCATACCTGCACCGGTCATTTGACGCAATTTCATTACGTCTGCGGCTTTGATTTCCATTTTGTTTCCTTTTGTTAAATTGTTACTCAGCCTTGGCTTCTTCAGCGGCGGGAGCCTCTTCGGCTACGGGCGCCTCGGCAGCAGCCTCTTTGGCGGCGGCGAGCTTGCTGGCCGCGTTCTTGCGGGAGCGGAGCTTCACACCAGCGGGAGCGGCATCGGCAGCCTCTTCAGGCACACCCTCGGTCGCTTTGTCCTTTTCGAGTTTTCTCTCCTCGAGTCCTTCCTGGATGGCGGCGCAGCAGACATCAACGATGTAGGAGATGCTCTTGGCGGCGTCATCATTTGCCGGAATCACATAATCAATAGGGGTAGGATCGCAGCAAGTATCAACCATTGCGATTACCGGAATGTTCAGACGGACCGCTTCTTTGACGGCGTTGGCCTCTTTCTGGACATCTACTACGAAAAGGGCGGACGGCAGACGGTTCATATCCTTGATGGAACCGAGGTTCTTCTCAAGTTTGGCCCGTTGACGGTCGATTTGGAGACGCTCTCTCTTGGCGAGTGTGTCGTAGGTACCATCTTCTTTCATCTTGTCGATGGTGTTCATTTTCTTGACAGCCTTGCGGATGGTCGGGAAGTTGGTAAGCATACCACCGGCCCAGCGTTCTGTCACGAAAGGCATTCCGACAGCCGCGGCCTTCTCGGCGACGATGTCTTTAGCCTGTTTCTTGGTGGCGACGAAAAGCACTCTGCGTCCGCTGCGAGCGAGCTGCTTGAGTACATTGGCCGCCTCGTCAATCTTGACGATGCTCTTATGGAGATCAATGATATGAATACCATTTTTCTCGATAAAGATATACGGAGCCATTTTGGGGTTCCACTTGCGTGCAAGGTGTCCGAAGTGGCATCCGTTGTCGAGCAATTCTTGGAATGTTGTTCTAGGCATTGTTTTAATTCTTTTTGTTTTTTAACTCTTCATCAATCGGCAGGTAGCTGCTAAAGGAAGATCCTGCCGGTTTTTCCGCAACCACGACAATCTTTTCCTGAAAGATTTATGCTGCCATCGTGATTGTGCAAATTTTTTCGTCAATCAGACTAACGTTTGCTGAACTGGAAGCGACGACGAGCACCCGGCTGACCCGGTTTCTTCCTTTCGACCTCGCGGCTGTCGCGGGTGAGGAATCCGGCGGATTTGAGGGTGGAACGGTAAGCTTCCTTGTCCACTTCGCAAAGGGCACGTGCGATACCAAGCCGAAGGGCTTCAGCCTGACCTTTGATGCCACCACCGTCGATGTTGGCCTTAACGTCAAACTGACCCTGGGTAGCGGTCACTTCGAACGGCTGGTTGGCGATGTAACGGAGTGCGTCAAGGGTGAAGTACTCGTTCAGATCGCGGCCGTTGATGGTGATGTTACCTTTTCCGGACGTGATATAAACACGGGCAACGGCTGATTTGCGTCTTCCAAGGGCGTTAACTTGTTTCATTGCTCAATGTTTAAATTTCGTTTAACTTGATGGTTTTGGGGTTTTGCGCCTTTTGGGGAATGACATCGCCCTGTACGAGATACAGGTTGTTGATGAGTTTGTTACCCAGACGCGTTTTGGGGAGCATGCCCTTGACGGCCATTCTCACCAGTTCGGTCGGCTTCTTTGCCAAGATTTCCTTCGGTGTGGCAAATCTCTGTCCACCCGGATAGCCGGTGTAACGGACAAAGACTTTGTCGGTGAGTTTCTTGCCGGTCAGCTTCACTTTGTCTGCGTTCAGGACGACGACGTTGTCGCCGCAATCCTGGTTGGGGGTGAAGTAGGGTTTGTCCTTTCCGCGAAGGATCAGGGCAACCCGGGAGGCAAGACGACCCAGCACCACATCGGTGGCATCAATGACAACCCAGCCTTTGGTCACAGTTTTCGGATTTGCGAAAACGGTTTTGTAACTCTGTGTGTTCACTGTCTTGAGTCTTTAATGGTTAATACTATAAATTGCGATCCCTTACTACACAAGGGGCGGCAAAGGTAGTAATTTTTTACCTTTCTACAAAATATTATCAGAAAAAATCAGCAATATGGCCGACAGGGCGCTTCTATCTCTTGTCTCCGATGTGAAAATCGACCTGACAGGAGAGGCCGGCGAGGAAAAAATGCGTACTTCCGTTGCGATTGAAATACACGCAATGCAGACGCAGGAGCCGGTAACTTTTGAAGGGAAAGAATTCAAATCCGCCGCCGGCCTGCCAGATGTTCGTATCGTCGGGCAACATCGGATCGGCGATGCATTCTTTGTAGTCCCAGGTTGCTTTTCCAAACACAGCCATCCAGGGGAAAGGGGTATATTTCAACTTGGCGACCGCAGAGAAATCTTTGAAAAACGTGGGTTGGGCGAGATCCATCCGGTGGGCCAGGCCGAGATCCCAGACAACCGGACCGGTATGAAAACGATTGCCCAGGCAGAAATACTGGTTATAGTCCCCCTTGGCTCGCTCGAAAAAATTGACCGACCAATGATATTCCCAGACTCCCCGCCGGCCCGACCACAGCAGCGAATAACCCAACAGATTGGAAAAAGTCGTACTGTAGAGGCTGTTGCTGACTTGCAGACAGAGACGGTCCTTCCCAAAATAACGCGCCGCATTGACCACATAATTGTACATTCCCCCCAGGCCGTCATAAAAAATGGGCGGGATGTAGATATCGTAGGAGGTGGCCTGGTACTCAAATCCCCCGCAGGCAATCCAATGCTTCCCGCCGGAAAGTTCCCATCCGTTCTTGATCCAAGCCAGGTACAAATAATCCGTCGCGCTCATAAAATCGCCGTTGGTAATCGCCTTATTGAGCCGCTGGCGGAAGAGCAGCGACAGATCCTTGGTCAACTGGCTCTTGAGGGTAACGCGAAGAAAGTCGCATTTGACCCCGAATTTCGAATTCTCCGAAGCCAGGCTCAAGCGCCCCCGCAGTTGAATGTCCACGGTGGGAGTGAACTTCGGAGCAGGTTCCTCCTGCAAGGCAGGCTCGGAAGGGACGACCGGTTCCGTCGGAACTTGCTGCTCCGCTTGAGCGGACGCAAATATGGCGGAGCACACGAAAACGAATGCCGTCACCAGCACACGCCAAGTTTTCGGGTATGAGAAACAGGATAGCATGCAATCGAAAAGGCCCTGCGATATGTATCGAGTGGTTGCAAAGATAGCAATAATATGTTACCTTTGCGTTATGAACAATGACAAAATCCTTTTAGCGCCCTATTATTGGGGCCTGCGACTGCGGCATCTGCTGTATGACAAGGGCTGGAAGAAAGTGCAGAAAGCCCCCGTTCCGACCGTCTGTATCGGCAATATCGCCGTAGGCGGTACCGGGAAAACACCCTTCACGGAGCTGCTGCTCCGCATTCTGGGAACCGGCGACATGATTCCCCTGTATGCCGACCTTCCCGCGCGCGTAGGCGTACTATCTAAAGGATATGGACGCAAGAGCAAAGGATTTTTGTATGTCGAAACGGACGGGACGCCGGCACAGTTTGGGGACGAACCGCTGCAGATCAAGCGGAAATTCCCCCAGGCCCCCGTGGCCGTTTGTTCTTCGCGCATCGAAGGCTGCCGGAAAATGGCCGAGGACGGTTGCGAACTCATCCTTCTGGACGACGCATTCCAGCATCGGGCCCTGCAGGCCGACTGCAACATTGTCCTGATGGAATACAACCGGCCGCTGCACAAGGACCACCTGCTGCCCCGCGGCCGACTGCGTGACATTCCCGAACGGATTGCCGCCGCAGACATCCTCATATGCAGCAAATGTCCCGACGATCTCACCGAAGCCGAGCGCAAGGAATGGCTGGCAGGCCTGGGTATGCCGCAAGTCTGCGATGCCACGAAGATGGAAGCGAAGACAGGAACTCCCCTTTTCTTCATGACGGTGGAATATGGCGAAATGCAAAGTATGTTTGAAGAGGCGGACCGGCATTATCTCTATTCCGGAATCATGATTCTGGTGAGCGGCATTGCCAATGACAAGCCATTGGCAGGACAGCTCAGCCATCAATATCGTCTGGCCAGTCATCTCTCTTTCCCCGACCACCACGATTTCACGGCGGCGGACCTGCGGAAAATCGAGCAAACGGCGGCCAAGTACCCCGAAGCCATCTTGATTACGACGGAAAAAGATTGTCAGCGCCTGTTGCCCCTGCGGGATCGATTCAGCGAGAATGTCCGCCGGCGGCTCTTTTACCAGCCCATTCAGGCACGCTTCCTCACGCATGAAGAAACGGACATTTTCCCTCAGACGCTTCTCAATTTCTTACAATAAGTACCCGGACAGCCCCTTGTGAGCAAATTATATTTGCTTTTCTCCCGGCTTCATCTTACCTTTGCAGCGGTTTTCGGCGGTTCTCCGTTGGGACCGTTGCAAACCAAGGGGTGCTTCGACCCGACTCGCGTTCTTGAATGCGGCGGACGAGGCTGAGAATATACTCTTAGAAACTGTTTCATTTTTTTAGCAAAAAGATTTATGGAGATATTTTGAGACAGATTTTCTTCTTGAAGATGGAGTGTAGTTTGGACTACACGACTGATGAAAGGAGGAAATAAGGCCAAAATAGAACATAAAGATAGAAGTTAAAGAAAATAGAAATAGTTTCTTAAAACTGATCGGGATAATGCCCGCGTAGTAAAATGAGAAAAAATCATCTTCTGACCGCTGTCCTGGCGGCGTTTATCGGAACAGGACTTCCCTCTGTGGCGCAAACAAACAGCTCGCAGGCCCGGAATGAAGGCTTGCAGGCTCAAACCAATGGTTCGCAGACCCACGACAATGATTCCACGCTGGAGGATGCGCTATATGTAGCCGACTCCAGCGATGTCATCCTACTGCAGGACGTGGTCGTCAGCGCGGCGCGGGCGCCGAAAGAGGCTCCGTTCGCGGTGAGCAACATCGACAAGAAAGAACTGGCGGATTTCTCCCGCAGCGGCCGGGAACTCCCCTTCTTGCTGGCCCGCACCCCCGGCGTGACGGCCTGGAGCGAGAACGGGACGGGCATCGGCACGAGTTATATGCGCATCCGAGGGGCCGGCGGATCGAACATCAACGTCACCCTCGACGGTGTTCCCCTCAACTCTCCCGAAGACCAGTGCGTATTCTGGGCCAATATGAACTCCTACAGTCAGTTGCTCGGCAGCGTGCAGATCCAGCGCGGCATCGGCAGTTCCACCAACGGCGACGGTGTGTTCGGCGGAACGGTATCTTTGGGTACGCTTGAACCGTCCTTGACCCCCTCCGCGACGGTGAACGGGGCGTACGGAGCCTTCAACAGTTACACGGGCGGCGTGAACCTCTGTTCGGGGCTGTTGTGGAATCACCTGATTTTAGAGGGAGCCTTCCACCAGAGCGGGACCAATGGTTATATCCACGGCACAGCCGGACGCGCGGGCAGTTATTACGGAGCCTTGACCTGGCTGGGACGCAAGGTGAAGTTCTCTTACAAACTATTGGGCAACTATGAGACCACCGGCCAGGCCTGGAACGGGGTTGTGGCGGGCAGCGACGACTTGTCGTTGATGGACGGGACCTACGGGGTACACACGGGAATCCAGACCTACGCCGACCTCTGCAAGGTGGGATTGGGACGATACAATTCCCTCTACGAATACCTGGTCACGGATGATTCCGGCGCTTTCGTACAGGATGACAAAGGCAACTATGTCACGGAGCGGTATGGGATGAAGGACGGCTCTTTCTGGCCGAGGACGACGGACAATTTCTGGCAGAACCACCATATCGTCAATGCGGCTTGGAACATCATCGGCGGGCTGAAGGCTTCCGCCACCCTGCATTACACCCACGGTTACGGTTGGTATGAGGAATTCCGTCGCAACAACAAACTGCTCAAATACGGCATTCCCTGGTTCACCGATTCGGAAGGGAAGGTGGTCAAAAAGGCGGATTTCGTACGCAAAAAGGGGCTGGACCAGCATCATTTCGGAGGCATCCTCAACCTGATGTGGAAGGACGAACACTGGAACATCAGCGGCGGCGTGGCCGTGCAGCAGTTCATCGGCAACCACTACGCCCACCTGAATTATTGCAGCAACGACGAGTTGTTCAACGCGGTGTTCAAAGACGGGCTCTACTCCTATTACAATTCGGACGCGAAGAAAATGGACGCGAACCTCTTTTTGAAGACGGCCTATTATTTCTCGCGGGAATGGAGCATCTTCGCCGATTTGCAGTACCGCCACGTAAATTACAAGACCTGGGGCGGCAACGACAAATACACGGACAACGGGGACGGGACATCCACGCAGCAGCAATTGAATGTGCTGGAGCGTTTCGACTTTTTCAACCCGAAACTGGGCGTCAACTTTTCCAAGGACGGGCACCGGGCCTATGCCTCGGTGGCGTGGAGCGGCCGTGAGCCGGAACGCAACAATTACACCGACAACGGCAGTTATCCTTTCCCGAAAGCCGAGCACCTGCTGGACTGTGAACTGGGCTATCAATACAAGGGCGAGAACTGGGAGGCCGGCGTGAACCTCTACTATATGCGTTACAAGGACCAGTTGGTGCAGACAGGCGAGCAGAGCGACATCGGAGAGAACTTGACGACCAATATCGGGAAATCGTTCCGGACAGGCGCGGAACTCACGGCGGGCTGGGAACCCACCTCGTGGCTGCGGCTGGAGGCCAACGCGGCCTTGAGCGCCAACCGCCTGCTGGACTTCGATGAGGTGGTGGCGGTGGATTTCGGCGACTATGGCTACCGGACCATCCACCATGCGAACAAGGCGCTGGCCTTCTCCCCTTCCGCCATCATCAATGTCTTCGCGGATGTGCATTACAAGGGCATCAGCCTGACCTGGCACACGAGTTATGTGAGCCGGCAGTATCTGGACAACACGGAGAACATCGACCGGGCCCTGCCGGAATATTCCCTGTCCTCTTTCAGCATGGGCTACACGATGCATTTTCCGCGTGTCGTCAAGGAATTGCGTATCGGTGTGGATGTGAACAATGTGTTCAACGCTTTGGTGGCGCAGAGCGGCTGGGTGTACTCGACCATTTTGGAGAACTACGGCGACCATCCCGACTCCAACCGCTACTACCAGATCGGTTTCATCCCCGTCGCCCCCTGCAACGCGCAACTGAGCGTCCGGATGAGGTTTTAGTACTTTAAATGAAGATGGAAGAGCGAAATGCACAAGGGAGAGCGAGGGACAAGATGATGCAAGGGAGATGCGTAAAACGCAACTTGCTAACACCCAACGACTTACGCAAAATACTCCCCTTCAAATCAGGTGGGGCATTTTCAACAAACCGCTGATTATAAACAATTTACACTTTACGCTTTAGATGACGGCATTACGGTTTCTAGATATTTTGGGCTTTGTCATCGGGATTATTTACCTGGTGCTGGAGTACCGTGCGAGCATCTGGCTGTGGCTGGCCAGTATCGTGATGCCGGCCGTGGATATGGTTCTGTATTTCAAGGCGGGGCTCTACGCCGACTTCGGGATGGCCATCTATTACTGCCTGGCCGCCCTCTACGGCTATATGGTCTGGAAATGGCCCGGGCTGATGAAAGGCGGCGCACAGCTCTCCCGAGCCAGCGAATCCCCGACTGCAGAAAAGCGCGACGCCCCCGAAGCCGATAACGAGATTCCTCGTACGGCGCTCCCCATCACGCATTTCCCGAAAGCGCGCATCCTGCCTGTCGCCGGCATCTTCGCTTTGCTTTGGCTGGGACTCTGGGCCTTCCTGTCGAACGCCACCAACTCCAGCGTCCCCGTAACGGACGCCTTCACGACGGCGCTCAGCATCATCGCCCTTTGGGCGCTCGCCCAAAAGTACGCCGAACAATGGCTGTTGTGGCTGGTCGTCGACCTGGTCTGCACCGCCCTATACATCTATAAAGGGATTCCGTTCAAAGCCGCCATCTACGGCATCTACACCCTCTTCGCCATCTTCGGCTACCGCAAATGGCTCTCCCAAATCAGTAGCGATTAAAGTTTGGATTGCCAGCGTTTGCGGAGGCGGTCGAGATAGCGGCGGTAGCGCTCGAGGGCGGAAGCGCCGCCATTTTCACGGATGCGGCGGGGCAGGAAGTTGCCGTCGAGTTCGTCCAGAATCTGTTGCTGGAGCCGCTGGTCCTTAAGGGCGGGAGGAACGGAAGCCAGTTGCCGGAAGATAAAATCAAGGGTGCGCCGTTGGATGTGCTCGGGCACGGGCTTGTCGCCTATCGCGCCGCCGATATTGGATAAAGTCAGGTAGATGCTGCGATAGTAGTAGCGCCGCAGCAGTTGCATCCGGTGCTCGGTGAGGCCGTCAAGGGTGATGAGCGTACGGCAGTTGTCCAGGGCGGCCTGGCTGGAGACGAGCAGGTCGTCGCCCAATGCCTCGGGAAGAGCGGAGGGGTCCGTGGGAATGGAGGCCGACTGGAAAGGTGCGAAATAGCAATAGGGTCCGGGGGACGGAGCATACGGGAAACGGGCATACGGCTTCGCGGATGTGGAAACGGAGGACGATGCAGAGACAGCGGAGGCGGAAGCGGAGGGAGAGACAGCGGAGGCCAAGCCGGAGGAGGCATCCGCCTGCCGACAGGAAGCCTCAAGGCCATACCCCCAGGCGATGGCATAGTAGTCGTAGGGACCGAGGCGGGGCGGCAGGAGGTTGACTCCCCTTTTGACATCGGCGGCGGTCGCCAAATGGTTGAAGCGGGCGTAATCCATCACGGAGGCGGCTGTTCCGTATTCTTGGGTAAAGTCGGGCTTATGCAAGGCGGCCGTAGGATAGGCGTACGAAGCGCCCATATTGTGGCTCAGGCCCAGCACGTGTCCCATTTCGTGACAGATGCAGTAGCGCAGCATCGGCCCCAGCATCTCGATGGGATATTCCTCGGCGCGGGCGGCCGGATCGGCGGCGCCGGTCTGAAGATAGCGCCAGTCGCACAACAGCCGCGGCAGGCTCTTCCAGAGCAGGATATCCGCCTGCAAAATCTCGCCGCTGCGCGGGTCGAAAAGTACGTCCCCCTTGGCGTTGGCCTCATCCACATCCAGTATCCGCACCCAATTGACCAGCGGGTCCCGGCGCAGCGTCAAGGACTGCTCCGGCTCGGGACGCACCTCAATGCGCGAGGAAAGCCCCAGCCGTGCCAAAGCCTTGTTCCAATCTTCCAGTCCCTCTTTGATATAGGGGAACCAAGCGGCGGGACAAGCAGAATCCACATAAAAGACCAACGGCCTGCCGTCTGACAAGTCCCATTTGCGGATGCCCTCCACGCGTTTACCCAGGCTGTCGCGAAACTCCATCTCGTTGTAGCCAACCAGGGTCTTGTCCACCTGACGGATGGGCATCGCCTTCGGATTCAGAAAAATAAAGGAGCAGGCGGTCTTCAGCATCATTCCTGAAGGATAAACATAGCGGTCGACCACTTGGATATAACGTTCCCGCGTCCGTATGCCCAGAAACACCGCCGAGTCCGCACGCTCTTTCAAGAACTTCTTGGGCACGACGGATATCCCTTCGGGATAGGTGGAGAAATAAGAACTGACATCCAGCCACAGCGTGTCCGTGCTCTCCCGCACAACGAGGAAGGTGACGGGCGGATTCGGGATTTTCGGCATCTGGGGACGGTAGCCTTCCGGGGAGCGATACCGCAGAGGACGCATCTCGACGCCTTCTTCCGTCCGGACAAATTCCCTCAGCAGCGGAAACGGGTTACGCTGGCCCGGAGCGAACACCTTGCCCTTCGAGCGATTGCTGTCGAGCAACCGCGAACTCAGCAGCACCGGCTT
>CACZWF010000028.1 GCA_902784785.1 uncultured Bacteroidia bacterium
CGATAGTCGCGTCGGCGCAAAACGTACAGCTTAGCGGTGTCGTCAAAGACGCAGAAACCGGTGAGGGGGTCATCGGCGCTTCGGTGATGATAAAAGGAACCACCAACGGAACCGTCACCGACCTTGACGGTAATTTCTCCCTCAGCGTTCCTTCCGGAGCGGATATTCTGATCAGCGCGCTGGGATATGACGATTACGCGCTGGTGGCCGCTGCCGGAATGGCCTCTCTGAACATTCTTATGCATGCCTCCACCCAATTCCTTGATGAAATTGTGGTCGTGGGATATGGCACACAGAAGAAAGTAAACCTCACGGGGGCCGTATCCACAGTGAATTTTGAAGATTTGGCCGAATCCCGCCCGGTCACTTCCATCGCCTCTGCGCTGGCCGGCACGAGCGCCGGTCTGTCCGTACGCACCACCTCGTCTGATCCGGGCAACGAGTCCAACACCATCAGGATCCGTGGAACAGGAACGCTAAACTCTTCTTCGCCGCTTTATATTGTGGACGGTGTGGAGAGCAGCATGAGTTATGTCAACGCTCACGACATTGCCACCATAACGATTCTCAAGGATGCCGCCTCCTGCGCCATCTACGGAAACAGGGGCGCCAACGGTGTGGTTCTGATTACTACGAAGCAAGGGTCTGAAGGCCGTGTCAACGTAACTTATTCCGGAAACGTCTCCTTTAACAGCCCCATGCACAAACTGTCGTATCTGACAGATTATGCCGATTATATGGAACTCATGAATGAGTCGCTCTCCAACATCGGCCAGGCGGAGAATTTCCTTCCCTCAACCATCCAGACCTGGCGCAATGCCAAGAACAATCCCGACGGTATTGCGGAATCCGGTTATCCCAATTATGTGGCCTACCCCAATACCGATTGGCAAGACTGCATGTATAGGAATGTGGCTTCCCATGAACATAACATTTCCGTGTCAGGGAAGGGTGGCAAAGCCAGTTATCTGATTTCTGCCAATTATATGTACAATCCGGGCCTTATCTCCAATACGGCCGCAAGGAAATACCAGGTCAGGGCCAATATCGACGTCCAACCTACCCAATGGCTTACCGTGGGTATGCAAACCTATGGCTCCGTGCTCAGCAAACAGTCCGGAGATTTTTCCACGGCCGTAGATTATATCGGAAAATCAACACCCGGCGTTTATCCTTATTATGGCGGTTACTATGGATTTCCCGCGGCCAATGAGGAGAGTGCGACGGCCAGTAACCCGCTCTATACGGTCAATGAAGAAGATGCCATACGGACGAATTCAAGAATCAAGGTCTCGGGATATGCGAAGATTGATTTCCTGAAAGATTTCTCATTCAAGACGCTTGTAAATTACGGGCGATACTGGTACGACTATCAGTCCAAGCCGGTGGTTCCCCAGCCGGTGAAGATGAATTTTGCCACAGGCGTTCAGATGACGACTCCACCGCCGACGGAGACGATGGAAACCTGGTTCAGGGCCAACGGAGACTGGGACTATACCATCCAGACAACGCTTCATTGGAATCATACCTTCGGCGGCCATCACGAGCTCAGCGCTCTGCTCGGATACGAGGAGTATTACAGTTATGAATACAATCACAATGGGACGAAGAAGGGCCTTGTCGCTCCAAGCATCTGGGTGGCCGATACCGCGGTGGAGCCGCTGAATGTCGGCGGGTCTGCTTCGGACTATTCATCCAGGTCGTTCTTCGGCAGGTTGAATTACGTCCTATTCGGCCGGTATCTCTTTGAGGCGAACCTTCGTTGTGACGGTTCCTCGAGGTTCGCTTCCGCGAGACGCTGGGGCGTGTTCCCGTCCTTTTCGGCCGGATGGCGCATCGACCAGGAACGCTTTATGAAAAACAGCGGTTTCGATCTGCTCAAGATCAGGGCTTCCTGGGGACGGCTGGGCAACAACAGCATCGGTAATTACGAGTACCAGTCTACCTATTCCGCCCGTAACTACAGTTTTAACAATGTCCTTTACAACGGCCTTGCCGTGGGTACCTATGCCAACAACGACCTGCGGTGGGAGACAACCACATCGACCGACATCGGTATAGATCTGGGCGTGCTGGACAACAGACTGACCGCCGAGATAGACTTCTATAACAAACTCACGGACGGCATCCTGTACCGGCCTACGATTTATCTGACGGCCGGCGAGGCGACGGCTCCGCGTGAAAACATTGCCGAGGTGACCAACCGCGGCGTGGAACTGACGCTGGGCTGGAGAAGCCACGTCAAAGATTTCAGTTATAGCGTGAGCGGCAATTTCTCCTACAACTACAACCGGGTTACCAAGTACAAAGGGAAGCTCAACGAGTATTGGCAGGAAGCCCCCAGCGGGATACGTACCTATGTGTCCAATCTGGGAGATGTGTCCACCGGCGGCTCTACTCGTATTCTGGAGGGACATACCATCAACGAGTATTACATGCTCACCCCCTATCAGGGAAACGCCTCCTACTTTGACGATAAAGGCCGGGTTATCGTCGACGGAGGTCCTCGGGACGGTATGATCAGGACTGAACTGGATATGTTGTGGCTGAAGGCCATGATTGCTGAGGGATACAATTTCCGACCCCAGGAGGGAGTAGGCAAGGACAAGATCTGGTACGGTGACTATATCTATGCCGACATAGACGGTGACGGAATATACGGAAACACCTACGACAATGTCTTTACCGGTAAGTCTTCCACGCCTATGTTCAATTATGGTTTCCAGGCCAGTTTCTCTTGGAAAGGGATAGATATCCAAATGAGTTTTGCGGGCGCCGCCGGCTTCTGGCTCTACTGGAACAGCACCGGAGCCACCAGTACCGGAACGCGCATCGGCTACAACATTCTCTCCTCCATAGCCAAGGATCACTATTTCTATGATCCCGACCATCCTAACGATCCCAGGACCAACACCACCAGCAAAACGGCCCGTCTGACCGCCAATGAAAAGGATAACCAGCAGGGAGCCACAAGTGTCCTGCACCTTTATAAGGGCGATTATCTGAAAATGAAAAACCTTACTATCGGCTATTCGCTTCCGGAGCATATTGCCAACAAGATTTTCATGAAAGGGCTCAGAGTTTATGTCTCCGGAGAGAATCTGTTCAGTATCACCTCCTATCCGGGACAGGACCCGGAGATGGGCGCCGATCTCGGCTATGTGACCATGCGCCAGATTTCCCTAGGAGTGAACCTAACATTCTGACAATATGAAAACAGTAAAATATTTTGCCATCGGAACCATGCTCCTGCTGGGTATCACCGCCTGCAGGAAAGACTTGTTGGATACCAAGCCATACAATGCTGTCAATGCAAACGATATCTGGACTTCGGCCAGCCTTGCCTCTCTGGCGGTGAACGGCGTCTACAATGCGCTGATCCAGAGTTCCGGAGAGGATTATCAAAATTCTATCAGCCAGGGCAATTACCTGGGTCTGGACGCCCACACCCTGTCGGCCCTCGATCCTACGGTGAGCCCCAGGAACAACTGGTCCAGCACCCATTCTTTGCTGAACGGGAACGCCTCGTCGAGCGATGCGCTGTTCAGCCGTGCCTGGAAACAGCTCTATGAGGGGGTCCTCCGGGCTAACGATGTCATCGACAACATTGAAAGCGTTCCCGACATGAAGCCTGAACTGAAGGCGCAGTATAAGGCTGAGGCCAGGTTCCTCCGCGCCTATTTCTATTATAGATTGAACTGCTATTATCGCGGCGTGCCCCTTTATCTGCACAGCACTCCCGTGAACGAATTCACCAAGCCCCGCAGCAGCGAGGCGGAGATATGGGCTGCCGTTATCGCCGACCTTACAGCCGCCATCAACGAACCCAATCTTCCTGGAAAGTACGACGCGGGTGACGCCAATTACGGACGCGCGACCAAAGGTGCGGCCTATGCCCTGCGCGGGAAGACCTACCTGTGGATGAAAGAGTACGAATTGGCCGAAAACGATTTCAGGAGGGTAGGGCCGCTGGGATTCAGCCTTTTTCAGGGTGAGTATAAGCAGTTGTTCAAGGAGAATAACGAACAATGCGAGGAAATGGTCTTTTCCATACAGTGTTTCGAGAAGAATTCATACGGCAACCAGATGAGTTTCAAATATGGCTCCCGGGTTTCCTGTGGCAGTGGTTGGAACGACTTCTACGGCGATGCCGATTTCATTGATACCTATGAGACCAAGGAGGGCAAGCCCTTCAAATGGAATGACTACATTCCGGGTTATTCCAGCATGACTCCCGTCAAGCGTTCGGTCTATTTCCTTCGGGATGGATTGGAGTCCGGGAACGGCAATTTCGGGACCGCAAACTACAAAGAGCTGAAAAACAAAATGGCCGATTACGGTTCCGACTTCTCAAAGTACCTGGACCAGGGCAACGAGGCCCGCATCAAGGCGGTTTACGAGAACCGTGACCCCAGACTGATGCAAACCTACATCACCCCTTATTCGGAGTATCTGGGGGCGCCCAACAATGTGGAATATATGTACACCTTGCGCTGGCCTTTCGTTCAGAATGATACGGAACAGCCCTTCGACCTCCGTACGGACTCCGCCAAGTCTTTCTTCTATCTGGTGAGGAAGTTCGTGTTTGAAGGAGCGGAACATCTGTACCGCGAGTATTCGCCCATCGATGTCCCCATCATCCGTTATGCCGATGTTCTGCTGTCTCTCGCGGAAGCCCTTAACGAGCAGGGAAAAACCAATGATGCGATTCCCTATGTCAATATGGTGCGCAAGCGTGCCGGCGTGGCTTTGCTGAACAGCAATTCATACACGATGGTCTCGGGGCAGGATAATCTCCGGGAACGCATACGGCGGGAAAAGAGATGGGAACTTGCCTGTGAAGGAACCCTTTACTTCGACGAACTTCGCTGGGGTACCTGGTACGATTCCAAGCTCTATGACGGCGCCGGCCTGAAGCAGTGCTGGGGAGAAGCCAGTGTCACCTGGACCCGGAACGGAGATTATTACACCAAGTGGCCTATCCCGGCTACAGAAAGACAACTTAATACGTCACTGACGCAGAATGAAGGTTGGATTGACTGATGGGAAGCGGGTCGTTGCGCTGATGGCTGCCCTGCTTGTATTCTCCTGTGGAAATCCCGGGAGTACAGGCATCGTACCCATGGATAAAACACCCGTTGATGAGCCCGTTATCCTGCCGAAACTTTCGGTGAAGGACTTCGGGGCAAAGGGTGACGGAATCGCGCGCGACACAGAGGCCATTCAATCTGCCATTGACCATGCCTCCGATATAGGGGGCGGGATGGTCTTTCTGCCGGAAGGCACATACCTTTGCGGCTCCATCTGGCTGAAGGACCATGTCGAACTTCACCTCTCGGAGGGGGCCGTCATCAAAGGAAGCCCCGACATAAAGGATTACTGCACCGCCGATTGCTGTCCGCAGAATGAGGCCGAAATCGGCTGGGGAGATTATATCAGCGGCGGTCATCTGCTCCTGGGCGTAGGCGTTCAGAACGTGACCTTGAGCGGCTCCGGGAAGATTGACGGAAATTCAGATGCATTTCTGTTGGATGCGTACGGCAAACCCTATAAAGAAAAGTCTCAGATTCCCAGCCGTCCTTCACAAATGGTATGGTTCGTAGACAGCCGGGATATTACGATCAAGGATGTCGAGTTGGCCTATTCCCCCTATTGGAGTTGCTTCATCCTGAACTGTGAAAACGTGTCTATTTCCGGATGCTATGTCCACACACAAAGAAGTGAGTACCACACTTTCAACGGGGACGGAATCGACATCGACCGCAGCCGGAATGTGACGATCAAAAATTGCAGGATAGAAACGGCTGATGATTGCTTGACGCTCAGGGCTTCCTCTGCCCACCTGTTGGCGAAACCGATGGACTGTTCCGACATTACGGTTTCCGCTTGTTTCCTGTCGTCCGACTGTAATGCCGTAAGGGTGGGCGTCGGAGAGGGATTCATCCACGATGCTGTCTTTTCCGATATCAATATTTCCAACTCTAATGTGGCGTTCAACATCGTCTCAGCCTATGTAAAGGACTCTCGAGGAACAGATATCGCGCGAATTCAGTTCCGTGATATTCGTCTGCAGGCCAAGGAGTTCCTGCGTATCCATCATATGTATTCGAAGAGCGCGCAAATCTATGATATTACCTTTGACGGCGTAGAAGGTGTGGCTCCTGACTGTTCGCATATATGGGCCAAAACGGCCGCCCCGTTCAGCAATATTCTTCTTCGTAAGGTATTCGTGCCGGGAGAGTTTGAATGCGTCAATGCGACGGTGTTGGTCGATGGCGGCCAGATGATGAAGAAGAAGCTGTCTCAGGATGAGTTGAAGCGCATCAGTGAAGCCATAGAAAAAGAAACACAGTTATTGTACTAGTAATTAGAATCATAAACGTTCAATGAAGAAAGGATTATATATATTGCTTGCCTTTGTCATGCTGTCATGCAGCGATAGAGTGTCGGTAAAGGACTTTGGCGCCAAGGGGGATGGTCTTACATTGGATACGGAGGCCATACAGACGGCGCTGGACCGGACCGCACAACGAGGCGGCGGGGTGGTTGTCCTGCCTGCCGGAACCTATTTGTCCGGTTCCATCTGGTTAAGGGATAATACCGAACTGCATCTGGAGGAAGGAGCTGTGCTCAAAGGGAGTCCGGACATCAAGGATTACTGTGGTGCCGATTGCTGTCCGCAGAATGAGTCGGAAATGGGCTTCGGTGACAATATCAGCGGGGGTCATCTCATTCTTGGCGTGGGGGTTCGGAATGCAACGCTCAGCGGCCCTGGAAAGATAGACGGCAATTCTGATGCTTTCTTGCTTGATTCCCTGGGTGTACGCTACGCGCACAAATCTCTTATCCCGGTGCGTCCGTCCCAGATGGTATGGATAGTGGACAGTGAAGGTATCACCGTCAAGGATGTCGAGCTTGCCGATTCTCCTTATTGGACTTGCTTTATCCTGAATTGCAAGAAGGTCTGCATCGAGGGCTGTTATGTCCATACCCACAGGAAGGATTACCATACATTCAACGGGGACGGAATTGATATCGACCGTTGTCAGGACGTGACGATAACGGGCTGTCGGGTTGACACTTCCGATGACTGCATTACCCTTAGGGCTTCATCCGCCCGTCTTTTGGAGAATCCTCAAGACTGCGCGCGGGTGTCCGTTTCCGATTGCGAGTTGTCATCCAGTTGCAACGCGATACGGATTGGCGTGGGAGAGGGCCATATACACGACGCAGTACTTTCAAATATCAAGATTACTGACTCCAATACGGCATTCAATATGGTAAGCGCATACGACAAGATGAGTCGTGGTGCCGATATAGACAACATCCTTTTCCAAGACATCACGGTTGAGGCCAATCAGTTGCTGCGCATCCATCATATGCGCTCCAAGGATGCGGTCATCAAGGATATATGTTTTGAACGGATAAGCGGGACGGCTCCCTATGTTTCCCATCTGTGGGCAAAGGCGGCGGCTCCGTTTGAGAATATCGTTTTTCGACAGGTAGATGTCCCGGCATCCTATGAATGCATCAATGCCCGTGTGAGAACGGAAGGTGGCTTGTTTCATGAGAAAGAGCTGTCTTCCGAGCAGCTTGCCAGTCGCTTGGACTCTATTGAAAATGAAACAAAACTTTTACACTGACATGAAACGTCTCCTCATAATTTTGCTTTTAATAGGGGCGGTTCAGAGCTCATACGCCCAGCTGTCGCCTCAAATGGAGGCTTATATCCGGGAAAATCCCAGAAGAGCGGCAGGGGTTATCCATTCTTATGAATTCCTGCCGATCAAGGACACACCGGCGCCGTCCGGTTTCAAACCTTTCTACATCAGCCATTATGGCCGGCACGGGTCCCGTTCCCATTCATCGGACGAACCCTATGTGCTGCTGCGGGATTGCCTTCAGACCGCAAAAGGAGAAGGAATTCTTACATCGTCGGGAGATTCGCTGCTTGCCTGTGCCCTACAGATGATCCAGTTGCATGACGGAATGGATGGCCGCCTGACCAACAGGGGGGCGCGTGAGCATGAAAGGATTGCCAGACGGATGTATCAGCGTTTTCCCCGTGTATTCAAGAAAGGGGAGGTTCACGTCATATCCTCTGATGTGCCTCGCTGTCTGGTGAGCATGGCGGCGTTCACCTCCTCGTTGAGGGCCTGCAAGAGCGACCTTGTCATTACCTGGGATTGTGGCGTAAAGTACCAGCGCATCATTACCCTCAACAGTCCAAAATCTATCAAGAAAAAGGCATATAAAGATGCGCACAGCGCATTGACGAAAATTCCCATCGATACAGCGGCCGTTTATTCCAGATACTTCACGGATTCGGACAGAGGAAGGCAGCTGACAGGAAAGCCCAATCGTTTTATTTCCGCCATTTTCAACCTGGCCCGCTTTACCGAGGTCTATGATATTGAGGAGAATCGCTATCGTTTTCTCCCTTGGGAAGTTGTTGCCGCCACCTATGCCCGTCACACACTTCAGAGCTATCTTTCTTATTGCAACTCCGTGCCTTATGGCGACGAGGCTTTGAAAGAGATCGCTGTTTTGGCCAACGAGATGTTCAAGAAAGCCGATGAGGCCATTGCCGGTGCTCCGGTCGCGGCAGACCTCATTTTTGGGCACGACCTGCCTTTTATGTGCCTTTGCTCCTACCTGGGTCTGGAAGGCTTCGGCTATCCAAGGCTTACGGCCGAGGAGGCGTATGGCAATTGGCCCGGTGCCAAGTTGTGTACGTTTGCATCCAACCTTCAAATGGTCTTTTATAAGAATCGGAAGGGAGAGGTCCTGGTCAAGTTTCTTGCCAATGAGCAGGAAATCCTGATCCCCGAACTGACACCCTACTCCGGTCCTTATTACCGTTGGGAAAATGTTAAAAACAGAATAGAAATCAAACAACAATAAAACCAAAAATTATGGAAAAATTTCTTCTAACAACCCGGCAGGAAAAGTATGAAAGTCCTGTTGTGAAATCACTTCCTTTGGATCAGATGCCTGTAATCTGTCATAGTAATGGCACGTTGGACGAGATTGACATCGTTGACGCGTACGATTATGACGATATTAATTAAATGTATGGAGAGTATAGCTATGAAAAAGAATACCATTGTTTTAGGCTGCATCCTCTGCGCCTTCACGCTTTTCTCTTGCCAGAAAGAGGAAAACAATCCAAATGAAACCACCCCGAAAGAGACCATCCCTGCCGAGGCGGTAGAAGAAGATGTTCCTGCGGGATATTCCCACTTGACGTTGAGCGCTGTCAGCGATGACACAAAAACGACCCTGGATGGAACAACCGTCAAGTGGAAAACCGAAGACCAAATCAAGGTCTATTGCAGTGACGGGACCGCTTCTGATTTCACGCTTGTGGGAGAGGGCGGCAGCGCGACCGGCAGTTTCGCCGGACTGGTTCCCAGCGGAAAGACGGCGCTTTATGCCATTTATCCCAACGACTTGTATTCCTCTGTGAGCGAAACTACGGTCAATGTGACGATTCCGGCCACGCAGGATGGCGTCTTCGGTAACGCGAATATCGCAGTGGCAAAAATTGACGCTGAAACGCTCGACATGGCCTTTAAGAATGTGAACGCCTTCATTGGCTTCACCCTTCAGGCCGGTATCACGAAGGTGGTTGTTTCAAGTGTCGGGGACAGCGGAAATCTGTCCGGGACACTGGCGGTTAACTGTTCGGGAGAAACCCCGGTGGCCGGGAGCCTGTCAAATGGTGGCGCCAGCATCACGGTTACGTTCCCGGAGAGCACGGGCGGCACATACTATGTGGCCGTGGCCCCCGGCATCACCCACTCGAAAGGCTTGTTGCTCGAGTGGTACAAGGGGAGCGCCGTTTCAGGAACCTATTGGCTGAACAAGGGTATCACAACGGCTGCCGGCAGTGTTTATGATATGGGTAGCGTGTCCGCCGAAGGCGATTATTACGTCTCGGTTGACGGAGCCGGTTCCAAGAGTGGCATGAACTGGGCGAATGCCTGGAGCGCAGCACAACTTTGGGCCAAACTCCATCCGGCCGGGACTGACTCGGACATTGATGGCGCCAAACTGGCCAATATCGACGGCGCGACCTTCCACCTGGCTGCCGGAACCTACAAATGGGGAACTGACGCAGCAATCAACATTGATGATGGCACTTTTGGAACTGTCAGCTTCACAATCGAGGGCGGTTACAATGCTTCCACCGGGGATCGGAACATTGCGAGCAATCCTACGATTTTTACCGGCGACGATGATGCCGACGGTACCGGCGATCATAGGATTCTTATCCTTGATGGTAATATGGATCTCGCATTCGATGGGATTACTTTTACGAAAGGATACACTTCCGGCAGCGGCGACAATGGTGTCGGGGGAGGAATCTGGATTAAGAATGGTTCTTCTTCATTTAAGGATTGTACGTTCAGCGAGAATAATGCGGTACATGGCGGGGCCCTCCGTTTCGATTCGACGGGAGACTTGATGCTGAATCATACAACATTCAGTGATAATACCGTAAGTGGTGATGGCGGAGCCCTCTCGCTCAAAGCGGGAAATGTCACATCTCAGGGCGGTAGCTCTTTCACGGACAATTCTGCTTCAGGTAAAAGCAGTTTGGGCGGGGCTATCGATTGCTTCGGCTCAGCGAATCTGATCATTAATGCTGGCTCATTCAGCGGAAACTCTGCCGCGAGCGGGGGTGCTATCGCTGTAGAAAGCGGGGCAACCATTCAACTTCTTACTCCTTCGTCTAAAACGTTCATTGGCAACAGCGCAACTAGCAATGGAGGGGCCTTGTATATTGATAGTCGCGATGGAGCCAGCGAAGACAAAGACGTTAAAAACAAAATCAATAATGTGGTTTTTAAGGGAAATACAGCCAAATATGGTGGCGCCGTGGCAATTAATGGCCAAACGTCTTGTTCTAGTGTGATATTCAGCGCCTGCACCATAGGCGGAACCCAATCCGGCGAGCCTAACCATGCAAGCCAGGATGGAGGCGCCATCTACGCAAACAATCTCACCTATGTCAACTTGGGTTCGTCCAATATTGTTGGTAATTATGTCGCAAATACGGGTGGAGCAATATGCGTGTTGGGACAGGCTACCTTCAAATTATTCCGTGACTCTTTCATTTCCAACCATGCAAATAATACGGGAGGCGCATTGTTCGCTAAGAATACCTCAACTGATTATCCTGATATCTTTATTGATGAATGCTCTTTTGACGCGAATTATATCGCGACAAATTATGGATGCGCGTTTAATATCGCCGGGGCGAATAGTTTCATCATGCATAGCAGTTCAATCAGGGACTCTTATATTACCTCTTCCAAGACTGGGGAAAAGGCTTGCTGGATTGATTTTGATGGGATACAAAGTTGCACCAGTATCAGCAACTGCTCAATTATAGGGGATGCGGCCAGTTCCGCTCTGGTTTGGGCCTGCTCTGGTTCATGGACCAATTATTTCACCAACAATATTATTACTTCCAGTTCATCCTCCACCGCCTCTATCCATAGTGACGGGTCTACTTTGGACTTGAGCTACAACCATATTTATAACGCCACATCCTTCACAGACAACGGTGGCAATGTCGACGGTGTTCTTTCTACTGACATCGATGGCCTGGACTGGAGCAATACCGGCAGCTCTTCCTACTACTGGAAATGGGACGGCACCTTCAACAGCGCCGCCCCCTCTCAAACGAATAAGACTGGCGTCAACTCCCGTGTAAATACGGCCAGTTCTGCATTCGTATCCTGGTCGGGAAGCGACTTCGACAAAGACCAGCGAGGCGTAAGTCGTGGCAACGGCGACTGGTGGCCCGGCGCCTATCAGGAATGACAGAAATGCTCGCGCCTAAAGTGTTTTATTATAGCAAGTTATGAAAAAGGACCTACTCGTTTGGGGGTAGGTCCTTTTGTGTTTTCTGTTGATTGACAGGCCGTTATCTGCCATGCCTGTTTACGGCTTCTCCTTCCGGCCGGTTCGGCGGGAGCGTTCAGCGGCGAAGCCCATCATGTGGGATTCCATAGACACGTCGATGTCGCTGGACAGCCTGTTCGGGTCGTGGTGGGCGACGGCTTCCACAAAGTCGCGGACCAGGCGATGGTCGCCGCCTCCGTGGCCGCTGTTGGCGTATTCAGGAATTTCTGCGACTTTCATATCCCAGTATTTTTCCTTGCGCGTCAAGAAATCCCAGACATGGAATTCTTTCATGTCGCCTTCAATGAATCCTCTCGTGCCCATAATGCGGGTGCGGCGTCCGCCTCTGGCGGTAAAGGCATCCATGGAGAATGATGCCGTGATGTTGCCCTCGAATACCATATCGGCGACATAGTGGTCAGGTTGGTCGTTGTCACAATGGAACACGCAACGCGCGTAGCGATTGTAGTGAGGGTCCTTCATCCGGCTGAGGAGTTTCTCGGGGTCCTTTCTATCTTTCCCATGAAGGTCGAAAACGCTGATGTGCTCTTTCCATTTGCAATAGATGGAGATGGCGTTGTAGGGGCAGGTGTCCGCGTGCGGGCAGCCGTCCGTACAGTAGGCGGGAGCGCCCTCGGGCGCATTTTCTTTTTTGAAATAATACAGGTCACCGTCGGCCACGATGCTCTTGCAGGGTTTGTCGATAATCCACCGCAAAATATCCAGGTCGTGGCAGGATTTGGCCAGGATGATGGGCGTAGTATCCTTGGAGCGGCGCCAGTTGCCGCGCACATACGAGTGAGCCATGTGGGCGTATTGGATGCATTCCATATGCTGAATGCTGACGATGTCACCGATCATACCGCTCTGGGCCACTTCCCGAAGCGCGACAAAATAAGGTGCATAGCGAAGTACGTGGCACACGCCCACGATGCGTCCCTTTTTCTTGGCCAGGTCGCGGATGTCCTTACATTCCTTCTCCGTGGGAGCCACCGGTTTCTCCAAAAGGACGTCGTAATCCAGGTTGAGGGCCATCATGGCCGGCGCATAGTGCAGGTTGTCGGGCGTCGCGATGACAACGGCGTCCGCCAGTTTCTTCTTGGAGGCAAAAACGTCCCGGAAATCGGCGAAACGCATTTCGGCAGGGACATTGTGCTTGTCTCCCAAATAATTCCGGCGTTTTTCCAGCATGTCGGCCACGCCGACAACTTTCATTCCTTGCGGAAATTTCCCGGCATATTGCGCATAACAATTCCCCCGGCTGCCGCATCCAATGATGATGACCGTGACGGGATGGTCCGTGTCGGGCGTCAGGTCGCGGATGGGCTGGAGTCCGGTCAGCGGTTCTGCTTGAGCTTTGGTTCCGGTAGCGGATGAGGGTTCTGCCGCGCTGGCGGAGGGAAGGCTCAATGTGCTGCCGGCGGCTACCAGCAGTCCACATGATTTGAGAAAGTCACGACGTTTCATATCTGAGAAATTTAAGAAACTTACAAATATACAAAAAAACTTTAAAACAAAGCCGCGAGCACGTCGAGGGACTGGATGTGCAGAGGCGTGTCGAGGTGGTATTCCAGGTATTTGAGGTAACTGCGGATAATCTGATCCCTACGACGCCCGGTGAGGGGAACGAGCAGCATTTGCTCGAAGGAAAGCCCTTCCAGTTTCTCCAGGTCGGTCAGGCTGTCGTCGCTGAAGACAAGCAGGTCCTGCTGCGAGGCCTGGTAACCCACTTTTTCGCACAACTCTTTAAGCAGGGCAATATGAAAATTGGCGTAGGAAACGGCGTCGTCCTCCGTTCCGAGGCGGTCCAACAGCAGGATGCGGCTCCGGAGCCAGGCGTAGAATTCGGCATCTACTTCCCCTTCTTGCAGGGTTTTGAGCAGGACTTCACTCAAAAATAGAGCGATGCAGTTCTTCCCGGGGGATTCCCGCAGGGAGGTCAGGGGCTCTTTTTGCGAGAAGTGGGAGGCTACGTCCAGGCTGCCTTTTTCGCTCTGGACGATGTCGGCGTCAATGATGTTGAGTTGCAGAAACCAGGCGGGCGACACTTTTTTCCCCACCCCGCGCACGAGGAAACTTTTCTTTCCCATTTCCCGACAGAGCGTATGGATGACGAGGGCGTTCTCGCCATATTTCGTCGTGTGCAAAACAATCAGCTCGCAGGGGTGTTTCACGGGAACTCTATATTAAGATAGGGTATGCGCTCAGGCTTGCTTTTTCAGATATTCCGCCATCAGGCGAAGGGCGACGCCCCGGTGGGAAATTTGGTTCTTGGCCTCTTCGGATATTTCCGAAATCGAGAGCCGCTGCGAGTTGGGAACGCCCGGAGCCAGGATGTCGGGGATGAAAATCGGGTCGTAGCCGAAACCGCCGTTACCGCGGCGCTCCAGTCCGATCTCGCCCTCCAGTGTCCCGTCGAAGAAATGGGGTGTGCCGTCCAGCATCAGTGTGACGCAGCAGCGGAAACGGGCCCGGCGGTTCGTGACGCCTTCCATCTGCGCGAGTACTTTGTCGATATTGTGCTGAAAGTCTTTGTCCAGTCCGGCATAGCGGGCGGAATAGATGCCCGGGGCACCGTTCAGTGCGTCCACTTCCAGTCCGGAGTCATCGGAGAAACAGTCGCGGCCCAGCGCATCCCAGATGGCCTGGCTCTTGAGTAGAGAATTCTCCTGAAAGGTGGTTCCGGTCTCCTCCACTTCCTCGGTGAATCCGGCCTGGGCGGCGGAAATGACTTCGTATTGTCCTTCCAAAATCTCGGCGGCTTCCCGGATTTTCCCCTTGTTGCCGCTGGCGAATATCAGTGTTTTCATTTCGGTATTGCGTATTTTACGGCCTCTGCTTCCAGATAATTCATCTTTTCAACTACGAAGTTAATGAATTTTTGAAAATAATTTCCTTTATTTGTAATAAGATTAAAAATCATTTTCCGGCAATTTTTTTGCATCTTTACATTTTGCTATATGAAACGAATCCTATTTGTCGTTGTTTTCTCTCTGTCGTTCTGGTGCCTTCCCGCCCAAACTGCTCTCGAACTGATTGAGTCCGACCCGAGGCTGGCCTTCGGCAATATGTATCCCTACCAGCCGATGGATACAGCCGTGAGCCCGGCGCCCGGTGGTTTCGAAGCCTTCTACATCAGTCACTTCGGACGACATGGCAGCAGGTACGATACCGAAGAAACGTCTAAGTACCCTGTTCTGAAATCTTTGAAGAAGCTTCACGATGCCGGACTGTTTACAGAAAAAGGTGAGCAACTCTACAGGGATGTCCTTTATGTGAGGGAGCAGACAGACGGGAGGAATGGAACGCTGACACGGCGCGGAGCCTGTGAACAGAGACAGATAGCAGAAAGAATGTACTCTCATTACAGGTCGGTTTTTACCGGAGGGAAAAAGATTCAGACGTACACGACAATGGTTCCGCGCGTAGTGGAGAGTCGCGACAATTTCATCGGGGTTTTGTCTGCAAAAGTCCCGGATATCAAAATCGAGTTGAATTACTCCAGGGATGACGCCCATAGTCTTCAGGAGGTAGCCGGACGCAATATGTCCAGGGATGAAATGGCCGTTTTGAACAATGACAGTACCGTCGCCGCCGTACGGGAAAGAAAATGGGCGGAGTGGACCCCGGATCAGTTTCCCCAGGAAATTTTCAAGGACCCCTCCAAGGCTGGCAATGTAAAGATGCTTATGTATCAGATTATAGCCGCGACCAAGTGCGTGTATTGCATGGATGGGGACATGCCTGACATCGCTTCTTATTTCTCGCCATACGAACTCTGCCATCTCTGGTGGAGGAGTAATTTGGTATGGTTCAGCCGCCATGGAATCAGCGAAGACAACAGGGGCATCCGCTCCGATATCAAAGGACGTCTGATTACAGAAGCGCTCATCGATGATGTGCAGTCTGCCATCAGGAATCCGGGCAAGACGGCCGCTACCCTGCGTTTCGGCCATGACGGCGATCTCCACCCCCTGCTCTGCTTCATGGATATAGAAGGCGCCAATGCCGGGAGCCCGGAAGAAGTCGGCGACAAGGCCCGTGATTTCGAACTCGTAAGGGCCGGCAGTAACCTGCAGCTGGTATTCTACAGAAACGCAAAAGGTGTCATTCTGGTCAAACCCCTGCTGAATGAAAAGGAGTGCGCGATAGCCGATCTCAAGCCCTTCGAAGGACACTACTATCTGTGGAAAGATGTGCGAAAGTTCTGGGAGAGCAGAACTTTTTGACGCATTTATTCGAATTTAATTTTTCGTTAATCCTTTTGTTAACGGGTCTATTAATATGCCCGTTGTATTTTTGGGCCATAAAACGTTTAAGATATTAAAATATGAAAAAAACTCTCATCGCATCGCTGCTTGTTCTCGCAGCTGCACCGCTTGCAAAAGCCCAGGTCTTTGAAGAAACTATGGGAAACATCCCGGTCGAGATGACGGTCTCCGATCTCAACGCGGAGAAGGGATTTTCCAATAGCGACAAATTCACCTATGAGGGCGACGCGCTCGTCCAACCTATCGGGGCAAGCCCCAGGAATACTGACTATGTCACTGCCCTTGGCAGCAATCCTTCAATGGGCTGCAACGTCCGCATCTCCGACAAGCACAACTGCTACTTCCAGATTAACGGTATCAACACCTCCGATATGAAGAAGCCCTATGTCGGCTTCGCCCTTCTCAAAGGCGTAAGACGTTTCGACGGCACAGACCTCGCCGTGGAGTATTCGACCGACGGTGTGAATTGGACCGCTCTGGCTTTTGAACCTCTTCCCACGGACGAGGGTTCGGAACTTGTGTTCATGTATCGCAAAACATCTTCTCTTCCGTCCGTTCCTGTTCTTTGTATCAGGTTCCGTCAGAACGGCTATGGCTGCGTCTTCAGAATCGATGACGTCTGCGTATGTGGGAAAAATGTAAAAAAATAGTAATGCGTAAACTTTTGGCATACACCGTATCGGCGGTCGTTCTGCTGCACTCGGCTTCCTGCGCGGAAGATGTCCTTCAGTATGCTGATCCCCTCGTTGGAACAGCCGACAATGGACATACTTTCCCAGCTGCCTGCGTGCCTTTCGGCTTCGTGCAGCCCGGCCCCGATTCCGGAAACTGCCGTTGGGAATATACTGCCGGCTTCAATATTGCCGACAGTACGCTCATCGGTTTTTCCCAGAATCATCTGAACGGTACCGGATGCTCCGATCTGGGAGATATCCTCCTGTTGCCTTTCACCGGTGACACGCTCCTGCGCGACAATCCTTATGTGAAGGAGTCCCTGCACGCAACGCCCGGTTACTGCAGCGTTGATTTCTGTAACGGTATTTCGGTGGAGTCGACGGCAACCCGGCGTGTGGCCATATATAATATAAGGTATCCGGATCCCGCATCGCGGAAACTCTATGTAGATTTCCAGAACGGTATGGTGAACGGTCCCGGCAACCTTCTGACCCACGTCCTCGACGCAGATATCACCTATCCGGATAATCAGACCATCTCCGGACGTCTTGTGACCAAGAACTGGACAACACGGGAGTGGTACTTTACTATGCGGTTTTCTGAACCTTTTCAGGACCGCGTAAAGCTCGATCCTGTAGGTCAGGAAAAGGCCGACAAAGTGATTTTGGCATTTGCCGGATCCGCCAGGCCCCTGTCAGTAAAGGTCGCTATGTCCACGGTCGGCATAGAGGGCGCCGATGCCGCCCTTGAAGCCGAACTTCCCGGATGGAACTTTCAGGATGTGCGCAACGCTGCTGCGAAGCAGTGGCGCGAGTTGCTCTCGCGGGTTGAAGTGGAAGGCTCCGTGGAGCAGAAAAAGAATGTGTACACTTCGTTGTATCACCTCTATATCCAACCCAACGACATCGCTGATGTGGATGGCAGATACCGCGATGCCAAGAAGGAGGTGCGCCAGTCCCAAAATGGTAAATTCTACTCTACCTTCTCCCTTTGGGATACTTACCGCGCTGCCAATCCGTTATATACCCTTCTCACACCGGAGAGGGTAGATGATTTCGTTCAGAGCATGCTCGAGCAGTATGATGTCCAGGGCTTCCTCCCCATCTGGAGCCTTTGGGGGCAGGAGACGTTCTGCATGATCGGCAACCACGCCGTCCCTACGGTTGTGGAAGCCTACATGAAGGGATTCCGTGGATTTGACGTGGAACATGCCTATCAGGCGGTCAAGGGCAGCCTTACCACGAATCATATGCGCTCGTCACAGTTCGATATCCTCGACAAATTTGGATACTATCCTTATGATATCGTAGAGAGAGAGTCGGTGTCCCGCACGGTGGAAATGTGTTACGATGATTACTGCGCGGCCATTTTTGCCGAAGCCCTCGGCCATACCGAAGATGCTGAATTCTTTCGCAAAAGATCTGAGAACTGGCTCAACCTCTTTGACCCCGAGACAAAACTTGTCAGAGGTAAGGACTCGAAAGGGAAGTGGAGAACTCCGTTTGACCGTTTCCAACTCTCCCATGCTGCGACCCACGGTGGAGATTACACGGAAGGCAATGCCTGGCAGTACACTTGGCATGTGCAGCAGAATCCTGAAAAACTCATTGAACTGATGGGCGGGGAGGATAAATTCGAAACAAAACTCGACTCTCTTTTCTTCCTTGATACGGTAAGTGCGAACAACGCCGGCTTCGTAGGAGACGTGACCGGACTCATCGGCCAGTATGCCCACGGAAATGAGCCCAGCCATCACGTCGCATATCTCTATCAGTTTGCGCGCAGGCCCTGGAAGACCGAATCCATTATCAGAGAAGTGTTCGACCGATTCTATCGACCTCTTCCTGACGGACTTTGCGGAAACGATGACTGCGGTCAGATGAGTGCATGGTATCTATTCTCTGCAATGGGCTTTTACCCTGTGGATCCTGTGAGTTGTCAATATATAATCGGTGCCCCCCAGATTCCCGGGATGACTCTCCGTCTTGCCGGTGGTAAAGTATTTACGGTCAAGGCAAGGAATCTCAGTGAGGAGAATAAATATGTCGCAAGCGTAAGGCTGAATGGAAGACCCCTTGACGGATTCAGGATTTCGCATGAGGATATCGTTTCTGGAGGCACTTTGGAATTCGAAATGACTAATAACCCCAAAAAATCTAATAAAAAATGAACAAAATGATCAACAAGGAGTATAATGCTCCTAAAACAACCAGTTTCAGTTTGCGTGAGCGCTCCATGATGTGCGTAAGCGACTCAAAATCCGTATCAGTTCAATCTTTTGAAGAAGATGATGAATTGATATGGTAATGGAAGGAGGAATCAATCATGAAAATTTCAAGAATTATCCTGGCAGTTGCTTTAACTGCAACTATGTTCTCCTGTATGAAGGAGAATCCCCTCGCCCCCCAAGGGGTCAATCTTACTTTCAATGTGACCAACGAGCCTTCTGCATCGGATGACCCTTCCGCATCGAAGGCAGCCCTCGATGGAAAGGCCGTCGAATTTGAAGCGGGCGACAGGATCGGCGTGTGGGACGGTTCCAGCATGAACTGC
>CACZWF010000029.1 GCA_902784785.1 uncultured Bacteroidia bacterium
GGCCTTTCGACAGGCAAGACCACAGTCAAGGCCATTGCGGGCGGGAAGACCGCTACCTGCGAGGTTACGGTTGCCCAGTGGGTCATGGGCATCACGCTGGACAAGACTTCCGTGATACTTACAAAAGGACAGACAATTACGCTAGCGCCGACCATCTCCCCGAGTAACGCCAGCGACAAATCTGTTATTTGGTCATCCGACAATACATCGGTTGCAACTGTTGATCAAAACGGCATGGTAACCGCGAAAGGCAATGGCACAGCATCCATTAAGGCGACATCTAAGGATGGCAGTGGCAGGTCTGCATCCTGTACTGTGACGGTAGTAGGGGTAAATCTTTCTGCAAACGGCAGCGCCAATTGCTATATCGTATCGTCTACTGGTGATTATTCCTTCCGTACTACCAAGGGCAACTCCTCCACTTCAGTTGGGACTTTATCCAGCGCTGTCGTGTTGTGGGAATCCTACGGAACTTCGACGACTCCTTCCATCGGTAGCATCATTAACAATGTATCTTACAGCAGCAATACGATTGCCTTCTCTACGCCCTCCACTTTGAAGAACGGCAACGCCGTCATCGCCGCCAAGGATGCTTCCGGAAATATCCTCTGGTCGTGGCACATCTGGGTGTGCAGCGGATACGACCCGGTTGCGAGCGCCCAGACCTACTACTACAAAAACGCCGGCACGATGATGGACCGCAACCTGGGGGCAACCTCCGCCACGCCCGGGGATGTCGGCGCCCTTGGTCTGCTGTATCAGTGGGGCCGGAAAGACCCGTTCCTGGGCAGCAGCAGTATTTCATCCAGTAGCAAGGCGAAATCCACGCTCAGCACTTGGCCTTCTCCTGTCTCTTCTACCAGCAACAACGGGACGGTTGATTACGCCGTCGCCCATCCGACTACTTTCATAAAAGGTGTAAGCAGTTCATACGACGACTGGGTGTATTCCTCCAGAGACAACACGCTGTGGCAGTCAGCCAAGACGATTTACGATCCCTGTCCTCCGGGCTGGAAAGTTCCCACTGGCTCATCAGGTGGCGTGTGGGCTAATGCCGTCCGCAGCACCAGTAGCTTCTCCTATAATTGGGACTCTACCAACAAAGGCATGAACTTCTCCGGCAAGTTCGGCAGTGCCGGCACCATCTGGTATCCTGCTGCGGGTTATCTGGACGACGACGACGGCAGCCTCTACTCTGTCGGCAGCGGCGGCAACTGGTGGTCCTGTACGCATTATGGTAGCGACGCGTACGGCCTCGACCTCTACCTCGATGGCCTTGTCCGCCCGGACCTCAGCTACCGCCGCGCCTACGGCCTATCCGTCCGTTGCCTCCAAGAATAAACAACCCATGCGTTCCAAGAAAGCGTAAGCGAGCGCTTTGATGCCTTTTCGGCCTATGTCCGCGACCTGTTGGGCGCGGTGGCCCGAAAGGTTTCAAAGCGGCGGGCTGCAGGCTGCAGGTCCGCTTAGGCCGTTGCTGAGTTGCTGATTGCCAAAAAAGAATAAAAAAAGAGCCCATCGGCCTTGGCTCTTTGCTCTTTTCGAGTCAATCCTTCACAATCATATCGACGTACTTCATCGGAGGCTTACGTATGAACTGGATGAATATGAAAGCAGCACCTGGACTTTATGTCTGGGTGCTGCTTTTTTTACATTAGAGTGCCCTCACGGCCCTCACTCGATAACTATTTTCACGATTATGTAAATTTGACTCTGTGTCACTCGCATAGACGATGTAAGTCAAGAAATAAGTCCATGTCGTCCCAGAGCTATTTTTGTAAATCCATTTTTCTTCTGTTGATGACCAGTAAGACGATGTCGATGTAAATCCCGTCCCTCCAGCTTGTACAAGGGCTTTACTAAGTGTATCTTTGTTTTGTAATAAATTAATCAACTCATTAACGGCTGGAAGGTACCATCGTTCTCCCTTTTTTACACACCACTCTGCAGCAGGAGATCCCGACTTAATTCGGCTAGTATTAGACAAGCCGTTATCTTTACTTGTAGCGCCAGTTTGATCTCCATAGTTTGTATTAGGGTAGGAGGTCCCAAGATAACCCCATGTTTTGGTAGTCTCATCCAGCGATACAATCTTAGTTATTGTGCCATTGTAATTGCTGTAAAAAACAACACCACTAACACCGTTGACTTTGAGCGAACGTCCCAACTCATACCCCGCAATAATAGAAACGCCTTCTACATAATCTAGCGAGTACATTTTCGAATTATTGGAAACATTCAGTTTTTTCAAATGAGGACTATTTGATACATCAATCTTTACAATCGATGTGCCCGAAATATCAATATCTTCCAGATTAGTTCCGCTACTCAGATCAAGGTTGTAAATATTTAGACAATCCGCCAGAATAAGATTCTTGAGAGAGGGATTTGAAGAAATATCAATGCTAGAGATGGACGTTTTAGATGCATTAATGCTCTCTATGGCAGTATTAGAAGATAGTGACACTACTGATAAATCCGGATTCTCCGAGATGTCCAATACTTTCAAATAAGGATTATAACTGGTATTAATTGCCCCAATTTTATTGTTTGAAAGAAGGGCGGATTCAAGCAGAGGGTTATCAGATACTCGTAAGAACGAAAGGTCATTATTAGAACAGTCGAGGCTCCTCAATTTGGTGTTATTGCTCAATGTAAGACTAGAAAGCTGATTCGATGCACAGTTCAATGAAACCAGAACAGGATTATTACTTAAATCTAACGTATTAATACAGCAACTATTAATGTTCAAAACCTGTAAATGAGTAAGATTAGTGATGTCTAAAGATGTTATCTGTGTGCCGCTAGCAACCAGATTAATCAGGTGAGCATTCTCAGATACATTAATGTTCTTTAATAACGAGCTGTTTGTTATACTTAACGAAGTATAATTCGTTCCGTTAAATGATATAGAAAGATTGGGAGACAGGTCAAAGCCATCTAATGCAATTGTTGTACCATTTATAGCATTAGTGTTTGCCCCAAGTAGGTATAGCTCATTTAGAGCTGCATCATTTTTGATATTTATTCTTTCAATAGGATTATTGTACGCCACAAGAGATTTAAGTTTCTGTAAATTGGGTATTTCAATTACAGATAGATTATTCCCTGCCACATTTAGATAGACCAAATTCGTGCAATACTCCAGCCCGGTAAGGTCAGAAATGGAGCGCCCCTGGCAACTAATACTTTCAATATCTAATGCTTCAGAAACATCAATCTCGCCATCGTTATTATTATCATATACTGAGACAAGATATGCTTTTAGTTTTGCATCCTTAAATGCAACAGCTGGGGCAGTCACGGTTACTACACATACTGCTTCTTTTGAATTAGCCGATGCTATAATGTTGGCCACCCCACTACGCAAACCAGTAACAATACCATTGTTCACTGTGGCTATTCTGTTATTAGAAGAGGCCCACTGGACACTTTTATTTGTGGCGTCTGAAGGAGATATTGTAGCAACTAATTCTACTGTTTCGTTAACACCAATAGAGGTTGAACCCAAATTGAGAGAAACACCCGTAACCTGGACAGATACTGTCACGGCACATGTGGCAGACTTCCCGTCTACAGAGGCGGTTATAATCGCATCGCCACCACCAGTTGCAGTTACTTCACCCGATTGGTTGACAGAAGCAACGTTCGTATTTGAACTAGACCAAGTGACAGTTTGTATGGTTGCATTTGATGGACTAATTGTAGCTATAAGTGTAGTGCTTTCACCCTTATTAAGAGATATTGAAGATTCGCTTAAAGAAACGGATGTTACTGGTACAACTTTTTTTGACACCGTTACGGTACATGTTGCCGATTTCCCGCCAACAGTAGCCATTATGACCGCTTGTCCTTCACAAATCGCTTTTACCACTCCGGCACCGCCCACCGTGGCAATGGATGAGTTAGATGATGTCCAGGTAACAGTCTTTTCGTCTGCATCACTGGGCGTTATGGTTGCTACCAATGATGTGGTTTGACCTTCTTCCAGAGATATGGAGTTCTTGTCTATTGAGACGGATTCAACAGGAGTTGTTACGAAAACACTGCATGCCGCAGATTTTCCTCCGACCGAAGCAGTAATTTCTGCATTCCCACTTTTTACAGCCGTGACCATGCCGTCCTGCTGAACCGTTACGGCCGAGGAATTGGAGGAGGTCCAAATAATTGTTTGCTCAGTTGCATCGTTCGGAGAAATTGTCGCCGTAATCTTTGTACTCTCTCCTTTCTTCAAAGACAGACTACTTTTATCCAAGCTAACAGATTGCACGGGAACGGTAATAGTTACTGTACACGTGACGAATTTTTCACCTGCTGCAGCAGTAATTATTGCTGAACCTCCTTTAATAGCAGAAACTTTACCCAATTGATCTACCGAAGCGATTGTTGCATCAGAACTGGACCAACTCACTGTCTTATCTGTCGCATCAGTGGGGCTCACGGTTGCTATTAGCGTTTCCGTTTGTCCTTTATTGAGACTCAACGATGTTTTGTTTAATGCGATTGAAGACACGGGCACAACTTTTTTTGACACCGTAACAACACATTTGGCAGTCTTGTTTCCTGCGGTAGCTGTGATGGTTGCTTCTCCTTCTTGTTTCGCGGAAACGGTACCATCCTGAGAAACAGCTGCTATTGCTGTGTTTGAGGATGTCCAACTAACAGCTTTATCTGTAGCACTTGAAGGAGATACGGTTGCAATAAGTTTTGTGCTTTCTCCTTCTAATAATGTTACAGTATATCGATCCAAAGATATAGATTCTACGGGTATAGTTTTCTTAGAAACTGTTATTTGGCATGTGGCATTTTTATCTCCTACCTTAGCTGTAATGGTAGCATTTCCTTCCTTAATAGCTTTGATTTGACCATTATTATCTACAGTGGCAACATCTGTTTTATCACTACTCCATGTGATGGTCCTATCTGTTGCATCATCCGGTTTGACCGTAGCTGCAAGGGTTATTTCGTCGTCCTCAACCATAGAAAGAAAGGACTTGCTTAAAGTAATAGAAGTAATAGGGACTGTGACTGTGACAGTTACAGAGCAAGACGCCTCTTTGTCGCCAACTTTGGCTGTGATGATTGCGCTTCCACCTCCCACAGCCGTTATTTTCCCGTTCTCTACGGAAGCCACAGAGGAATTGGTTGTCGTCCAGGTAACATTCTTATCTGTAGCGTTGTCGGGTTTCACTGTTGCTACAAGCGTTTCACTTTGACCCTTTGTAAGCGACAAAGTCGCTTTGTTAAGAGCGATAGATGTGACGGCTATTACTTTCTTTTGTACCGTCACAGAACATGTAGCAGATTTGTCGCCTGCTTTGGCGGTGATTATAGCCACACCTTCCTTAATGGCGATAACCTTACCATTATCAACTTTAGCAATTGCCGTGTTAGAACTATTCCATGTGATGGTCCTATCTGTTGCATCATCCGGTTTGACCGTAGCTGCAAGGGTTATTTCGTCGTCCTCAACCATAGAAAGAGATGTGTTGTCGAGAATTACCTCTGTTACGGCAATAACTTTTTTTGATACCGAAACGATGCATGAAACGGACTTATTACCTGCCTTTGCGGTAATCGATGTGGTCCCTTCCTTAATTGCTGTAACTTTTCCATTTTCGACAGCCGCAACAGATGAGTCTGATGAAGTCCATGTGACGGATTTATCTGTTGCATCTTCAGGTTTTACCGTGGCCACTAATGTGAATTCTTGCTCTTCAATCAGGGAGAGTTCTGTTTTGTTTAATTCAATAGAAGATACCTCTATTATTTTCTTACTAACTGTAATCAGACAGGTTCCGGTCTTGCTACCGGCCGTTGCAGTTATATTTGAGGTTCCTTCTGCAATTGCTGTAACTAGCCCCGATCTGTCAATGGTGGCAACAGATTGTTTAGAAGATGCCCAAATCACATCCTTGTCCGTGGCGTTACTAGGAGAGATTGTTGCAAATAGTTTTACGGTTTCGCCCACAATCATTTCCGCAGTTGGCTGACTGATAGTTACAGACGACACCGAGATTTCTTCCTCCTTCTGAGTACATGCAAACAGGAAGCAGGACCGGTAGTGGAATACTCGAATATACTTATAACCCAGCCTTATATGGAGGGTTAGTCCATACCAAGGCCAAGCTATTCACATTCTACCCCCACGTAATTTTTCCAGAATTCGCAAGTTTAGATAGAGCAATGAATGCCTTCTGCCTCCGGGATTACTCTTCCGGATTGCAATCGCAAATATAAGAAATAATTCTGATAATAATATCAAACAATTCTGTTTTCACTACGATGGATACTGATTTTCAAAACAAATCGAGTATTTCTTGTGGATTTCCGTTTTAGGATGGCATTACGGATAATTGTCAACAGCCGCAGTTGTTGGAGCTGGCGGCAAGGCCATGTGGCCTTGGGCTCTTTTTCAGTAGTTCATAAAATATTAAGAGTAATTTCATAGGTCTTCAAAAGGTAGCTCTGAAGGCCCATATAAGATTTCTTTTTCACCTGAGGACGTTGGCATATCTGTCCAAGATCGTAGAGCGTAAATGATAATGTCTGTCCTCTTCTATTTTCCAGGGATTCGCCAATTTCAGCTTCAAGGTCGGCCACATCATCATCAAATTTCCCTTTTGATCTTGGATACTTGACGATGACCACTATTTTGTCAGTAGTAATAATAAATCGCACCCTAGACAATTTCTCTTTCACCATAACCTCATTGAACTTCCTAAGAAATGATGAGAACGCACCATCTGGAATATACCAAGCATCACCCCAGGGAATAAGAGGACCACAGATAGGTTTTCTCTGCCCAGTCAAATCAAGAACAAAGTATTTTTCAGATAAACCGGACACTATGGCTGCATCAATATAACAGAGACAGCCATTAAGAGAATGGACATAATTGAATGGAAGAATTCGGTGGAATGTTATCTCTGCTGTTCTGTCGTCAATTTCGTTATAGGATGCTTTAACAAGATTTAGATAACACTTTGCCTGGTTTTCGTTCAATTTTCTCTCGATTTCAGGAATAGGCTCTGTCAAATCCAATTCAACGCCGCCGATATGAAGTTTGTGATTTATTTTCATGGCAAAGTTATATTATAGGTTGAAAAAAAGCTCGAAGGAAGGGCGGACATAGTGGTAGAGTCGTCAATGGGTAGAAAAATCATTCCATTCTTCTTCCTGTGTCCATTATCCTTGTAGCAATAATGATAAACATTTCCGGGCGACATTGTATAAATCCTAGCTGCTTCTTCACAGGAATTAAATATTCTCTGATTCCCATTCTTCTCTACAACTAGAATCTTCGACCGACCACCTCTGCCAAGACCTCCCATATTTGAATTATATCCATTATTGAAAGAGTCATAGTAAGAGATAAGATAACGCTCCAAGTAGTCCATCTCCCATATAAGATCATCGACAGTAGAAGACATAACTGGAATTGGATTATATTCCCACTCATTATCGATATCTGGATATAATTTCCTAGCCTCGTCAATCTTCTTCCCACCATAACTGTAATTTAGATTTTTGAAAGAAGACCGTCGGGAAGATTCATCAATAGTAGCTCCACAATAATAAAGGCCAGTTGATTTGCACTTGTAAAAATAAACCACGGCAGTATATAGACCCTGGTCATTCTTCTTAATGTTATTTGCTTTTATCTTTCCGTTCTTTGCAGACATTGAGTTTAGATTCATAATGCGAAGCCACTCTAAGCTGGACCCCTAACGCTTTTATCCTATTCACCAGTCCTTTGTAGGCATCTGACTTTCGGCGGCTCTTCGGTAGGATTGCACGCATATCCTCCAGTGAGACCTCTATAATCATACCGTCCGTCAGTGGACCAAAGTATTTATCGATGATGGCTATTTCAGGATCATCGTACTTTGGCTTTATGACGGGCTGTTCTACTTCTTTAACATCACCGGCGAGAACATCTTGGTAGGCCGGTGTCTTCAACTCTAACTTCCCGTTAAAGGAGAAGAGACGATTTAAAAATTCTGTTAGCATATAAAAATATTATTTAAGTGTTTATTTGGACACGGGTGATCAAATTTCACCTTATCTCACTAATAAGGCTTCGGTACTGAAAATGGCAAAAAAGTGGGGGGATTTGGCTTGTTTTGGAGAAATTTGAGGCAAAAAGTCCACTCTTCTCCATAGACACATATCCATGACCTTTTCAGAGAACAAAAAACCATCCTCTGCCATTTTCGGTCGGGGATGGGTATCTCAGGGATAGGCTCAGAGGGTAATTATAGTTGTTTTTATTCCTATCGTGCCTTTCAAACGAGAAAACATAAAAAAACTGTTATTTTTTTGCCCGTTTTCTCATTCTGCTATAATAAGTAGTAGTATACCGATACTACTATATCATGATTTTAAAAACAAAATGAGAGGAGACCTTGGTCGATCTCCTCTCTGTCATGACCACATAAAATCAAACGTTGGAGGTCCCCATTTGAAACCAGATGATTGTTGTTCCTTCTCCTGAGCCTCTGCATTATCCCAATCACATACTGGCACCTCATATTGTTGGGGTTGAAGTGTGAAAAATGGGAGCTCTGGAAGTTGAATCGAAGGCCATACTTGTTCTTGCTTCGGTTCATAGTATTTCTCAACCCAAGACGTTAACCTGGTAGTAGACATCTTGAGACCGGCTTCCTCCATTTCCTTGATATTCTTTCTCAGGGACAGGTCGGGATTGTACAGGCTAAGAAACATTTCAATCTCATCTTTCTTTGCCTTCCGTTTTTCCTCACGGAGCTGTTCTTTTGTCTTTCGGCCGGGGTGTTTGTCAATACATTTCTCCTTACAGTACCGATAGAGGGTGCTCATGGAGACATCAAGATTTTTCAGGTTTTCATTAAAGGATAGGGAACGGTCGTATTTGTCATCAAGCTCCTCCCATCGTATCTTCTTAGCAACAAAACTAATTGTACCGCTATTGAAATTCTTTCCGGGTTGCATGATAAACTTAGGCCGATGCTTCTTCCAGTATTCAATTTCCCAGTTGCAGAAGGCCAAAAGCTGTTCCTGAGTCATGTCCATAGCCCATCTTACCTTTCTCAGTAGTGTATCAATGGTAATAACGCCGTCCGAATTGTCAAAAAACCTCTCTCTATCAATGTATAGGTTGAACAGGAGGGTATTTGGATCAACCCATGGGAACATTAGCCGTCTTAAGCAAGCATTCTTCCCTAGCTTCCTACGTCTTTGCTGTCCATCCACCTGCTTCTCCTTATAAAACCAAGTCTGCAAGTAGTTCTCATCCGTTAACTGGTAGCCTATTCCTTGCCATTCTGGTCTTTCAATTCGGTATAGGTAAGGATAGCGAGTGGAATAGAGGTGTGTAAACTGGGCATAATCCATCGTCCGCATATCATTCACCATGGTTTCATCAAAGGTTATCTTCACTGGTTCCTGTAGCGGTTCTTCTTCGACCGGATCAATCTGCTGCGGAAAATCTGACACGGAATAGATAATGTTGCTGGAGTATGTTTCATTGTTGCCAAATACCCCATTCATATACTGACAGGGTCTAGTTCCACAGTCATCTTCCATCGGCTCTGCGGTATCAATCACAATCTGGTCGTTTATGGCTTGTGAAATCCGTCTCAAATCATCCTTTCCAACAATTTGATCCAGGACATACACCAACCTGAAGCGCCTCGACACCGATTTGTCCTTACCTTTTTCCTGACCGTCAGAAAAGCTCATATACACACAAGTCGGAGTGTAGGAAAGTGTAGAAATATATTCTTCCACCGACGTGAACCTAGTGTAGTCTACATCTACAAATACCGTCTGTGCGCCTTTAAAGAACTGGTCGGATTTCGTTGTCAGTTTCATTGCGCCTTTGTTTGGACCATTCTTATAGACCGGATATACCTGCATCTTCTTGCCATCAGGAGTTTCCACCCAATATTTTTTGTTCGGGTCATACTGGAAAAGGTTGCAGAAGGCGTGTCCCGTTGTAGCATAATCAAGAAACTCAGAGACGGTAACTGAAACCTCCCTGAATGCCATTTTGTTTTTCCCGATGGCCTTAGCGCCGATTTTACTTAAGCAGGCGGTAGCATCGGTCTTTTTCTCATAATAATCCAGACTCACACTCGTCTGGAACATAAAATTATCATCAGTAAGCATGTGATAAAGTTTAATAGGTTAATAAATGACGTCGAGTTCTTTGAATAGGGATACAAATAACAACTCTCCATCTCTCAAGGCACGGTTATACCTTCCGTGCCCCATCTTCTGTTTGGCTTCTTTGCGATTTTCGTACACCTTGCCAGTGAGTACGTGCTTAACTCTTGTGTCCATATATGTCAAAAATTTAATGGTTTTACATAGTTAAGGATTCAAATCCCGGGAAATACTAAATCGTGGCATTTCAGCAGCAAAATAAACAAAAGCAGGTTCCGGATGTTGGAACCTGCATCGTCATCACTTAATAAAACCAAACTTTTTCTGCCGCCACCACTCTTCTTCATCGGCAGCATCATAGGCCTCCTCGAATTCCTGCATCAAACCGTCATCAATACTCTCTTTATCATACCATTTCTCTAGTATCTTCCGTGTCATCTCCCTAGCAATATCCTTATCTACACAGGCTTTTTTTGCTTTGCTCCCTAGGTATTCAGCATCCGAAGCACCATCATCTATAAACTTCAGGTACTCATCGGTTCGCTTATAGATCCAACTACCCAGGATTCTCATAATAGCCCGGTTTTGTCTTCTCCGTGCTTCGTCTCCACCACTCGTTTGTGCATGAAGGTTTCTCATAAAGTCATCTGGATTTGCCATAATTATTCCTCCTCTGTGTCTTCTTGTCCAGCTTTCACAAATAATTCCCAAGGAAGATTCGTAAATAGGTAAATTGAAACCTGATCCTTCTCATCCCAGTACTCATCCTCCGAAACAATCCTATAATCATCGCCGAACAGTAGTAAAAGACTCCGTAAGATGATGTACTGGATTCCAAACGCATCGAGGTTTCCGTCAAACACAAATACACAATTTCCCTTATCGTTCTGGTAAACTGTATCACCAATACGATGGATGTCTGATTTTAATAGTTTAATACTCATAATTTTATTTTTTTCTCATATAAGGGAAAGGGCTTTTGAGATACCGGAATCGGGGCATTTCAGGAATTTTTTGATGAGCCTGTGATAATTACTATATTTGTACAAAATCTAATGGCATAGAAACAAGGACTTACATATGGGGCTAAAAGATCTATCCTCACAGCAACTCGGTAAATTGGGTGAAACTGCTGTGGCTCTCGAATTGATGAAAAGAGGGTATGACGTGATTAATCTGAATGAGTCGCTTCAGAACTTCCAGCATGCCGACTTACTTTGTATATGTAGCAAGACGGGGAAGATGCAGCCGGTTCAAGTAAAGACCGGTAAGACTAAGAATATTTACTGTGGTTTGATTGCTGATCCTACGACAGGCGTTATACAGAATCTTGACGAAAAAATAATCTGCCCATGGGTTTTTGTCCATATAGCAGAATCTTCGACAAATGATGGAGAAACAGACCTCAAGTTTGATTTCTATGTTCTTCTTCCGGATGAGGTGAAAGAATTGCTCAAGACCGCTCATCTTTGGTATGCGACTCAATGGGATAGGACGCTCACTAAAGACATCCTAGTTGGTGTAGATGTTTCGTGGCTTGAAGGTGGTATTTCTAAAAAAACAGCCCATCATCCTGAGTATAAGAGCAGCCTAAGTAGCACGTCCAAGGACAAGTGGGAGAAGATTATGTTGTAGATGATACAAAAAAGAAGCAGGGACCGGTTAAAATCCCTGCTTCAATTGTAAATAGCTACTGTTTGTTCTGCTTTGGTTTTCTGCCCCGTTTTTGCTTCATAAGTTCAATGCCATATTTTTTTGCTTTCCTGCGAATCATAACGGGGTCACGGTCCATCCATCGGTCCTCTCAGTTTTCAGGTCGGACCGCGGCGGCGCCAGATACGTCGTAAACTACTAGTCCTTGCAGTCGCCCCGCTTACCTACGACCTTTGCGATTGATTCTTTCCAGCGAATTGTAGGGTCATTTTTGTAGCGATTATAAAGGGCGATCATGTTTTCGTCAGAGTACCAGGCCATTAATTCATTGTGCTTGGCCTCGGTCTCTGCATTCCAATACCCGTTGACCTTCATCCTAGCCTTTCCCATATTCATCTTGCCAATCCAAATCGAGTCAGTGGTGTATGGCTTGAGGGTCGCAATCAAACCATCTACATCGCCTCCCCAACATGGCTCACAGGAAACGCTAGTCTCAAATCCGTGGTCATAGGCATACTTGAGGCAATCCAGACGCTCCTCGAATGAAGGGCCTCCGGGTTCCCAGAACTTGAGCACTTCGTTGTCATTGCTGCCGATAGTAAACCTGAAGATGATGCGATCCTTATAGAGAGCAAACCTGGCGCAGATAGACTCGACGACCACCCTCCACGGTTTGATGACAATCAGGATGTCGCTCCCGCTGTCGAGAATCTGCTGGATCTTTTTCTCACAGGGCTCTAGGAACTCTGGTGAAATGTTGTGAGCACTTGGGAACATCGTCAGCTTATGCCCGCTCGGGACTTTAGCATCCAGCGCCCTCTCGTTCAGTTTCTCTTTGGTCCACTCTCCAGCAGCGACCCTCTTGTACCGGTAAGCTATCTCGGCGGCGAAGCATCCCAGGCAGCCGACCTTACAACCGCTGATGATGTTGATGGTTTGGTCTGCCCATTGCCGAGTTCCGAAAGCCTCACTCGCAGCCTTCTCTATCTTCTCCTTGTCGCCACTTTCAACAGCAGCGGTAAGAGCAGCGTCGGCCTCGGTAATACCCTTCTTCAGGACAGGTGCCGCTGGGGCTGTGGACGTGCCTGTAGTCGCCACGAGGCTCTCAAAGGTGTCTTCAAAGGACGTGTTGTCAATTGCAATCGTTTCTTCTGAATTTCTTTCCATAACTTAATTATTTTTTATTGTTCTCTTGTAAGGATTTTGTCTTTTCGGGTGGAGGAATCGGGCTTTTTCAGTATCTTCGCACCATGTTTCAGACTCTCCTTCATTATTCTCTTGGCCCGGGTATAGATGCTTTTACTACCCGGAGAGATTCAGTCCTGCCTTATCCTGTCATTCAAGGCGCTCAAGTACACGGTTCAAATGTCGCTATTATAGAACGGCCGGATATAGGGAGGGATGAATTACAGGGCTACGATGCTTTTATTACCAATCTGCCTGGCGTGTAGATAGGAGTAAGGACGGCCGACTGTGTTCCTATTCTTCTCAGCGACCCTCAAAACCGTGTAATAGCCGCCATTCACTCAGGTTGGAAAGGAACAGTACAGAAAATTACCCTTAAGACGATCAGGATTATGGAGACTAAATTCAAGACCAACCCGGGAGATCTTGTGGCAGTCATCGGTCCTTCCATCGGCCCCCTCAGTTTTCAGGTCGGAGAAGAGGTTGCGACGATGTTCAAAGAGTCTGGATTTCATATGGACTCTATCTGGGAATTTCAAGGTCGCGGCAATGGTACTCCTATGTCTGGCGGCCATCACATCGATCTCTGGGACGCGAACAAATGGCTGCTCTTGGAATCTGGCGTAAAGGAGGAGAATATCTGGATTTCGGGAATTGACACCTACCTCGACACTTCCTTCTTCTCTGCCAGACGTGAAGGGCTCAAGTGTGGAAGGAATATCAATGCAATCAGGATGGAGTAGGGGCTTTCCAAGGACAATCAATCAAGTGTAAAAAAAATAAAGGGGCCAGCATTTTTGCCAGCCCCACCTGGGAGAATTTTTTTGCAAATTTGATTTAACGCCCTACCGCACTGAAAATCAACAGAAAGAGTGTTAAACCAACATCTGGAACTTTAACACTTCTCTTTCAAGATGTCGTAGATTGCTTGTTTTGAGACACCATACTCATTAGCAATCTTCTCCACGCTTATATTTTGGACATACCTCAGCTCCCGAATCTCCTCATACTTGCCAGCCAGTTTGCCCCTCTTGACAGGTTTTTCACTGGCAGTCTCCTCCTCCTTCTCCGCCTTAGGTTTCAGCGGAAGGGCCTCGGATTCCTTCTTCTGGCTGTGATGAACGAGGTGAGTATAGGAGCCGGGTTGGTCTTCCTTGCGACCCTCAAAGCGGATCACATCAACAACTCCTTTTTCCACCTCTCCCTTGGGAACCTTGAGAGTCTGTATGAAACGGTATCCATTACCAGAACGTTCACGACGAAGAGCAAAGAGCGCTCCGACCTGCTGGATCACGACATCTCCACCTCTCACCATATCAGGAGTCAGCGGTTTCCAGGGTTTGGTCTCTTCGGTGTGGGCAGAGAAGAGGAAGGAAACGACTACACCCCTCTTCGCACAATCGTTCTGAACATCCTCTATGGCCGAAAGAAACTTGGCGAGGTCCCAGTTCGGAAACTTGGAGAGCGGATCAAGGAACACTGCGGTATCACGCTTGAAGCCTTCTGCCCTCTTTGTGACATCAGCAATCAGACCGTCAAAGGTGGGTGATGATATGTCCCCTTTGGTAATCCATCCGATGTTGGCAGGGAAAACGGTGCCATCTCCATACCGATCGACCAGTTCTCCAGCTCGTTCCTCCAGAAGATAAAAGACAACATCCATCATGTCGGCCTTCGGTGCTCCTTCTGGTAGGAAAGTGGGGGTCTCTCCCTTCGCAGCAGCCAGGGCGCAGTCAATCATCAGGATGGTTTTTCCAGTATCCGCGCCTGCCACACATCCTGATATCTGACCCTTCCTCGCATACCAAGGAACAAGCCAACCAGACTTGTCTGCCATAGGACGTGAGGACATCTGCTGGAAGGACTGAGTGCCAGAAATTTTGACCTCTTCTTCTACTGAAGTCTGATTATCAAGCGCCTTCATTTGCTTCTTCAGTTCAATGACTTTCTGATTGCGGAGATTGAGTTCCTTTTCTTTGTACTTCAGTTCTTCCGCTCTGTCCTTGCTTCTTATTCGAGATTTGATCCATGTGCCAGCCACTAGTACGACAACACCGGATAAAGTCGTTAGACTAAACTCTTTGAAATTTTTAATCTTCATATGCTTAAAATTTAAAATGTTATTTGAACTTCCGGCGGGTATCGCCCCGCCGGGGGCGAAAAATGAGTTATAAAACAGGAACAGTATTGATAAAGTTGGGCCCAAAGGATGCACGGGTGTAGCCAACAAAGTACCCCATTATGCTGTCTTTGAGGTAAATGGTGGGCTTTTCGGGGATTGCAGCCAGGGCATTAACGAACTGGACTACTTCTCCCTTGTCATAGTGCCTGTTCGACTCCAGCCCTACCATGAAAAGATCCACGAAGCCAACACACGCCTGGATTATGGAGAGGCTGAGAGCGGAGTCTATGACGGGCTCGATGCTCGCGAAGGTTTTGAACCCTTCATTGTGTAAATAACTCAGCGCATTCACCCTGTCCTGATTGGAGGACACACCAGGTTCGAGGTCGTCCCTACCGGTCAGAGTGACGCCGATAGATAACTTCTCCTTGGCCTCTGGTATGCATTTGAGGTCCTGCCAGATTTCAGAGCCCAACCAGTCAGTGACCTTGGTGAGGATCTTGAACGGCACTCCCAGCTTAATGGCTTCAGCTATAATGGCAGCGTGCAGAGGGAATGTCTCTGGCAAGCACGGGTCCGTCGTAAAGCAGATAAAGATACCATTTGATAGTAGCTCATACCGCACAGTTCCGCCATTTCCACCAAAGAGCTCGAGGAAGAAAACCACAATGGCATCTCCTTCCGTCCCGAAACATTTCTTGAGTGTGACGTAGTTGTTCCCCAGCGTGCCGGCTCTGGGCCCCCGCTTGTTGTAGCAGTATTTACACATACCGGAACAACCAATATAGAGGTTGCTGGCGTACGGGGCATATTCACGAGCGGCTCCGGCCGGTTGGTAAATGGCGTTTGTACCTTTACTCTCCTTCAGCTTGTTCTGTAGTGGGTTGAAGGCCATGTGTGCCGCGACCGACATCTGGGCCGCTTTCTTAAGAATAAAATAATCTGCTGTATTATAAATTGCTAAAATCATTCTGAAAAATTTTAAATTTAAAATTAAATCGTAAAACACTTGGGAGGCTCCTTACAGTCTCCCTGAGACATCCAAGGTTGTCTTGGTCGGGCGGCGCCCGCTTTGCCATCGTCAAGATTCTATCTGTTCTCATAGTCGTCTATTTTGGTTCGATGCGGTTTGCTTCTTGGAAGGCCTCAAGGTCCGACCTTTTGACATATATCTTGCGGCCTCTTTGAATGAAGGCAATGCGGTGCTCGTCACGGTAACGCTGGAATGTCCTAGGACTTACGCCGAGTTCCTTACATACTTGCTTACTGCATAGGTACTCGTCCTTGCAGTTCTGCATGTCATTGGTATCTTCGAGCCTCCGATACTCGTTAATGGTTTCAAGCATTAGAGCCCTCAATTGTTCTTCTGTTATAAGGTATATGTTACCCATTTTCCCTAGTTTTTTTTATTTGCGATTGCAAAGCTAAGTATTTATAAATGAGAAGAAAATGAGGATGTTAATAAATATGAAAAGCTGGGAAAAGATATAACAAAATGTCTATTTCGAGACCAATGACGGGGAAGGAAAGTAGCAAAAATGAATAAAGGAGCCGACAAAAAGGGTAGACCTCCTTTGGCGTGCGTCTTACTCCGCGGCTGCGGACGCTTGTCTCTTCGAGGACTCCGCTCGGCCGGACAGCCGGCCTCGAAGCCCTGACCAATAGACACAAAAGAAGGGCGACTATCAGCCTTTCGACTTTTTAGTCACCCTCCTACGAATGATGGAAATGGGTATGCCTATGATTTCTTCTTTTTCTTACGATAAGACTCCAAAAGTTTTACCAAGTCTTCCTCTGGAATCTCTGCCAATTGTTCGGTAACTGTCTTCTGTTCCTTTGCCTCAGTTATCTTCATGACAATCTCTTTCAGAGCCTCATCCTTAGTCGCTGTATTAAAGCGCTTCATGTAACGCTCTGTGGTCATAAGGTTGCTATGTTTAAATAAAGATTGAAGAATGCGGCTATTGGTATGTATTGCAAATCCGGCAAACGTATGTCTGCTGATATGGGTTGTGATAGGCTTCGTAATACCAGCCTTTTCTTTTATTATGCGAAGCCCCTTGTTGACCAAAGAAGTTTTTGCGCTGATTATTTTTTTATAGGTCATTCTCTGTTCGGGAGGCAACTCGTCAACCATACGCAAGGTGGTGAGTTTTTTCCACCTCGGATAATCCCTCGTATTTGCCATGTAAGGAAATATGTAGTCCTCCGGGGACGGTTCGCAATCATGTTCTTGAATAAATCGCAGACGATACACCCTAAGGATTTCCTGAGCAGGCTCAACCAAAAGGAGGGTCTGTTCTTTATGGTTCTTTGACATTTCATAGCGAATATGGCCATCTTGCTGGATGTTCATCCAGCGTAGAACTAGGAGGTCTGCGATTCTAATGCCGGCGCAGAACATTGCGAACAAGAAGAAATTTCTGCTGTGCCACTCCATAGAACCTTCCTGAAGGTCGAGACTGATGATGGATTGTACTTCTTCGAGTGTGAGTTCCTCCTTGTGGGTGGGAACCGTTTTAATTTTATACGCGCGGAAAGGATTGTCGTCTTCCGTGATAATCCTCATTTTCACAGCTCTGCCCATAATTGCACGGAAGATTTGCAGGGTCTTTGCAATGGTATTCGTGTGTAGTCTTGTTTTACTTAGCTCAACCTCTGTACCCTTCTTCCGCTTGCGTTTGAGTTGCTCGTCTGGCTTCTTGGCGAACTGCTGATTAGGGAGCGTATGGAGAAACGATTCGAATTTGCTGACGAACTCGGGAGTAATTTCCTTAAATTTAAAATCTTCGGGGGAACGCCTGCGTGTTTTGGCGTATTCTTGGAACTTATTGCAGAAACCATTGTACTTTAAGTATGTTTCTGGTGAGCCGTTAGTGTAGATATCAACTGTGCGTTGTTGAGCGAATATGTAAAAGGAGAAAGATTTTTCACCACCTTCAAGTACTTCAATGATCTTCTCAGCGCTAGCAATGCCGTCTTCATCAAGGTCTCTGTAAATGTCCTTGGCTCGTTCTAAAAGCTTTTCAAGCTCATTGTTCCATTTTTTTGCGTTAGGCTCTGTTGTTCGTACTTCTTGCGCGGTGCAGTTCCAGTCTATTTTGCGGCTGAGTTCAATTGAAGTCCGATAACGCCGATGCTTTCTATTCTCAGTAATGCGTAAATAGACGGGGAAGTGTCCTCGCTTGTTCTCTCCATTCACCTCCAAATTAAATGAAATAAGATTTTTGCGAGGGGTAGGGGAGAAGCCTTCTTCGTTCTTTAATGGGACAGATGTTATTCGTTTACGAGCAGACATTATTTATGTTCTTTTTTGCAAAGATATAAAATGTTTCAGGAAATTACTGAAACATTACTGAAACATTTCTGTCTTTTTATGGCTTTCTGTGCCTTTTTCGAATCGGACAAAAACGCCATTCTAGCACCGTCTATCGCGTATTAGACAGAAAAAGGATGCCATTGAATGACATCCTTAGTGCCTCGGGCGGGACTCGAACCCGCACAGACCTTTCGGTCCAAGGGATTTTAAGTCCCTCGTGTCTACCATTCCACCACCAAGGCGGGAGGGGAGTGCAAAGATAGATAAAAATTCTTATCTTTCGGAAAATTTTTGTCGAGCTATGGAAGCACTGGAAGTTTTTGCTGTTATTTTGGGCGTTCTGGGTGTGATTGGAAGTGTCGTTCCGGCGTTGCCGGGCCCGCCATTGAGTTGGGTGGGATTGCTGCTGATCTATTTTGCAGGGGGTTGCACCTCCACGGCTTTGTTCATCTGGCTGGGTGTCACGACCCTCGTCACCTTGTTTGATTATCTGTTTCCCGCGTGGATAGCCAAGGCGACAGGCGGACACAAAGAAGCGTCGTGGGGCGCGCTTGTCGGAATGATTGTCGGCATTTTCTTCACGCCCATCGGTATGCTGGCCGGGGCGTTGGCCGGGGCCTTCATCGGTGAGTATTTCTTTGCCAAAAATGATGAGACGGGTTCGGTCAAGGCGGCGCTGGGTGCCTTTCTGGGCTTTGTCCTCGGGACGGGGGCCAAACTCATCGTCAGCGGCGTGATGCTATTCTACATCATTCGCTACATCTGGATTTCGTAAATAACGGCCGTCGAGCCGTCTCAAGATCATTTCTCAGTCGGCTGCTCCAGCCACTGGGCGGCTTGGCATAGGGCTTCGTAGAACTCTTCCCCGAAATAGCGGATAAGGGGCTCCCGCAGGAACTGATACACGCGGATGCCCTCCGCTTCCCCTTTGATGAAAGCGTCTTTGCAGATATCCCAGCGATGCAGGTTGACGCCCGTCAGTCCGCTGGAAAGCCGCGTGAGGCGGATAGGATAGAGTTGGCAGGAAATGGGCTTGCGGAAATTCCCTTTTCCTTTCATCCACTGGCATTCAATTGCGCACAGACAGTTGCCATCTCCGTCAAAATGGCAGAAGGCGCATTCTTCCGAACCCTCCACCAGCGGCGTGACCCAATCTCCGTCCCGGTCAATTTCAAAGAAACCTTTCTGCTGGACGGCGGTCCGCCCGCCTTCACTCATCAATGGGGAATAATGTTCGTAATTGAGTTCCAACGCCTCGGTCTCGCTCTCTTCCAGGGGTGCTCCACTGTCCCCGATGATGCAGCATACGCCCTTGCAACGTGCATAATCGCACGCGAAACAGGTGGTCAGCACTTCTTCACTGACCAGTACGTCGTCAATTTGAATGAAAGAAGGACGCTGTGCCATTATTCCATAACATATTCTACCCGTCCGGCCCGCGCCCATTGTGCGCAGAAGCGGCTGACCTCCTCCCGCGTGAGTTTGCCCAGACGGTCCTTTACCCGGTTGTGATAGTCTTTCCCGTAAACGAAACGATTGAAAATAATATCCCTCCAATACGGGACTTTCCCGTTCCCCATTTCCCGCAAGGTCTCATTGACCACGTGCAGGGCTTCTATCCCTGAACCGGACAGGCGGATGAAAAGTTCCACATTCTCGACCGGCTGGTAGGTAATCTGTTCTCCGACCCGGCAGCGGATCTTCAAGGGGGACAGGTTCGTTCTCAATTGGTCCTGAACCATTGCCAGCGCAATCTCTTTGACCAGTTGTTGGTCCAGCCCGGTCGAATAGTTGAACGAACTGGCGATGAAGATGGGCTTCTCGGGGGCGACATCGCCCACAATCGTGGTGCCCGATACGGTCAGCATCGTCGCCAGATGACTGTTGCCGATTTTCCTGTCCACGGGGAACAGGTCCATGAATCGTCTCAATTTGGAAAGAACGCGCCGTTCGGCAATCTCTCCTTGCAGGAAGAGGGTGGCGTTCTGCGTGCTGCGGAAACTACCCCGGATGAGTTTGGCGACTTCGCGCAAAGACTCCGTCGTCGGCTTTACGTCGCTTTTATCCATATCCCACACATAGTTGGGGTGCAATTTCCGGGAGACTTGCAGACGAGTCCGTTGAAAGTCATCTTTATAGGAAGGAATCTGTGCGCAGCGCGTGATATAATCCCAGTCTTTTTCTTCAACCTTCCAATGCCCGGTGAGCGCAATCAATGCCTTTAGCAGTGAACTCGCTTTCCGTTCTTCGCAGCTGCCTTCGAGGGTGAGGGCGGAATGGGACGCGGTGAAATGCAGGTCGATGCCGCCGGCGGCCAGCAGGGAAAAATAATCTTTCATCCGGTAACCGTTGACCCGTCCCGCGTAGAAAATGTCCTCTGTCCAGGCGGCACCTTCCGGATTCTCCAACATAGAAATTCCTCCGTCGAAAACGAAGGTGAAATACACCCTTTTTCCGCAGGCTTTCTGCTTATAAACCGCACGTGTTCCGTTTTCAAAGAAAAACATGGAGCCGCCGGTCGTTCCTTCCGTTATGGTGCGCGTAACCTTGCAGGCTTTGGTCTTTCCGGGGAAACTGGTCGTGTCCGCGAAATGCAGTACCGGCCCGCTCTGGGAGGGGATGCTGTCAAGAGAGAAACGAATCTCTCCGTTTGACCTTGTTCCGAAGGCCGGAATCCGTATGGACTGGGCGGCAAAACGGTCGAATCGCTTCTTGTCATCACTTGCCTTGTACTTGCGGGAGGTGAAGAAGCGTGTCTTTACACTCTCGGGGGCCAGGTCGTTCTGATAGAGGTAGTGGCGGAACAATAGGAGGGCTTTTTCCGAGGGGGTGACCGGGCGGATATCTTTGTTGAAGCGGGTGAGAATATACGCATTGAAGGCGGCTTCTACCTCGCTTTCGCTTGCCTGGCCGTTGTGCAGGTCTTCCAATACCTGGCAAATCCGTGTCGCAGCAGCGAGGGCATCGTCCTTTCCAACGACCGTCCGGAGGGTGAAAACATGGTGGTTTTCCAGCCCCTGTGCCATCCGGAAACGAGCGCTGATGCTTCCGTAGGGGATATCGGACGCTTCCAACGCACATTCCGTCCTTCTTTCCAGAATCTGGCTGAGCATAGTCCAAGAACGCTCGAGGATAGTGGGGAGGATGGTCGCATTGTAACGTTCATCAAAAGCGGGGCTGTAGAGCGTATAGGTCAGCGTGGCGTGTCCGTCCTCCGTTTCCTGTACTTGAAGGGTGGGAGGCATATCTTCCCAGGCGGGCCTGTCCGCTCTTTTCCAGCTGGACGTATGGCGGGGAAGTACCACGGACAGATGCTGCATGCGGGCAAGGACGTCCTCTTTATTGAAATCTCCCGTGACAAAAATAAGGGTGTTGTCGCAACCGACTTGATGGGGGTGGGCGCTGACGGCATCTCGCGTTGTGGCGAAGGCCTGATATAAAACAGAGTCAATTGCGCAGGTCTTGCGGGCGGAATTGAATTTTTCAAGGAAGCAGAGGCTGTCTTTCCGGACGAGGCTGATGGTGAAGCAGTTTTTGAAACTCGCATCCGGCCATAAAGCGTAGCGGACTCCGTTCTCAAGTTCTCCTGTAACGATGGTGTCGTCGGCTTTCAAATCGGGGATGGACGGTGTCTGGGCGCTCAGGCAAAGGGATAAAAATCCTGCCAGCCCCAGGCATATCCACCGCGTTATTTTCATCTTTACCATCTTTTCGTGGTTTAATTTTTGCAAATTTACAATAAAATTTACTATCTTCGCAGGTTGAAGGGAGAAAGTGTCTTCCTCCGAAATGCGAAAATTAAACCAAAAAATAATAGAAAAGATTATGAAAAAGATTTTTCTGATGGTTGCCGTAGCGATGATTTCGCTGGCGGTTTCTGCCCAGGATTTGGGAAAAGCTACTGAAACGTACAACAATGCGGCCGGTCTCATCCAGGCTGATAAGAATGCGGCTCTGAACGGTTTCAAAGAGGCCCTCAAACAAGCTGAAGCTTGCGCCGAAGATCCTGAAGGTCAGCGCAACGCCCTCATTGAGAATTGCAAGACCAATATCGTGAACTTCACCCTTTCCATTGCCAAGGATTACCTGAAGGACAAACAATACGATTTGGCCTATGATCAGCTGAAACTTGCCCTCGAAGTGGCTACCAAGTATGAAGATGCGGAGAAAGTGGCTGAAGTGAAAGATCTGATTCCTACGGTCTATGTTGCCAAGGGTAACCAACTGCTGAAAGACAAGGATGCGCTCGGCGCTGCTGATGCTTATCAGAAAGCCCTCGAACTTGACCCCCAGAACGGCAAAGCCGCTCTCAACCTGGGTCAGGCTCAGAACATGGCCGGCAACGTGGATGCCGCTGAAGACGCTTTCAAGATTGCCATGGGTCTCGGCGAAGAAAAAGCCGCTGCCAAACAGCTTTCCAAACTCTATCAGAAGAAAGCCAACGCTGCTTACAAGGCTGGTAACTTCAACCGTGCTTATGACGATGCGATGACTTCCATCGATTTCGAGCCCAACCCGACCGCTTACAAGATTGCCGGTAATGCTTGCACCAAGCTGGACAACAAGAAAGTGGCCGTCGAGTGCTTCCAAGAGTATCTCAAGCTTTCTCCTAACGCCAAGGATGCTGCTCAGATCAAAGAGACCATCAATATCCTGAGGAAGTAATTAAACCGGGCCGGGATGCGCCTTCTTGAACTTCTCGCGCCTGCCAAGAATTTATCCGTCGGCATTGCAGCCATTGACTGCGGTGCCGACGCGGTTTATATTGCCGGCTCTTCCTTCGGGGCCCGCAAGGATGCGGGGAACAGTGTGGAGGATATCGCAGAGCTTTGTGCTTACGCTCATCGTTACGGGGCGCGGATTTTTGCGGCTGTCAACACACTGGTTTATGAGCACGAACTGACTTCCGTCTTGGAGTTGGTTCGGGCGTTGCAGAAAGCGGGTGTCGATGCGCTGATTGTGCAGGACCTGTCTTTGCTGGCTTTGGCGGACAAAGGGGAGATTTCCGTCCCTTTGCACGCTTCGACCCAATGTGCCATCCGGGATGCCGAGTCGGCCCGCCGTTATGCGGAGGCGGGTTTTTCACGTCTGATTTTGGAGCGCCAGTTGTCGCTACGGGAAATCCGTCGCATCCGGGAAGCGACTGCATCCTCGGGAGTGGAGCTCGAATGTTTTGTGCACGGGGCATTATGCGTTTGTTACAGCGGCCAATGCTATCTGTCGGAGGCGCTATGCGGGCGCAGTGCCAACCGGGGCGAGTGCGTGCAGGCCTGCCGTTCCCGCTATACGCTGTATGATGAATCCGGAAAGACTTTGTTGAAAGACAAAGCCGTGCTGTCGCTCAAGGACTTGAGCCTGTTGACGCGCATCGGAGACCTGGTGGCGGAGGGGGCGACCTCTTTCAAAATCGAGGGGCGCTTGAAAAATGAATCCTATGTGCGCAATGTGGTGACGGCCTATTCCCAGGCGCTGGATGCGTTCATTGCCGCTCATCCGGGCGAGTATGGGCGTGCGTCATTCGGGCGTGTGGAAACCAAGTTCGTGCCCCAGTTGGATAAAACCTTCAATCGGGGCTATACCCAGTTGTACCTGGATGGGAAAAAGGGGGTGGCCGGCGCAGTAGCGAAGGCCGGTGGCTCAGGATTGGACGGACGTTCGGGGGGTGACGACGGCTGGGCCTCGATGGATGCGCCGAAAGGCATGGGGGAATATCTCGGGACGGTGCGGTCCTTCGGACGGAATTTCGTGGAAATCGAAGGTTTTGCGTCTCTGCGTCTCACGCCCGGCGATGGCCTTTCCTTTGTGGCTAAGGACGGCAGCATCGAAGGCTTCCGTGTGGATACGGTGCAAAGTCCGGCTTCTTTGGTTCGGGCGGTGGCTCCTGCTACGGTGGCTGCGGCTTCTGCTGTGGTGGCTCGCGTGGGCTGCCAGCCGCCAACCTCTATCTATAAAGGAGCGCGCATTTTCCGCAATTTGGATGTGGCTTTTGAAAAACAATTGGCCTCCCAGCCATCCAAACGTACAATGGGGGTGGAGATTCGACTGGCGGTGCAGAGCAACTTGCCAGCGGATGGCTTGTCCCATCAAGATGCATTGCCATCTTTGCAGGATGTTTCGCAGTGGGAATTGACTGCGACAGCCGTCAGTGAAGACGGGCGCGAGGCAGTGGTTCGTCGTACGATGGAGGCTCCTGTTGCTTCCAATCAGGCCCGTATGCAGTCGTTGTTGCAGGAGCAGCTCTCGAAAAATACGGGGCATTATCGTTGCCGGTATGTGCCAGTCTCGGCTGCTGCGGTCGCTGCTTCCTCTGTTGGCGAGCCTTCCACTGCTGTACCGACCCTTCCCTTGCTTTCCGTGGCGACGCTCAACGAACTCCGCCGGCAGCTTTGTGAACAGTTGGACGCACAAAACGTCCATGCCCATCCGCTCCATTATGCCAAGCCTGCCGGTAAAATCGCAGCCTCGGACTTTTCCTATAAAGCCAACCTCTCAAATTCGCTGGCTGCCTCCACGGTCTGTATGCCTGACGGCGTAATGCCCTCGGATGGTGAGGCTCGTATCCCGACCGTCCCTCTCAATGCCTTCGAACTGAACCACCAGCCGGATGCCGAACTGATGCGCACCCGCTACTGTGTCCGCCACGAACTGGGCCTCTGCCCTTTCCGTCAGCACGGGAAAGCGGCGCAAGGCAGGCCCTCCGGCACAGCCCCCGGTGGCTCGCCGGCTCCTCACGGAAGAACGGCCGCCCCGCTCTTCCTGGAAAACAACGGCCGTCGTTTCCGTCTCGATTTCGACTGTCCCCGCTGCGAAATGACCCTCAAAGCCCTATAATCTTTTCCGCCGATAATCCCTGCCTCTTTGTAACTATGTGACCGGGAATCTCTTTGCACCCGAACATTTCAGCAGAACAACAGCGATTCCTTCTCCTACACTTGGAACTCTACCAGTAAAGGCATGAACTTCTCCGGCAAGTTCGGCAGTGCTTCCACGATATGGTATCCTGCTGCAGGTTATTTGTACTACTATGATGGCAGCCTCCGGGCAACCGGCTTCTCTGTCCGTTGTCTCCAAGAATAAACAACAAAAGTGCGTAGTAAGCGAGAGGGCTGTCGGACCGCTAGGGCACCGATGGGATGCCCGGTCGGGGCCGGGCATGACGGAGAATGGGCCGGGCATGACGGAAAATGGGCCAGGTATTATCTGGTGCAAGTCAGGTGTGATTTATTCTATCAAAACTACGCGTAGAAGTAAATCTCGCGTAACCAATAGGCGTAGATGGGGTCTTCTATCGTGATTCTTTTCTCAAAATTATCGATGATGTCCATCTTGATAAGCACGGATTTGGCTCGTTGAACGGCAACATTGCTTTTTAAATCGTACTTCGCAATCACAGAAGCGGAACTCAGTTCTTTCTCCCCGTGAGCTATAGCGTTCAACAGGTTCTGCTGAGTGATTGTCAGTGTTTGGGTAAGCGAGAGATTTAAATCCGCCTGTTCTTGGACAATGGTCTCAAAAGCTTCCTGGATGTAGTTGTCGTGACAGGTGTCGTCTGTTATATTCCATACTTCTTCGCTTAATCGTTGGATATAATACGGGTTGTTGTCCGTTAATTCCACAATTCTTTCGCATTGTTCTTGTGTGATGCTTTTTTGCGTTCCTTTGAACTTGTCAGCGATAAATGCTGGCCACAAACGAGCATCAATCTTTTTGAGAAAGATGGTTTTACCAAATTGATAAAACGGTCTTTCCTTATTACTGAACACTTCAATCATCATATGACGCCTGCTGCCGTAAAGACAATAGGCAACGCGGGAGTGCAACTGCCAGTGAGACCGGAGTTTCGCTTGAAAAGCCAGCGGGTCCGAGAAGTTGGCAATCTGTTGAAATTCATCGATACAGACGACGATGTGCAAGTTCTTCTCCTCGGCGATTTTTTCCGCCATATCCAATATGTCGTCTGCGTTTCGGTGAAAATCCTTGACTTTAAATTCCAATTTGATTGTGTTGACCATATCTCCGGCGCTGATAGTTGGAACGAGGGATGCGGCGTATTTCAATGCGGTCGAGAAAAAGTCTTCAAACGGGGATGATGTCCCTTGTATGATGGTTTTTGCCAACTTCTCGTAAAATTCATCTTCGTTCCTGACATTAAAGATGTCCAGATGACAGACTCTCAAATGTTTGTCTTTTTGGGAGGCTTCCTCGCCGGCCCTTCTTACAAGTGAACTCTTTCCCCATCTTCTGGGGGAGATGATAATGGTGTTTGTCAAGTTGATAAAGTCTTGAACAAGTGACGCACAGTCCTTCTCCCGATCCGTGAAGGAGGATTCGGAAGCGACTTTGCCATAAACGAATGGAGATTTCATTTGTATCATATTTTGATACAAAATTAAGAACAATTTTTGATATAACAAAAAAAGAACATCTGTTCGTCAAAGGAAACCCACTAATATTCCACGACTTCGAAGACGAGGTTGACGTCGCCGAAGTGTCCGGTGAGGTTGGCAGTGGCGTTGATGTACTTGCCGCTGAGCTGGCCGCGCCAGACGATGTCGTCTTTGGAGTTGATGGGGATGCTGATTTCAAAACCGAAACTTTTGGAGTTGATTTTTACCACGGCGTTGCAGTCCCATTTGGTGATGGTGCCACCGTCGTCTTCGGTAATCAGAAAGGCGCACATCGAGAGTTGGTCGGTCCACTCGGAGACCAGCAGGGCGTTGAAGTCCAACTCTTTGCCGATGTCCTTTCGCTTGACGGCCACCATAAAGTCCGTGATGCTGGGCTTGTAGAGTTGCATTTCCGCTTCGGTGGTCGCCTTGAAATCTTCCACTTTGCCGATTTTCACAAAAAATTCAGACCCGCCAGAGAACCAATTATCGAAGTGGCGTTTGGCTGTGAATTTCTTGAGGAGCAGGGTCTTGCTCTTCTTAGTGGCTTTGGTCTCTTCGGACGCATCCATTGACGCTTTTGTCCCCGCAGGCGCGCCGACGACAATCGTCCCGTGGTCGGGCAAGCCCCATGTCGGGTCGGTCTTGCGGAGATAACTTAAAGGAAGGAGTCCGCTGTCTTCGTTGCTGTTGACGACCCAGACACAACCGTTTTGAGCCATTGTCTCATCCACGGTGATTTCCTCGGCAAGGGAACCGTCGGGAGCCAGACGCCAACCTGTATTGCTGTCGAAACCGTAGCCGGGGTCGAAGGTGATGACAGGCAGGCTTTCGCCATCCCAGTTTTCGCTGTACGGCCAGTAAATCTGCACGCCGCTGTCGCAAAGCAGTTGGATGCGTTCTTCCACCGCATTGCTCACATCTTCTTGTACTTCCACGCTGACCTCGCCGTCTTCGCCTTTCGTCCCGCATCGGGCCCGCACTTTCTCTTCCTGCTCTTTCATCAGAGCTCCCCGAATGAGGTCCCGCAGCGGCTGGGCATATTCCTTGGTGCCGTCGGCCTTTGTGCCCCGGCCGGATTTAGACAGTCCACCGAACCTTCCTTTCGTCTCCTCGGCCAGTTGGCGGTCGCCCACGCCGCTGCCCGGTGCCGCGAACAGGTCGCTGAGCATATATTCTTCATCGAAACCGTTGCCGATGGAGGCGGTGACAGCATCGCGGACTTCGCTCATTTGTCCGGTCCCAATGGGGAGTTGAGAGAGGAGGCGGGCGGTCTCGGACAGGGTGATGGGGGTGGAATGCATTTCCGTTTCCGGCGTAGCGCCATAGGGAATATCTTTCATCACATTCTCACAGGCGGTCATGCACAGGAGTCCGCAGACTCCCGCAAAAAAGAATCTTTTCATAATCTGACTTTTTAACATTTCTCCGCCCGGAGGAGTGCGCTGCAAAGTTGGAAAAGATTATCCGTTTCCCGAGAAATGTACGCGAAAAAATAAAAAATAACCGCCCCACATAACTGCAAGGCGGTTTTTGAACGAAAATACTTTTTTGAAAATGTCACATTCCGGTATGTCCGAAGCCGCCGGCGCCCCGCTGGGTCTCGTCCAGCGTATCCACTTCCTCCCATTCCACGGTCTCGTGACGGGCGATGACCATCTGGGCGATGCGTTCTCCCGGCTGGATGACAAAGTCCTCTTTCGAAAGATTGACTAGGATGACACAGATTTCTCCGCGATAGTCCGCGTCGATGGTGCCCGGGGTGTTGAGGACGGTGACGCCTTTCTTGGCGGCCAGTCCGCTGCGGGGGCGTACCTGGGCTTCATAACCCTGGGGCAGGGCGATGAAAAGTCCGGTCGGAACGAGGACGCGTTCAAGGCTTCCGAGGGTGATGCTTTCGCTGATGTTAGCTTTCAAATCCACGCCGGCGGATTGCGGAGTGGCGTATTGCGGGCAGGGCCACGCGGAACGATTGATAATTTTGACTTTCATACTGCGAAGATACGATCAAGCCGAGAGAAAAGCAAATTTATTTGCTCCTCCGAGGCAGAAGTATGTTGATTTTTTATTAGTTTTGCAATGTGCAATAATAGTAAGGATAGATGATGCCGTTGTATCTTTCGCTGGGCAGCAATATGGCGCCTCGGGAGGAGAATATCCGCCGGGCGCTGGCTTTGTTGGAGGAAAAGTGGGGAGTGGCCTGCGGAGCCTGCTCGTCGCTGGTGGAAACCGAACCTTGGGGCCGCTGGCGGGGGAAGCCCGAGCGTTTCCTCAATGCGGTGGCGCGCTTTGACGGGCTGGATGACGCTTCGGACCCTTCCGCCCCGTCATCGGGCGAAAACGGGTGCTACGACCGTTTGGTTTCCCGCGCCCTGGACTTGCTGGCCGATTGCAAGGCGGTGGAACGGGCCCTGGGGCGGGAGGAAACCCTCGAATATGATACGGACGGAACGCGGATTTACCATCCTCGCCCCATTGATATCGATATTTTGCTCTGGGGGGATCTGACCCTCGATTTGCCCACCCTGCAAATCCCGCATCCCCGGATGTGGGAGCGCGATTTTGTTCTGATTCCGCTCTCCGAGGTGGCACAAGGGCCGCTGGCGGAAGGTGTCCGCCGGGCGTTGCCTTCAAATATCGAAATTCTTTCGCAAAAGTGATGAATTTTAGCTATCTTTGTAAATTCTCCCGCATAAGCGGGATTGTGAGAATTTAATGCAGTAAGAATATGACACAAGAAGAACTTTTCAAGGTGCTGGTAGCCCATTGCAAAGAGTACGGGTTCATCTTCCCGTCCAGTGAGATTTATGATGGCCTGGCGGCCGTGTACGATTACGGTCAGATGGGCGTAGAGCTCAAGAACAATATCAAGAATTATTGGTGGGGGGCGATGACGCGCTTGCACGAGAATATCGTGGGTATCGACTCCTGTATCTTTATGCATCCCAAGATTTGGGAGGCTTCGGGCCACGTGGGTGCGTTCAACGACCCCTTGATTGACAACAAGGATTCCAAAAAACGTTATCGCGCGGATGTGCTGATCGAAGACTACATCGCCAAGCTCGAGGAGAAGAACAACAAAGAGGTCGAGAAAGGCCGCAAGAAATTCGGAGATGCCTTCGATGAGGCGAAATTCCGGGAGACCAACCCCAACTGCGTGCGCAACAACGCCAAAATCGCCGAAGTTCGGAAGAGAATGGCCGACGCCCTCAATGCCAACGACTTGAAGGAGTTGCGTCAGATTATCATCGATTGCGAGATTGCCTGTCCGATTTCCGGTACCAAGAACTGGACCGAGGTCCGTCAGTTCAACCTGATGTTCTCCACCCAGCTGGGCAGCGTGGGTGAAGAGGCCAATACCATTTACCTCCGTCCCGAGACCGCGCAGGGTATTTTTGTCAACTACCTCAATGTGCAGAAGACCGGCCGCATGAAGATTCCTTTTGGTATCGCCCAGATCGGCAAGGCCTTCCGCAATGAGATTGTGGCCCGTCAGTTCATTTTCCGTATGCGAGAGTTCGAGCAGATGGAGATGCAGTTCTTCATCAAACCCGGCACGGAACTCGACTGGTTCGCCCAGTGGAAGAAGAACCGTATGGCCTGGCACGTCAATATCGGAATGGGTGCGGAGAACTACCGTTTCCACGACCACGACAAGCTGGCTCACTATGCCAACGCCGCGACCGACATCGAATTCAATTTCCCCTTCGGATTCAAGGAGTTGGAAGGTATTCATTCCCGTACGGATTTCGACCTGGGCAACCACCAGAAATTCTCCGGAAAGAAAATTCAGTATTTCGACCCCGAAAGCGGGGAAAGTTATACTCCTTATGTGGTGGAGACTTCCATCGGTGTGGACCGTATGGTGCTGGCCGTGCTCTCCCATTCCCTTAAAGAGGAGACCCTGGAGAACGGAGAGACCCGCGTGGTGATGAGCATTCCCGCCCCCTTGGCTCCCGTCAAGGCCGCCGTGCTGCCCCTCGTCAAGAAGGACGGACTTCCGGAACTGGCGCAGAAAATCATGGATATGCTCAAGTTCGATTTCAATTGCCAATACGACGAAAAAGATTCGATCGGCAAGCGGTATCGTCGTCAGGACGCCATCGGTACGCCTTTCTGCATCACGGTGGACCACGACAGCATCGAGAACGGCACCGTGACGCTCCGTTACCGTGACTCGATGAAGCAGGACCGCGTCAAGATCGAGGAACTGCCCGGCATCATTCATCAGCAGGTGGATCTGGGTGTACTCCTTCGCAACCTGTAGTCACTACAAGTATATTGTTCAATACTTAATATGATGCTTATGCACCTATATCGTTTTTCTGTCCGGGCTCTGCTCCCGACACTTGCATTGTTGTTCGCTTCTGTCTTTTCTCTTCACGCGACAGAGGCCGCCGGTAATGATCCGGTTGCGGCCCCCGAGGCAATGGTTGTCTGCGGGAACGCCCGTTTCACCATATTGACTCCTCAGTTGATCCGTATGGAGTGGTCCGAGGACGGTGTTTTTGAAGATAACGCCACCCTGGGCATCACCAATCGTCGGCTGGATGTTCCTTCTTTCAGGAAAAGTGTGGGCAAGAATTCGGTGACGATTCGTACCGATGCGTTGACCTTGCGTTATAAAGGTCCCGGCCGTTTCTCGGCCAACAATCTTTCCGTGGAGTTCACGATGAAAGACGCCCGCGCCAAGAAAGGTGTCAGCAAGGTGAAATGGACGCCCGGTGCTGATGACAGCGGCAACCTGATGGGTACTTTCCGTACGTTGGACGGCTGCAAGGGCTTCGAACAGATCAATGGGAAAAACGATCCGTATGAGAAGGGTATTCTTTCTCGCGATGGTTGGGCTTTGGTGGATGAAAGCGACCGCCATATCCTGATCAAGAATGATTCTGACTGGGGCGAGTGGGTCGCCGTGCGTCCCGAAGGTGTGCGTGACGACTGGTATCTGTTCGCCTACGGCCATGATTACAAGCAGGCCCTGGCCGATTTTACCAAAGTGGCCGGCAAGATTCCTCTTCCTCCCAAGTATGTCTTCGGATATTGGTGGAGCCGCTATTGGCAGTACAGTGATTTCGAATTCCTCGGCCTCGGCGAGCAGATTCGATCCTTGGGTATTCCGATGGATGTGATGGTTATCGATATGGACTGGCACGACATCTGGACACTCCAGAACAAAGGGTCCCTAGTTGACGAGTTCGGTGAGCGCATCGGCTGGTCGGGCTATACCTGGCAGAAAGAGCTTTTCCCCGACCCGGCCCTAACCTTGAGCAAGTTGCATCGGATGAATATGAAGACCTCGCTCAACCTGCACCCCGCTTCCGGCATTCAACCCTACGAGGATTGCTACGAGCCTTTCGTGAAAGATTACTTATCCCGTACGACCGAGTACGACGGTCCCGAGGGATATGTGTACAAAGAAGGGGACTCCCTGCTATATCGTCGCAGTGATCCGAAAACCCGTTCAACCCGTCTGGCGAAAGAAGGGGAGAAGGCGCCTGTTCCTTTCCGTGCAGACCAGCAAGCGTGGACGGATGCTTATTTCAATTCCGTCATCCATCCCTTGGAGCGTCAGGGCGTGGACTTCTGGTGGCTCGACTGGCAGCAGTGGAAACTCAGCGAGTATGTGCCTGATTTGAGCAACACATTCTGGCTCAATTACACCTTCTTTAATGACAAGGTGCGTCAAAGCAAGAGCCTCGGCCTTTCCGCCGATCGTCCCCTCATTTATCATCGTTGGGGCGGCCTGGGCAGCCATCGTTATCAAATCGGCTTCTCGGGAGACTGCTATGACACCTGGGATGTATTGAAGTTCCTGCCTTATTTCACGGCGACTTCTTCCAATGTGGGGTACGGCTATTGGGGGCACGACATCGGTGGACATATGGTGCTGAAAGGAACGGATCCTTACAAGCCGGAAATCTACACCCGCTGGTTGCAGTACGGTGTGTTTACGCCGATTTTCAAAACCCACAGCACCAAGAACGCCGAGATCGAGCGTCGTGTCTGGACTTATGAGCCGAAATACTCCGATCCGATGCGTGCGGCCATCCGTTTGCGTTACGATCTTTCTCCTTATATCTACGATGCGGCCCGCCAGACCTATGATACGGGCGTGTCGATGTGCCGTCCTATGTATTATGACTGGGCAGAGAAAGAAGAGGCTTACACGATGAAGGAGCAGTTTATGTTCGGCGACCTGATTCTGGCGACGACCATCGGCGAGCCGATGAATGCGGACACCGGACTGGCTCCCCGCACGATGTGGTTCCCGGAAGGTTTCGACTGGTATGATATGGCGACCGGTAAGATGTACAAAGGTGGCCAGACCTTGGATCTGAAGTACACCATCGATGAGAACCCTTGGTTTGTCAAGGCCGGTTCGATTATTCCTATGGCCGATCCGAACATTACTTCCTTGCAGGAGAAGAGCAATGTGCTGCGTCTGCTGGTTGTTCCCGGCAATGGTGAGAGCGAGTATGTGCATTATGAAGATGACGGCGCCAGCCAGGCTTATTCCCAGGATTTTGCCACGACGAAGATTTGCAAATCCTCTTCTGACGAGAGCTGCAAGGTGACGATTGCTGCGCGCGAAGGTTCTTATGCCGGAATGGATGGCAAACGTCGCATTCAGGTCGTGCTGGAAGGTGTGTTCTGTCCTTCCGAGGTGACGGTCAGCGGGCTGAGCGGCGAGGGCGTGAAAGTCCCTTATTCCGCTTTCCCCGAAGATACGCCGGACCAGGCTACCTGGACCTATGTCGGCAAGGACCTCGCCGTGGTGGTCAGACTGCCCGAGAGCGATGCTTCCCAAGCCGTGACGGTCGAGTGCCGTTATGACAAACAGGCGTTGGCCGACGCTGCCGGCGTGGATGTAGCCGTCGTCGATCAGCAGATTCTCCGTGGCAAGAAGGGTGTGTTCCATCGTATGATGAACCTGACTCCTTACCTCAAGGATGTCTTCAACACCTGCATCGACCGCTATAAATTGCTGTCCCGTCCTTTCCTCAAGATGGCCCAAGGTGCCAGCCACATTGATGCCGACCCGCAGGCGGTGGTGAAGTATCTGGTTTCCATCGATGTCAAGAGCGTGGAAGACGACTTCTTGAACGAGATGCGGATCATGCGCGAGCGTGACAAGGCCGAGAACAAGTCTCCCGAGAAAACGGAGGAGAAGGCCGCCCGCATCCAGCAAGCCATCGACAATATCAAAGCCCAGAGCGAACTTTTATTTTAAAACTTCAATATAATGTCAACAGGAAACGTACGTCCGGCCTCTATGGAGCGCATCACCAATTCCGCTCTGGCCAAAAAATTCATTGATGAACAAATCCAGGAGCTTCGCGCCCAGATTGGGGATAAGAAAGTTCTGCTGGCCCTCTCGGGCGGAGTTGACTCCTCCGTCGTCGCGGCTCTGCTTATCAAGGCGGTAGGAAAACAGCTGGTTTCCGTCCACGTCAATCACGGACTTCTCCGCAAGGGCGAAGCCGAGCAGGTCATCCGTGTCTTCCGCGATGAGCTTCAGTCCAATCTGGTGTATGTCGATGCGACCGACCGTTTCCTCGACAAACTGGCCGGCGTGGCGGATCCCGAACAGAAAAGAAAAATCATCGGTGCGGAGTTCATCCGCGTCTTCGAGGAAGAGGCCCGCAAACAGGAGGGTATCTCTTTCCTGGCTCAGGGAACGATTTATCCCGACATCATCGAATCCGGTCCGGTCAAGTCCCACCACAATGTGGGCGGCCTGCCGGAGGACCTGCAATTCGAGCTCGTCGAGCCCATCAAGTTGTTGTTCAAGGACGAGGTCCGCGTCGTGGGCAAGGAGTTGGGTCTTCCGGACAATATGGTGTTCCGTCAGCCGTTCCCCGGCCCCGGCCTGGGTGTCCGCTGCACCGGTGCGATTACGCGTGACCGCCTGAACGCCCTCCGCGAAAGCGACGCCATCCTGCGGGAGGAATTTGCCAAGAACGGACTGGAAGGCAAAGTGTGGCAGTATTTCACGATTGTTCCCGATTATAAGTCCACCGGCGTGAAAGACAACAAACGCAGTTGGGACTGGCCGGTCATCATCCGTGCCGTGAACACCCGTGACGCGATGACCGCCACCATCGAAGAGATTCCCTATGCGCTCCTGCATCACATCACACAACGCATCATCACGGAGGTTCCCGGCGTCAACCGCGTCCTCTACGACCTTACCCCCAAGCCCACCGGCACCATCGAGTGGGAGTAAGCCTCGCTTGCGTCCATAATATTCCCGGTCGTTCTCAGTCCTTTTCGGAGCGCCTGGGAATTTCTTTTACGTACATCTTTGTTTTGATTTTCAAAAACAATGTCTATCTTTGTGGAGTAATAAAACCGGGCGAAATTTATAAATTATTAAATTATGGCTCAACCAATCAGATCTATTCCGATTTTAACGGGGAAAGCGGCAGAACGCTTTGTCCGTTTGGCCAATGTCGCCCAGAAGCATCCACATACGCAAGTCAGCGACATTAGCGACGAAGATTTCCAACGATTTTTATCCACCGCAGAATTTCATTGATATGAGATTCCTGCTGGATTATTGCCGTCACCGTCTTTTGACACGTGACTTGATTGCTTCGTGCCAACCCTTTCATTGTGGAGATGAAGATTTCGATGAGTTCTTCAGCGTAGATGCGCCCCTATACCACGATGCACGGATGAGTAAATCATACTGTTTTACACTCATCAGCGACCCGACTGTCATCGTTTGCGCATACAGTCTTTCCAATGACAGCGTAAATGTAAGCCACCTTCCAAATGCCCGTAAAAAGAAAGTCAATCTGGATATCGATGCTGCCAAACGAATGAATCGTTATCCTGCTCTCTTGATTGGGCGATTGGCTGTTAATAGCGAGTTCTCCAACAGAGGGATTGGATCCGAGTTGATTTCTCTTATTAAAAGGTTGGCTGTTATGCAAGATAATCTATCTGATTGTCGGTTTTTGGCCGTCGACGCAAAGAACGAAAATGCACCTTTGCATTACTACGAGAAGAACAGATTCACTTATCTTTATTCTACGGAAAAACAAGAGTCGGAACATACCTCATTAAATCTTCCCTTGAAAACAAGATTTATGTTTTTCGATCTGATGAATCTTTCTGCAGAACAAGGAAAGTAAAACCGGCACTGTCGACAGTTCCAGTTTTGGAAAGTAGTCCCGCTCCGACCAGACCGTCATCCCCATGAGTCCTTCGCGTGGAGAGGGATGGGCGGATGGCAGCCGCGGGGGGGGACAAACCCGCGACCCCCCGCGGCTCCATCCTTTTCCCCATCGTCAGCCACAGGTCTTGTTAAAAGAAAAGAAGGAGAAACCCTTTAAATCTCCGCTTGGAATTCGGAGAGGAAGCGGAGGTCGTTTTCGAAGTAGAGACGGAGGTCTTTGACCTGCCATTTGAGCATGGCGATGCGCTCCAGGCCCATACCGAAGGCGAAGCCGCTGTACTTCTTGGAATCGATGCCGCTGGCCTCCAATACGTTGGGGTCGACCATGCCGCAGCCCAGAATTTCCAGCCAACCGGTGCCCTTGCACACATTGCAGCCCTTGCCGTGGCAAATGTTGCAACTCACATCCACCTCGGCCGACGGCTCCGTGAACGGGAAATAAGACGGACGCATACGAATCTGCGTCTCCGGACCGAACATCTCGCCGGCGAACAGCAGAATGGCCTGCTTCATATCCGCGAAAGTCACATTCTCATCGATATACAAACCCTCCACCTGATGGAAGATGCAATGCGCACGGGCGGAAATCGCCTCGTTGCGGAACACGCGGCCCGGACAGATCACGCGGATGGGGAGCTTCATCGTCTCCATGCAACGCACCTGCACGCTGGAGGTGTGGGTGCGGAGCAGAATCGGGTTCGGCTGGCTCTTGTCCGTGACAAAGAAGGTGTCCTGCATCTCGCGGGCCGGATGGTCCGGCGGGAAGTTGAGGGCTTCGAACACGTGGTAGTCATCCTCGACTTCGGGACCTTCCGCTACATCATAACCGAACTTGCGGAAAATCTCTACCACTTCCTGACGCACGATGCTCACCGGATGGCGGGAACCCAGGGGATAGTCGTCACCGGGACGGGAAAGGTCAACCTGGCCTGCCGCCACCTTGTCGGCGATGGCCGTCGCCGCCTGCTTCATCTCCTCGATTTTACCGGCAGCCGCATTCTTGAGCTGATTGAGTTTCTGTCCAAACTCCCGCTTCTGCTCCGGCGCTATCGTACGGAAATCCTCGAACAAAGCCGTGATTTCTCCCTTTTTGCCCAGCAGGCGCACACGGGCTTCTTCGATTTCAGCCAAGCTGTTGCATGTGAGATTGTTGATCTCGGCGAGAATCTGGTCAATCTTTTCTTTCATCGCTATCTTTCTTTTTTTCTTTTTTCACGTTCACGGATGCGCTTTGCCGCTCCGTCCTTCAAATACTTTTTCCACTGGGCCGGCGTAAACACCTTCTCCAAGGCATTGTCCGCTTTCTCCATCCAGTTGTCCTGCACCCGCTGGTAAAGGTCCGGCTGCGTAAAATGACTCAGCTGCAACTTCTTGATTTCCTCGTGCAGCTGTCCATAGTCGTGACGAAGGATGGAATCAGTGTAAAACACCTGCCAATCTTCCAACTTGAGCAGTTCGGCAAGCCGTTCGGCTTCCTTGATGGCCAACTCATCCACGTTCACCTCTTTCTGCTCAGGCTTTTCCTGCGCTGCAAGGGTGAAAGACAGACAGACGGCCAACAGTCCTGTCAAAAGTTTCTTGGAACAAAGATTCATAATCAGCGTGCAAATTTAGTAAAAATATGCTATCTTTGAAAAATATAACGGGCACGTCCCGAAATAAGTGTTTATGCTGGATTTTTTGGCCATAAGTTGGGTTGACATTCTGGACATCGTATTGGTGACCCTGTTGATTTTTCTTGCATTCAAATGGATGCGGGGCTCCTCGGCCATGAATATCTTCATCACCGTCGTTTCCCTCTATGTGTTCCGGGTCGTAGCTTCCTCCTTGGGAATGAAGATGATCACCACTTTGATTGATATGGTGTTCAACCTGGGCTTGTTGGCGCTGATTGTTATTTTCCAGCCGGAAGTGCGTCGTTTCCTGATTAATTTTGGAAAGCGTTACGACCATCTGCGCAACGGCGCGTTTGCCCGTTTGTTCCAATCCTCGGAACGCCGGATGAACACCATGGCCCTGACGGAAATCTGCGAAGCCTGCCGGGATATGTCCGCGGAAAAGGTCGGCGCCCTGATTGTGATTACCCGTAAGAATCAGTTGGAAGATATTGTGGAAACCGGCGACGTGATTGATGCGAAAATCAACAGACGGCTCATCCGCAACCTGTTTTTCAAGAATTCCCCGCTGCACGATGGCGCTATCATCCTGACCGACGACCGTGTGGTGGCCGCCCGTTGTACCTTGCCCATTACCCAGAGGGAGGACATTCCCCCCGAACTCGGGATGCGTCACAAAGCGGCTATCGGACTTACCGAACAGTCTGACGCAAGCGTCATCGTCGTTTCTGAAGAAACGGGCGGCATTACCTTGGTTTCACTGGGGCAGTGGACGCGTGTGGGCAGCATCAGCGAACTCAGAGTTATGCTCGACAAGACCGACAATGGACAGAATTGATCATAAACTCGAAGGAAAGTTGGGTTTCGACCGTGTCCGCGAAGCCGTTGCGTCCCGTTGCTGTACCCAATACGCCCGGGACCGGGCTGCCTCGGAAACGTTCTCTGCCCGCGAAGAGACCATTCTGTCCCGTCTGCGCCTGACCGACGAAATGCGGTTGGTCTGTATGTTCGAAGAGGCTTTCCCCCAAAGCGGTTTCATCGATTGCCTGGACTTTTTGCTGCCGCTTCAGCAGGCGGATGCCTCTCTCGACTTGATATCCCTGCGTAAATTGCGTACGATGCTCCAGACCTTGGATGCCGTCACCGGTTTCTTCTCCGGTATCAAGGACGGCATTTATCCTTTGCTTCAGCGTATGAGTTCGGACATCGCTTCCTTCCCGCAGATCGAGGCGGAGATGGCGGTCATCCTGGACCGCTACGGCCAGATCAAGGATACGGCGTCTGATGCTTTGTATGAGATTCGCAAGCAACTGCGGGAGAAAGAGGGTACGCTGGCCAAACGGGCGGCATCGATTCTGCACCGTGCCCAGCAAGAAGGGATTGTGGCGGCAGACGCGACCATTACGATGCGCGACGGCCGTATGCTGATTCCGGTGAATGCCGCCGACAAAAAGAAGTTGGACGGATGGATTTACGATGAATCGGCCAGCGGCAAGACCGCCTTTATCGAGCCGGCCCAGATTGTCCAGCTCGACAATGAAATCACGCAATTGCATTTCGACGAGAAACGAGAGATTCTGCGGATTCTGCGCGCCTTCAGCGATAACATACGCCCCGAAGTTCCGGCCCTGACCGACGCGGCCCATTTCCTGGGAGAAATCGACTTCATCATGGCCAA
>CACZWF010000030.1 GCA_902784785.1 uncultured Bacteroidia bacterium
CCATCTATTATGAATTGATTGAGAGCGGCAACACCACCCTTCCGGCCCTTTCGGGCGTTCCTGCGCAGGCGGCTGTCCGCGAGCAGTACCGTATGTGGTTCAAGTCCGACAAGAGCGGTCCGAGCGTCGTCTGGCTGTTGGTCCGTCCGGCTTCCGCCAGCGGTCCCCTTCCGACCATTCTGAATATGAATTTCTACGGCAACCACGAGTTTATGAACGACACCCAGGTCTTGCGCGGAGACAGCGGACGCGGCAGCGGATACGACCAGCGAGGCATCCGCCTGGATCCGAGCAACCGGTATTACACGCCGTTGAACGTGCTGATTTCTCGTGGATACGCCTTCCTGACCGCGTTCTATGAAGACATCACGGGCGACCCCGAACCCTATGTGGCGTCGGAGGCAATGGACCGGGTGTTCACGCTTTGGGGACCGCGCGACGAGTCCCGCACCGACAACACGATGGCGCTCGACGCCTGGGCCTGGGGCATTATGCGGGGTGTGGATCTGATTCAGGAACTGGACGCGCTGGCCGACGACAAGACCGTCGCGGTCGGTTGCTCCCGTCTGGGCAAAGCCACGCTGATCGCCGGCGCTTTCGACCAACGCATCCCGGTGGTCGTTCCCGTCCAGACCGGCTCGGGCGGCGCTCCCCTGACCAAGCATATCACCAAAGACAAGGAAAGCATCGCATCCGAGACAGAGACCTACCCTCACTGGTTCTGCAAGAAATACGCGACCTACGCGGGCAAGGAAGACACGATGCCTTTCGACCAGCATTTACTGCTCTCCTGCGTGGCTCCGCGCGCTTTGCTGATTGACGGCTTCAACCACAAATGGTTCGACACTGAGGGCGAATGGCTGTCCGTGAAGGCCGCCAGCCCCGTGTGGACTTTCCTCGGAAAAGAAGGCCTGCCGGATGTCTCCTGGCCGGTTGCGGAAAGCACCGCAGGCATCGGCCGCGACCTCGGCTACGTCCGCCGTCCCGGCACCAAGGCCGCCGACCACGGCATCATCCTCCAGGATTGGAACTGGATCATGGACTTCGCCGACCCGCACGTGAAATAGGGAGACGCACGTAAAATAGGGAAACGGCTCAACCGCAAACGCGACGAAGGTCCCGCTTTTCAGTGGGACCTTCGTCGTCGAATAGATGCCCGGTCAGGCCGGGGCGTGACAGGAAATGTCAGGCGGTACGCGTCAGAGTTCGACACCGGTCGCTTGCTTGATTTGTTCCGGCGACAAACCCATCTCCTGCAATTTGCGGGCGATTTCTTCCGATCTGGCGTTGCTGCCCTCTACTCGGCCTTTCTTTTCGCCTGCCATATAACCGTCATCGACACCTTGTTCGTAGGCTCCACCGAGCAAATCTTGTTTTTCTTCTTCTGATATCATAGCGCGAATGTATTGTAGCTGTTCCTTGTCCGGCCAGTAGTGGAAACTCGCCAGGTTCGTCACCTTCTTGAAGCGGGGGTCCATCCCTTCCGGCTCACTGGCAAAGGTATGAAGATTTTTCAACAAAAACAACCATCCCTCCATCGGGCTCAAACCCGCCATCGTCGCCTTCTTCATTCGAGGCAGTTCGAAGAGATGGATGGTGATCAGGTTGCTGAACTCCTCCCCGTTCGTCTTCTCACGCATCGAGTAGCGGTATTCCAACTGCTCGCTCGCGTGACGCATCGCATAGCCCAGAAAACAGACGACGTGAACCGGTCTGAGTTTGTTGTAGGCTTCTCCCTTGCCCAACTGGGCGTTGAGCACGGACGCTCCGTAGAAGTGTATCCGGTTCGGGAAAGTCACCTTTCGCTGCTGCTGAATTTCCACGATGATGCGGCGGCCGTCGGCCGTAACAGCAACAACGTCCATCGTCGCGTTCTTGTCACCCGCGAAGAAGCGGTCCACCTCGTTGGGAAGGTGACTCACACTTTCCAGTTTGACAATATCCTCTTCGAGGACGTCCCCGACGAGCATCATCAGCACTTCGGGGTCATTCATAATGTGTTTGAACGCCCAGTCGTATCTGAGGTCCATAAAGGTCGCCGTGGTCACAATTTTCTCCACGTACTCACGGAGGCGGGGCGTGATTTCGATCTCCTCCGCCAAGGCTCCGATGATGAAGTCGAAGCGCTTTTTCTGTTCACTTGTCATAGATTTTGACATTTAATCGTTAATAATAAACCTTACCGATTGTGAAAATCGATGACTGCAAACATATACTGACAAATCGTAAAAAGTCAAAAAGCATGAAAAAGTTTTTCTTTTTCTTGACCTTTTTGTGAAATTGCAACTTTTGCAACGAACATAAAAAAATGCGGCGGGCCTCAAATAGACTCACCGCATTCTCAATAGGTAGGGGGGGGGACAGTCCCCTATAGTCTGGAAAGAATATCGGACTAGTTCAACCAGCCTTCGTCTTCCCCTTCTTCTCCTCCAATGGTGATATCCCCCAGATCGCTGTTCGAAGTAGGGCTTTGCACCAGCCACTCGACCGCAGGAGATTCATAAGCTATATATCGTAGTTTTTTCATAACAAGCTATTGGAGTTTATTTTCATTTTCAATGGACGTTACCACGGTCGGCAAAACACCGCCGTCCTTCAAAACACACTCCTTATGGAAGCAACGTGCATTGGTAATATCACTGTTTTGCGTAATCGTGACCTCTGAATTCGCTTTATATAGCGTATTCTTCTCAACGTGGCAATCGGGGAAGGTGAATTTACGGCTTGAACTTCCACTCGTACTTCCCACAAACAACCTCGGTGCGGCATTATTGCCAGTGTCTGGATCTGCATTACGTCCTTTAATCGCACCTCCCACGCTACAGGAAGTGAAGGTAAATGTTGTATTCTGTGTAGTATTACCAATCATACCACCAGCATAAGAGTTCAAGCCTCCGCTAGCAATTAAAGCATCAAGAGTTCCCTTATAAAGCAGGTAACTATAAGCGGCTGAACCACTACCCTGCTTGAAACCGACAATGCCTCCAACGTGACTTAAACTAGAAGATCCGCCGTCGTTCGATGCTCGTCTGAAAGTAATATTCGCTCGAACCTCACAGTGATTAGGAGGCAGCTGGCAAGTTCCAACAATACCTCCAACTCGACAAATCGCTTTGCAATAAATTGCGATATCACCTGTATTCTTACAGTAAGTGTAAGTTTTATTTTTATGATCATCCAATCCACCACCGATAATACCACCGAAATAAGTCCAACTCGCCCCCTTCGCGACTAAGTCCGTAAGATCAGTTCCATTGGTCTTAATGATACCTGAGTTGGTACAACCAGTAATGGTGGCGGTCGTCATAGCATCGCCGGACTCATGCCATTGTCCAATGACACCTCCGCACCAGAGCTGAGCCGTAGTGACACCTTTTATAACGATATTTCCAGAGTTGCTTGAATAATCCACACAGGCATAGGTCCAACCGACGCCAATAACCCCTCCGACATAGTTCATATCATAGCTTCCTCCGGTTAGTTCAACGCGTCCGCTGTTCTTGGCGTACTTAAAATCAGAAGATGCGTGATCAAAGTACGAAACGACGCCACCAATCGCAATATGGGAACTACCTGAATTTTCTGTAACGGTACCGCTGTTCCGGTTACCCGTATTGGCCGAGAACTGCGCGGAAGTGCTGGTCAAAGTATGTTGCCCTAAACAAGCACCCACCAGACCCCCGACGTATGCCTCCACATTGTTGTCAGACAAAGCTCCTGTTCCAGTATTAGTGACGTGTCCCGCATTGGAACAAGAGGTATAAGTAACGGTGGAGGATGAACTGACCGAACGACCGGTCACACCACCCACATAAACCATCAGATTGCTACCTCCCGAGTTGGAAACAGCACCATCATTGGCACAAGAAGACAAAGAGCCGTCGCAGATAAATCCAGCCACGCCGCCGACTTTGATATTGTACAATTCGGCAGCTGCAGAGCCGGTAACAGAGGCAGAGTTGGTCACGTCGCCGTGGTTCTCACAGGAAGACAAGTTTGCGGCTTCTTGATGTCCGACGACACCTCCGACAGCCAAAGAGTCCGAGCAGGAACCGGCGACCACAACTGCGCCATAATTCTTACCGGTTATCGCTTGGGTAGAATAACCGGCCAGACCGCCGATGTAGGAAGGGCCGGAGGAGTTGATTGTGATATTCATATCGCCGTCCGCACCATTAGAAGCAGTTCCGGAAATAGTGCCGCCGCCATTGTATCCGACCAGACCGCCGGAATAGAGACTGGTGTTGCAGGTCAGATTGTTAATGGTCAGCGCACCGGAGTTGGAGATATTCGACAACGTGTTGGCGCTGGCCGTATAGCCCAAGACCCCACCCAAATACATCATATCTGCCGTAGTCGTCGTTTTCGCGTCAATCGCTGCGGCATTGGACGCTCCGCTCAAAGAACAGGCCGCTCCCGCGTATCCCAATACACCGCCCACACAGGCTTTTGTAATGGTTTTACTGGCCAGACTTAGCGTAACTGTTCCGCCGGCTCTATTTTGTACGGAAGCCAGGGATGTACTGGCGTTGTCGACATATCCGCAAACACCGCCCACTGCCACATGGAGGCTTGCCGTTGCAGACTGCTCCGTAACAGGTCCCATATTGTAGTGGGTTCCTGATATATTATTGCTTCCAGCCGCACAACCGACCAGTCCGCCCATACGGACTCCGGCCGTCGTATTCGTACCTTGTCCCGTATTGGAGACGGCCCCTGAGTTGTAACAGGTCGAAGCATAGGAGGTCGATGCGCCGGACCAGCCAACGAGGCCTCCGACTGCAAGAACACCTCCCGACCCCGTATTTCGGACCCTATTGGTATTATAGCAGCTTGTCAAGATAACATCATTGGTTTTATATGCATTACCCGCGATTCCGCCTATACAGACATCTACTCCGGAATTGCCACTATTGTCCACCGTTCCGCTGTTGTAACAAGAGGAGATGCTCCGGTAACATTTTCCGACCAGACCACCGACATTGATATCGTCGCCCGTAGTAGGAGCGGCATTGGATACAGCGCCGGTATTGTTACTGTTAGTCAACGCGTCATTGGTTTCGTAATGTCCCAAAAGACCACCGAGAAAGAGCTGACCTCGGGTGACGGAAGCCGCTCCGGTAATGGTGACCGAACCCGAGTTTTGGCAGTTGCCGGCCCCGCGACGCGCATAACCGACGATGCCGCCGACTTTCAGCGCGCCGTAACTGGTGCCGGTGTATTCTACAGCTCCGCTGTTCGTACAGTAACTGATGGAAGTAGCCCCTGTTGTTACATAAGCAATGACACCGCCTATGCGACACTGTCTCGCATCAGTTGCGCCACTATCATCATAGTCTTGATGAATAGCCACGGAGATTTTTCCGCTGTTGGTGCCTCCGATGCTGGTGTCGTATACATTATGCAGATAGGAACAAGCCGTAGAACTCGCCAGTCGGGCGACGACTCCACCAACTTCCATAATCATATCGTTGTCTTTGTCATTATGCGGAACGGAGATGGACGCATAGTTGGTGCATCGGGTCATAGAGCCTGACGACACACTTCCTACTATACCCGCCACGTAACGGGTCGCTTTCGTAACGGCCGTAGAAGGACAGTATTGCACACTTCCTATTGCATTACAATCTGTCATACTGCCTCCTTGGAGGTATTGGGCAAAGATGGCCGTTGATTCTTGGGAGCCATCTGTACAGTTAATCGTCGAATTCAACGTGAGGTTCTGGACGGTGCCTTGGAGGTCGGCGAAGAAGGGTTTGGTCAGGCCGGTAATGGTATGGCCGTTTCCGGCCAGCGTACCGGTGTAGCCATCGATGGGCGTCCAGGTCGAGGCTATGGTCGAAGCGCTGAAATCAGCCACTACGCGGCCGGTGATATCCGTGCTTTCGCTGGCGCTGACCGCAGCGGCAATCGCCCCACGGAAGGCGTCCAAAGATGTAGCGTCGCGGATAATTATATCATCCGTCAGTTCGGTGACATTGATGGTGACAGAGCCTATATTGATACGGGCTTTCGATGAGCCGAACTCAGCCCCATCAGGCAAGCCAAACACCAAGCGGTCTCCGTTGGACATATAGAGGTTATCGAAAGTACGCTCCGTCCATAAAAGAGCGTCATCTTCTGTAAACGTCATGGTCCGATAGAGAGACGCGTCACTTGTGCTGGGCAAGGTGAAGCTATTGGCCAGGCGTTTGTTATGCCCTTCCGATTCATCTCCTGCCGACCATTTGTCCACCACACCGCTGACAACGGCAAGGGCCCAGGTATCGCTGGTATTCTGGTCGAACTTCGAGACCTTGATGGTCACACTGACTTTGGCGGTTTTTCCCGCCGCTAAAGGAATGGCGGGTGTAAAGAAATAACCTTTGTTGTTCTTTGTTCCCGTCTTGATATAGCCGGGCATCCAATAAACGTAACCGGAATACAGCCACTTGGCGATACGACTCCTTTCGTGCGCCGTGTTCATACGGTCATAAGAAAAGCCGTATAGGTCGGAAAGCTCATAGAATGTCGTATTTTCGTCCGTATCCAGATAATCAAACTCCCTTTTACTGACAGAGTCCGAACCCCTTGAACTTGTCGGATAGAATCCGCAGGCTGTTTTCTTATTATAATAAGCCGCCGACCAACCGATCTCCCTGAAGTCCTCACGAAGCGCAACGCCTGTTGTGGTGATATTGGAGACTGGCATTTCTACGCAAGAAGGAGCGGAAGAAAGCGTGATCGACGCCGGTGTGCTGTTGCTGTTGTCATTTCCCACATCGCGGACCTTGACATAATACGTTGCGCCCGGATTCAACCGACCGACGACAAAGCGAAGCGGAGTCTGACCGTCGGTCCAGCAATGCAGGTCATCGGTTTTGGGATAAATCTCAATAGTACGGGTCGGATCCCCCGAGCATGCGGAATTGGTATAGACCAGAATCTGCCAACGCTTGGCATAATCCTTCGTCGGGTTCGAGCTGGCCCATTCTACATAGAAAGAAGAAGGGGTTACTTCCACCAAACTCGGGGTCGTCTGAGCGGTCGTCGGGGTAAAAGTCGGAGAAGTCAGCGCGGTCATGCTGCCCACCGACACCGTCATCGATTTGGTATTGGAAAACACCATTTCCTTGCCGTCGGATGAACGCGTGACCTTGATGCGGAGGCCGCGTTCATAGGTAATGGCGGGAAGGACGAAGAAAACGGGTGAAGATAAACCAAATTCAAGGTTGGGCGTATCCATTTCGACATAACTGTTCCCGGATACGGGCGTGAATGTGGCATCCTCATTGTTGTAATCGGTCGAGAATGTGCCACTCAACTGCTCGCCGTTAACTGCTTCGATACGGATTTTCGAGAAGTAGGTTCCGCTGGCGCCCGGGACAACGATTCTGAGGGGAGCCACCTGGGGATAGAAGTCCAGACCTTGTTCGTCACTTTTTCCGACCATGATGAAAGCGTCTGGATCGTAGGATCCGGCGACATACGTCTGCTTGACCGGGAGCGTTACTATGCCCCCCCCTGCTGAGTAACTAAAGGCATCGGCAGGGTAGCCCACATACCAGTTACCGTTATATTGTTCGACCCACTGCGTCATCGGGAAACGGGCCTGTTTTCCTCCGGAGGTGATATTTGCCTCCGGCAGAGAAGCGGTGCTCACCCCGTTGATGCTCACTCGGTCGCCAATGCTCCAAAGGTTAGGATAATATTTACGATCCAAGGTTTCCACCAAAGAACCTAGATGGGACTTGACTTCCACTCCGTCATCGCCCGATTCGGCCAGCGCCTGTTTCTCCGCAAGCGCTCCGTAGTCCACTTCCTCCTCTTCCTGGGTTTCGGAGTCCGTGTCTTCCGTCGGCTGCTGTTTCTTCTGGGCGTAGTTCACCGTGGCGCCGAAAATCATCACGACAGGCTGGCCGTCTTCGGTCACCTCACCCTCTTTGGGCTTGAGATCCTCTTCCGTCCAAACGGATTGTTTTTTGTTCTTGATTTGAGCCTGCTCGTCAGACTCTTCCGCTTTCGTGCAAGAAAAAAGCACGGTCAGGGAAAGCAGGCATACCAACGCCGTCAGGACGGCGCATTGAGACTTTGTTTGCAATAGTTTCATATTCACAGGTCTTATTCTCAGGCTTCTGTCTAACGCCAACATCACGTTCAAACTGCACACTAGGCACAAACCGCATTTTTGCAAAGTTAAGCAAAACTTTCCAAGGAAACAAATTTGCAATTTTTTAAGATGCCCGGTCGGGGCCGGGCATGACGGGGAAAACAGGACGGGGAAAGGCTGGGCATGACAGGGAAAGGAGTTGCAACAACCATTCGGTGAAAATAGTTAGTCACCTTTGGGCTGAGGTCCAATGAATACGCTTCCCGTTTCGACAGGACCGTCACCCTCGAAGACTTGTTCCAGAAGTAAATGGAAGCGTCATTGTAATGGAACAGGAATGTTGCCGGAGAAGTTCCAGACGGATGTGCTCCAACCGAGACTTTGGGCCAGTGTATTCAGCGTGGTTCCGGATGCCGCCGATTTTCCGTGATAGGGAGAGAACCATTTGGCCGAACCGGAGGGCTGGGTCAACGGGTGCTCAGGAGAACTGTCGGCGTGGTCAAATAGTACGTTCAAGGATGCGGTAGCATAAAAATCCAATGTCAACGATGCACTCCGCCAACAATTTTTGAGCGTATTGGGACGCGAGGAACAGCCGATGATGGCTCCGCCGCTATAATGGCCCTCCGGATTTTCTCCACCGGAGGTGATCGTCTTGACGCGAGGATTGAAGGCAATGCAGTCTTCCACCGTCGTGTTGACATCCGTGTCGAGGCTGGCGGAGGATTTCTGAAGGCCGAATGCCCTGCCGATCAGCCCGCCGAGGGCGAATTTACCGATTACCTCTCCGCTTGCGTAACAACGTCGGATGGTCGTGTTCATGGGCGCGTCTGCCAACATACCGCCGTTGTAACTGTCGCTGGCATTGATATTCATCGTGGTGCCGCAGTCTTCCATCGTGAGTCCCTGGTTGGAGGCCCGACCGAGGATGCCGCCGATGATGGTCGTACCTTTGATGGTTCCCGAAGAGAAGCAACGGCTGATTCGTGTTCCATATCCGCTACTGGCATTTCCTTGGCCCAAGATGCCGCCGGCTACGCCCGCGTAGGCATTGATCTGACCTTCGAAAGCGCATTTGGTGACGGTGATGGAGCCCGAAGCATACCCGACAATGCCGCCGACCGCATCATCCCGGGAGGAGATACTCATCGTGCTTTGGCAGCCTGTGATGTCCAGTGTGGTGGCGCAATAGCCGAGAATGCCTCCGCTCGCGCGCCCGCTATTGACGGTCATGGTGCCGGATGTGCTGCACCCCTGAATGGTCACTCCATCCTCCGCACCCCCCAGGATGCCTCCCATAGGGTGGTAAGCGTCTTCGTAGGTCAGCGCGTCGCTGCGTTCCACGGTCCCGTTGAAAGAGCAGTTGATGAAGGTCCCTGCCCCCGAACGGCCAGAAAGGCCGCCGATGTAGGTGTAAACCGAGGAGGAAACTTTTCCGCGTATCACATGGACATTTTCCATGCGACCTTGCAGGGTGCCGTTGACATTCCCGTTCCAAGCCGCCACAATACCGATGGGCGAGTCGGTTGTGGTAACAACCTGCGAATCTTCTATCGTCAAGTTCTTGACCTCTCCGTGCAGCACGCCGAAGACGCTGGCTCTAGAGCCGCTTGTGCATGTAAAGTGACTGATTTTGTGGTTTTGCCCGTCGAACATAATGCCGAAGGCCTTGTTGAGCGGATTGATAGGCGTCCAGGCGGTGTAGTCTGACAAATTGATGTCCGCGGTCATGCGGAAATAGGTATAAGTGTTTTCCGTCAGCAGATTCCGGATGTTGTTGAAATCCTCCGCATCCCGTACAATGTAAGGATCGTTGACGCTGCCTTTCCCGGCGAGAGCGCGTGTCCATTTCTCAGGCGAGGTGACCAACTGGATCACGTGACTATCGGCAAGCGTTTGCGTGGCCGGATAGAAGGTGTTGCTAAAAACATTCCCATTACTGCTCGTCACCCGGATGTTTACTGCCTTTGTCTCATTCAACTCCAGCCGGCCGCAAGGAAGGTATGCCGTGAAGGATTGGTTCGACAGCGCTCCGTTCGTCACATCCAAGGTGAGACTCGGCAAGCCTTCTCCTTCAAAGGAAACTTGGCTGACATCGGTGGCGCTGGCCGGCAGGTTAAGCACCAGTTTCAAACATCCAGTCTGCAGGAATCTTCCGCCGTGTTCGGCCGCCCACCCGTATCCGAATACAATATCATTGTAGGAGTCAACTCCCGTCATGGACGCTTGATAACGCAGGTGCGAGAAGTTGTTGTTGCCCGCCTGCCGGATTTCACCGGATGGATATGCATCGGCCGGATAAACGATATCGAAGCTTGTTCCTCCGGGTTGTTTCCCGGAAAATGTTCCCGTCTGTCCGTTGGCAGAAACAAGCGTAAAGCGCTCTCCACCGACCAAAATAGCATCACCGACGCTCCAACTGACGCGGAAGCCTCCTTCCGTTTTCGCTTCTAACGTAGCTTTGGTGTCAATTGGGTCAATGTCGGGCAAGGTGACCAGAATCGTAAGGGTTGCCTCTGGTTCTTCGGGTGTGCCCGGCTGGTCTTCAGCGGGCGTGTCTCCGGGCTGGTCTTCACCGGGTTGTTCTTCAGTGGGCGTATCCGCCCCCACTCCGGGCGCTTCCGATGCGGGAATTTTAGCGCAAGCTGCAAGCATCAGGACGGCAAAAAGCAGGCTGATATATTTTTTCATGGCAGATAGTCTTTGCAGGTGTTATATATTGTTTGCGCCATTAAGTCGAATCCCGCGGAGGTGGGATGGCTACCCGCGCACTTTTCTATCGTAATGTCCGTGAAACTGACATAGGGAAGGCCGAAGTGCCGCGCTATTTCAATCGTGGCCCGGGCGTAATCTTTATCCGGGTCGTATTCGGTATCCGGGACATAATGGCCAAGCCGGTCGCCCACAATGATGATAATCTGGACCCCCTCGTAGCGTTGCTGCAACATTTTGATAAGTTGGATATACGCGCTGCGGTAGGCATTCACATTTAACTGTCCGATCGGATAATCCCAGTCGTTGGAGCCCATCTCCGAAGTTTTGACCTTATCGTTGGTTCCTCCGTGGATGAGGATGATGTCCGGATCGACGAAATTGTAGGCCCTGTCGACAAAACCGGCTCCGATGGAATTCCCCGTGACACGTCCGCTTTTCATTTCGTGCACCACGCGCGTTCCGGACCAGGAGTTGTTCACATCGAGCTGACCGTGTTTCATGTGGTCGTAAATCAGCCGCCACCAGTAGGTCTTTTCTTTGCAATTGACCGCATTCGCGGAACCTTTTGCCACATTGGGGTCTTTGGCGGGATAGAATGGGACATAATCTTCATTACAAAGCGCGCCCTCAAAGGTTGAAATGGAGTCTCCCAACACCCCCACCTTGCGGGTGGGTTGAACGTCAGGGTTGGCAAAATCCAAAGTCACGCTCGTATTGGCCCCGGCGGCCAAACTGAAGTTTTTGGTGAAAGTATAAGTGTAACGACTGGTCGTAACAATAAACTTACCGGTGTAATCACCTGGCAGGCAGAGCAGGCCGAATTCTGCCGACTTAGGCGCGTGTTCCACCACAGGGCGATGGACGGGATCTTCGCTGGCCCAGTTCATCGTCACCGTCTTTCCTCCGTTGGCGAGCCCTTGCGCCCCGACGGCGCCCACAATGTTCTGGTTTGCGGAATAGGATACCGACAGGATGCGTTCTCCTACCGCATAGAACTTGCTGTCCTGCAACAGAACAATCAGTCCTGCTGTTTTTGCGTTCACTTTTCCGTTCAGGTCCTCGGCGGCGCTCAAGTAATACTTAGGCTGCGCTGCGGAGACAATCGTTTCTTCAGTATCCGACGTTTCCGATGTTTTGACGGCTGTCTCCATCACGGATTCAACGCTGGTTTGCGAATCTTCCGTCAGCGGGGCCTTTCCACAAGCAAGAACCACGATGGACACGATTGCCGCCAGGGCCCATTTGAATATTTTTTGAAGCATATCGACTGATTCTAATTTGTTTTTTTGCATTAATTCAACCAGCCTTCATCTTCCCCTTCTTCGCCGCCAATGGTAATATCGCCCAAGTCGCTAGACGAGGTCGGACTCTGGCACAAAACGAGCTCCTCATCGGGCTGTGTCAGCCACTCGAGGGAAGGAGATTCATAAGCTAGATATCGTAGTTTTTTCATATCTGTTGGAACAAGTCAGGGCCATTAATCGACAACGCTCAGGTTGGCGACCGGCATCACCGTGTCTGTACCGGCGCCACCGACGACATTGGTTTGAGTAATGTCACTTATGCTGGAAATCGTAGTAGAGAGTGGAGTCGCGTCGGTAAAACTGACCACGGTTCCACTTTTTACCGTACAACCACCATTCTTACAGACAATCGGCTGGACATCCGGCGTACTAAAGAATAGACCGGGATTGTATTGTTGGGCACTGATCGACCCCGCGATGGAGCAAGCGTCGAATTTGCAATCGCCATTGGAATAGCCGACGATACCGCTGGCATAGCAATAAGGAGTCTCACCGGCATTGATTGTACCATTATGACTCAGGCCGTTAAAATTCCTATTCCCCGTCGTTCCACTCTTTTGATAACCGGCGATACCACCGATAGCGGACCAACTTGACGGATCGGGTATAGACCGTTTCAGCGAAATATTGGCATCGTTGGAGCAATATTTAGGAGCCCTCGCCACACCGCCTATAATCCCGCCCATAAGGACTCTACGCACAAAGTTCAAGTAAAAACGTTGATTCTTACCGCCCGTGTTGTAACAGTATTGGACGGTCATGGCCGGAGCGACATCGGTCGAATTGGAACCACCCCCGACAATACCTCCCACATAATTCTGGGATGTATATGTACCCGAAACGGCAAGACCACCGGAATTAGCCACAATGGAACCCGAATTCGTACAATACTGCACAGTCCCTTCATTATCATTGGCACGCCACCCCCAGATGCCGCCCACACGCAATCCACCCGTCAAGGTGTTCGATGTAAAGGTAATATTCCCGGTATTCGTGGTATGGTCGGTGGAAGTTCCGCTGATTGCGGGGAAAGGACCGTCATTCTGGGCCAAGACACCGCCGACGCAAAGATCATTGCCTATGGTCGCCCCGTAGATATTGATGGCTCCTTTGTTGATGGCCGAAGTGAGAGTGACCTCCGTACTCGCGCCAGTCGCCAAACCGAGAATACCCGAGATGTTGACATTATAGGGAGCGCTCGAAGAGCTTCCCGAACCCGTTCCGACCGTGACGACACCGTCGGAAAGATTTCGACAATACGTCAAATCCGTCACATTCTCGGTATATCCGCAGATACCACCGATATCGACATTGTCTGAATCAGAGGAATCGCTGACCGGGCCGTTGTTATAATTATAAGCCGCTTTCGTGCTTGTCAGCGTGGCCCCCGTCGCACGACCGATCAGTCCTCCCACGCCGGCGTGGAGGGAATAATCATCCTTATGAACAGTTCCTGCATTGGAAACCGTTCCTGTGTTGAAACACCCGCTGAGCGAGCCACTGGAAACATCCCAAAAGCCCATCACCCCGCCAAGGGCCAGATAGCCTTTCTCGACAGATGCGGCGCTGGTAATCGTAACTTCACCCGTATTCTGGCAGCCGCTTGCCGCCTGACGCATGTGTCCGACAATACCGCCCACTCTCAAACTGCAACTCGCGCCCGCGGCCGAATGTTCCACCGTTCCGCTGTTCGTGCAGTTGCTGATGGCCGAGGCCGCAGATGAGACATATCCGATGACACCTCCGATACGATAGTTGCGCGCGGTATTGGTAGAAATGACGAGAGATACGGACACCTTACCGCTATTGGTAACATCGGGGTCGTGGACATTATGCAGATAAGAAGATATGGGCGCGGATGTGGAATTGTCAAGACGACCGATGACGCCTCCCACCTCCAAATTCATAGAGTTGGTCTGGTCATTATGGGGAACTGTGACGGAGGCATAGTTGGTACAACGGGTCATCGAGCCGCTCTTCACCAAGCCGACCATACCCCCGACATAGCGGATATCGCCGCCGGTCACAGGTGTAGAAGGTTGGAATGTCACGCTACCTTTGGAAATACAGTCCGTGATCGTTCCGTTGAGCCTTTGTGCAAAAATACCCGTCCAATCCACATCAGCAGTCTGATTGATGGTTGAATTGAGCGTGAGGTTCTGAACCGTCCCCCGAAGGTTGGCGAAGAAAGGCTTGGTCAAACCGGAAATGGTATGGTCGCCTCCGGACAGCGTGCCAGTGTACCCGTCTATGGGCGTCCAGGAAGCGAGGGCAGAAGCGTCGAAATCCGTCACCACGCGGGCGTTGATGCTCTTGTCCGCAGCGGCGGCGACGGCCCCGCGGAACGCCTCCAAAGAAGTGGCGTCACGAATGATGAAGTCATCCGTCAGTTCCGTGACCTCAACCGTGACGGACCCCAGGTTGACACGGGCTTTTCCCGAACTAGATGATGCCGCGTCAGGCAGACCGAACAGCAAGCGGTCGCCATTGGACATATACAGGTTCTCGAATGTACGTTCTGTCCAAGCCAGGCCGTCTTCGCTGACGAAAGTCATCGTCCGATAGAGAGATACATCATCCGTGTCGGGGAAGGTATAACTATCCGCCAAACGCTTAAAATGCCCCTGCGTCGTGCGACCCGCCGTCCAAGCATCCACCACTCCGCTGACAACGGCCAGCGCCCAGTTGGCGCTGGTATTTCCATTATACTTCGCGGCCCTGACGGTCACACGGACGGCCGCCTTCGTACCTTCCGCCAAAGGAATGGCGGGTGTGAACAAGTAACCTTTGTTGGCCGATGTTCCCATTTTGATATAACCGGGCATCCAGTAATTATACCCGGAATACAACCATTTGGCCATACGGCTGTCTTCGTACGCCCCGTTCATACGGTCATAAGAAAAGCCATAATAATTTTGATTGGGAATAAAGGTCGTGCTGTCATTCGTATCCAAATAATCGAAAGTCCGTTTGTCAAGCGAAGGCCCATTCTTTGTCGTCGTCGGATAGAATCCGCCGGCCTCAATCCCATTATAATAAGACGCCGCCCAACCGATCTCTCTGAAATCCTCGCGGAGCACAACTCCGGTCGATGTCACATTGGAGACCGGCATTTCTACCGTAGAAGGAGCGGAAGAAAGCGTAATATTGGCCGGGGTGGCGCTGAGATTGTCGTTCCCCACATCCCTGACCTTGACATAATATTTCGCACCCGGCGTCATCCGTCCTACGATAAAACGAAGCGGATTCTGACCTTCAGCCCAGCAATGCAAAGTATCCGTTTTGACTCTGGGACGAATTTCAATCGTTCGGAGCGGATCGCCCTCGCACTCCGAATCGCTATCAGGATAGACCAGAATCTGCCAACGCTTGGCATAATCCTTGGTCGGTTGCCCGCTGGCCCATTGCACGTAGAAAGACGAAGGGGTCACCTCCGCCAAGGTCGGAGCTCCCTGAGCGGCCGTCGGTGTAAAAGTCGGAGAGGTCAAGGCGGTCATACTCCCCACCGCCACCGTCATCTTCTTGGTATTGGAGAAGACCATTTCTTGGCCGTCGGAAGAGCGCGTGACGCGAATACGGATGCCGTGTTCGTAGATTTGAGCAGGAAGCACGAAGAAAACTTTCGAAGCTGTGCCAAATTCAAGGTTGGGCGTGTCCATTTCGACATAATTGTAACTCTCCCCATCAATAGCCTCGAAAGTCGCCTCCTCGTTGTTGTAGTTCGTCCGGAAAGCGCCGCTCAAGGCCTCCCCGTCAACAGATTCGACACGAATTTTCGAGTAATAGGTTCCGCTGGCGCCCGGGACGGTGATTCTGAACGGAGCCACCTGCGGACAGAAGTTCAAAGCCTGCTTGTCGCTTTTTCCAACCATAATGAAAGCATCCGGATCGTAGGAACCGGCCACATACTTCTGCTTGGTCGGGAGCGTCACCGTACCCGTCCCCGAGGAGAAAGCAAACGCATCGGCAGGATAACCCACATACCAGTTACCCTCATATTGTTCGACCCACTGCGTCATCGGGAAACGGGCCTGTTTTCCTTCGGAGGTAATATTGACCTCGGGCAGAGAAGCAGTGCTCACTCCGTTGATGCTCACCCGGTCGCCGACGCTCCACAAGTTGGGATAATAATTGGGAGTGACGTCTTCCACCAAAGCGCCCAGATGGGATTTGCTCCCCTCCTCGTCGCCGGACTCAGCGAGAGCCCGCTGTTCTTCCAGCGCTCCGAGGTCCACTTCTTCCTCATTTTGCGTCTGGGCGTTCACCCCCTCGTTCGTTTGCTGTTTCTTTTGGGCATAATTCACCATGGCGCCGAAAACCATCACCACGGGCTGGCCATCTTCGGTCACCTCCCCCTCTTTGGGTTTGAGATCGTCTTCCGTCCAAACGGACTCTTGGGGGTTTTGAGCCTCTATCTGAATCTGTTCGTCAGAAACTTCCGTTTTCGCGCAAGAAAAAAGAACGGACAGGGAAAGCAGGCATCCCCATACAAGTCCTTTATGACTTATCATTTTCACGACCTCTATTAACTGCATTACAAACAAACACTAATTTAAGAAAACTTTGCAAGAGCACGGAGGGAACATAGGTGAGAGCCTCGTCAGCAAGCGTCGTCAATCTCGCGGCGGTAGGGCAGGGAATCCTGCGCGCCCCGGCGTTGAACGGTCAGCGAGGAGGCTTTGGTGGCGAACACGGCGGCTTCCTTGAGCGATTTGCCTTCGGAGAGGGCCACGGCGAGCGCTCCGCAGAAGGTGTCGCCGGCGGCTGTCGTATCGACGGCCTTCACCCGCAAGGCGGGGGTGAAGAAGTTCTCTTCGGCGGTGAAGCACATCGAGCCTTTGCTGCCCATCGTCATCAGAATGTTGCCCACCCCCTTGCGACGCAGTTCGGCGGCGGCCGCGGCGGCTTCCTCTTCGTTACTCACGGAGAGGCCCGTCATCGTGGCGGTTTCTGTCTGGTTGGGGGTCAGCAAGTCAATGCAGGTGTAGATTTCCTCGGGGAGCGCCCGGGCGGGAGCCGGGTTGAGGATAACGTACGCCCCGGCCGCGTGCGCGATTTTGGCCGCTTCCACGATGGTGGGAATGGGAATCTCGTGTTGCAAAATCAAGATTCCCGCCTGTTCAATGACGGAGCTCAAGGAACGGATGTCCTCCACCGAAAAATCTTCGTTGGCACCGCCGGCCACGCTGATGCAGTTCTCCGCCTGCTTGTCGACGAGGATGAGAGCCACGCCGGAAGGTTTCTCACTGCGGAGGATGAGGGAGGTGTCCAGCCCTTCGGCTTTGTAGGACGCGATGGCGTTCTCGCCGAAAATGTCGCGGCCGACTTTGCAGATGAACTGCACGTCACCGCCGAGGCGTTTGGCGGCCACGGCCTGGTTGGCGCCTTTTCCGCCGCCGCCCATTTTGAATTCTCCGCCCAGCAAAGTCTCGCCGGGAGCGGGCAGGGTCTCCGTCAGCACAGTCATATCGGTGTTGCTGGAACCAATCACCAGAATTTTATTGTTCTTCATATTTCAAATGCATTTTACAGTCCCAACCAAGTGGAAAAATCCGAGCCAAAGACCGTATGGGATTCAATGGCCGTCTTGACCGTCGTTGCATCCGCCGGTGTGTAGCCAGTCCAAGCACCGGTCCAATCGATGGTGTAGGTCGTGGTGTTCAGGTTAAGACCCGTGGGCCCAAGTGTCGTATAATCCGTCACATCTTTATCAGATGTCTGCAAGTCGATGCGGGCGGGATGACTGACACCGTTATTTTTCCCCGAGAACAGGTTGTACCCGAAGGACAGGTTTGCTTTATCCGTCTTGGATATCAAAATACCCCAAGCCGTATTGCTTCCGCTATAGGTGTTGACCAAGATGTTGTCCACCAACAAACCGCGATAAGTACCCGTCGTTTCAGAACGGACCAAGCCAGTCCCCGAACCCATCGACGATGTTCCGACAATCGTATTGCTGGAAAGGATGAAGTTGTTGTTTACATTCAAAATAGGGTTGTTCTTTCCCGAAGGGGCAGATCCGCCATAGAAAGTACAACGATGCAAACCCAAGTTCCCTTTGGTGAAAAGCGCCGTACCGTAGGCGTCATAGGTAATGCAGTTGTCGATGAACTGGCAGTTGTCCATAAAGAGCGTACCGCCGGTCTCCGTCCTCACGGCGCCGCCACGAGAACTGGAGGAATTGTCTTTGAACAAAGAGTTTTTGACATAGACTTTTCCGCTCGAAACATAGAGCGCGGCGCCACCGTCATACCCCGTCGTAACATCGCCTCCGTGCGTGATCGCCTCAACATTGTCCAGGAACTTGCAATAATTGACATTCACGATGGCGCTGGAGGATGTGACGGTCAAGGCTCCCCTGCCTTTGTTGATATCCGCCGCCACTGTCAGCGACATCGTCCGGGCATCCCTGAAAACAATTCCGTCAAAAGTGATATCCACCTTGTCCCCGATTGAGAAGAGCGCATTCGCGCTGTTGCCGGAAAGAATGGTCTCCTGGGCAAAATCCCGCTCGCCCGTACCGGCGTTATAGCCGCCTTCCAGAGACAGCTTAACCGTCTGGGTGAAGGATACGGGAAGATATTTGGCCGTCTCATCCGCGAGGGCATAGGTGCCGCCGGCCAGACAAATGATCGTATTATTGATTTTCCGTATCCGGTCCGCTTCGGGCGTTTCAGACAGGTCACTCAGCAGATTCCGCAAAGCGGCCGTTCCCATCGCCTTGCTCCAAGTGGAACCGTTACCGGTACCGTCGGGTGTCACATACAGTTTATCCGTATTGTCGATGACACCCAGGTCAATCGCGGTGGAACGAGGGAAGTTGTAATCCTGCGTCGTGTATTTGAGGGGCAGGATTACATCGGCTGTCGTTTTGCAACTCAAATAGAATCCTTGGGAGAATCTGCCGGGAAGAATCGCAACATAATAGGTCCCGGGAGCGAAAGCGGTCCCTTCCGAGGGCGTTACGACCGTCTCAATATGCGGGGTACCCACCCCCTCGACAGAGGGAGTCTCGCCCAGCTTGACCTGGACGCCATCCCCGTTGACGGCTTCTCCGTTGTTTCCCCGGAAACGCACCTCTTTGATGTCGCTACGGGTCAGTTGGAACTTACCCAGCGAGCAGAGGTTTTGAAAAGCCAGGGACATCGATGCCGCATCCGTCGAAGCCACGGCGATATTTGCGTTGGCAAACAGCCCATGCTGTGTTTTGGGTACGTTGACCAGCAAATCGTATTCCGTAAGTCCGGACAAAGAGGACACGATGGCAGAGGGATAGACAGCGTAATACATGTCCGCTTCTCCCACCGTAGCGCGAAAACCGGTGGTTGCGCCGCCAGTGACTGCGGCAGATACAGTCTTGTCCGATTCACCCGTTCCCCACAGAATGGTAATCTCATCCCCCGCGACCCAATTCACAGCGCCACTGTCGTAGGTGGTTTTGGTCGGTTCCGATTGGGAGGTGAATACGACTTCCTTGAGCGAAGGCTCTTGGTTGGTACGGATCGAGGAATCCAACGGGGACTCCTGCTTGGCGCACGCTGCGGACAACAGTCCGGCAGCCACTGTAATAATAGCAACTATCTTTTTCATTCCCATTCAAATGTTAGTTCTTCATATTGTTCGCTGGTCGCCTTGGTACTGACGGCGACACACTGGTTCAACGCTACGGGAACCAGCATAAAGGTAGGGGTAAGATATTTTCTTTTCATAATATTGAAAATTATAAAGCTCCAATTTCTCTAAGCCAGGTACGGAAATCCGTTCCCAGCGTGGTGATTCCACTCTCTGATTGATACGTGCCCAATGCTTCATAAACCTGACTGTCCGTGGCCCGCGTGAAGTTGAAACTGCCGGTCCAGTTGAGTGTATTGTCCGACTCATTGAAGGAATAGGAAATGGGACCAATCTCAGAAAGAGCATTCTTGTCCTGGTCAGTGTCAGCCTTGGTAAAACGATTAGCATGGCTGATACCGCCGTTTTTGCCGACAAAAGCATTGTAGCCCTTCGACACGACGCCGCTGGGGTATTCCGTACCATCAATCTTGGTGCTGAAAAGCACGCCCCAGGCCTTGTCTTCTGTAGAAGTATTGTAAATCACATTGTTCATAAACCAGCCCACATACCCGGCATCGTCCGGTCTGGACGAAGGAGGATTCGTTATGGTCTCCGAGCGGATGGTTCCCATACCGCTGGAGATGACGGAGCGCTGCACCACGGTACAATTGGCGAAAATGTAATTCCAGTTTACATTCAGTTCCGGAGCTCCGTTGGTCGTATTGTCGGCTGTACCGCCATAGAACAGGCATTTGTGGAAGGCCACATTGCCCTTCGCGAACAAGGAGGTACCGTAATCCCGCTCAATCTTGTTGGCAATGAACTTGCAGTTGTTCGCCATCAGCACCCCATCTTTATGGGCCGTACGGATTGCCCCGCCATTGCCGGTCGCTTTATTGTTTTTGAAAAGACAGTTGTTGAGTTTGACCTTACCCGCTTTGAGGTAAATGGCAGCCCCTCCCTTCCAACTGGCATTGTTTTGCAATGTATTGTCATGGAAAAAGCAGTCGTTGAAACTGATTTCCGTGGATTTTGAGTCGATAAAGAACGCACCGTGAC